>NZ_JACADQ010000060.1 GCF_016106015.1 Neoroseomonas rubea
CGCGAAGGCGCGGATCCAGCCGGGTAGTCTCGCCATCAGCCGGTCCGCATCCGCCGGGCCGAGATCCGCCGTCACGCCGCGCCAGGGGTTGTGCGCGCCATCCGCTTCGACCGCGCGCGCGGCAAGGTCGCGCACCGCGTCGCGCTTGGCGGCGATGGTCGCGCCGTCCCAGCCCGCGACGTCGAGCGTGAAGTCCGGCACGCGCGCGCCGCGCCGGCGCAGCGCGACGAGCGTGCCGATCACCTGGTGCAGCGGGATGCCCGAGGCGCCGGCGGTCTCGCGCATCGCAGCGGCGTGGCGGTTGAGCCGCCCGCGCAGGCTGGCGAGCCGGTCCACCACCGTCGCGCGATCCGGCTTCGGCGGCGGCGGCAGGGCAAGCGTCGCGCGCAGTTCGTCCAGTACCGCGCGCTTGGACTGCTTTTCCGAATGCAGTTCCAGCACCGCGGCGCCAAGGCCGATGTTCTCCAGCCGGCGCTTCACCACCTCCAGCGCCGCCAGTTTCTCGGCCACGAACAGCACGGAGCGGCCATCGAGGATGGCCTGGGCGAGGATGGTCGCGATGGTCTGGGACTTGCCCGTGCCCGGCGGCCCCTGGATGACGACATGCCCGCCGCGCCGCACCGCCTCGGCCGCCAAGGCCTGGGAGCCGTCCATGTCGACGACGTGGTCCAGCCGCTCGACGGGGATCTCGGCATCCACATCCGCATCGTCGGGCAGCGTCGGCGGGGCGGAGAGCGGCTCGCCGCCGACCAGCGCGCGCACCAGCGGATGGTCGGCGAGGCCGGGATTCTCCTCCGGCCCCAGGTCGCGCCACATCAGGAATTTTGCAAACGAGAACAGGCCGACGGCGAGCGCATCGGCCTCGACCGTCCAGTTGGCCTGGTCCTTCACGGCCTGGGCGACGGCCTCGGCCCAGGCGGTGGGGTTGTAGGCCTCGGCGTCGAAGTCGGGCAGCGACGTGCGGAAGTTCACCTTCAGCATTTCGCGCAGGGAGAGGTTCTCAGCCGGCTCCTCCCCGCCCGCGCGGAGGCGGAAGCTGCGGGAGACGCCCTCGCGCTCGATCGCGACGGGCAGCAGCACGAGCGGGGCGCGGCGTTCGGTCTCGGGCGTCATGGGGTCGCGCCAGACCAGCGCGCCGAGCGCGAGATACAGCGTGGGGACGCCGGTTTCCTCCCGCGCCGTGCGGGCATCCGTCATCAGGTCGCGCAGGCGGCGGGCGAGGTCGGCGGGGGGCAGGCGGACGCGCAGCGCGTCGTCGCGCTGCCAGTCCTCCCGCGCCGCGGCGCCGTCGGCCTTGGCCACACCCTCGGCCTTGGCGGCAGCCTTGCTGGTGCGGCGGCGGGCGCGGACGGGCTTGCCCTCGGCGGGTGGCTCGGCGGTCTCGGGCGCGGGTTCGGGCGCGTCCTCCCCCGCCGCTTCGAAGCCGAAGGGCTTGCCGCCCATCAGGGCGCCGAGGACGAAATCCGCATCCTCGTCGTCCAGGATGACGACGCCGCGGGACCGCCCCGGCTTGGGCAGGGCGAGCAGCCGGTTGCGGGTGGAAAGGTCGAGCAGCGCCCGGCGGGCGTCCTCGAGGGCCTGGCGAAGGTCCGTCATGCGCCCCCTATAGCGCGGCGGATCGATTCCCGCGCGGATCAGCCCTCCGCCACGCCCATCAGCCGGCGCAGGCGGAGTTCCTCGAGGTCCAGTTCCTCGGTCAGCCGCGCCATCAGTTCCTCATCCACCCCGTCCTCCTTGCGGTGGCGGAGCAGCCGGGCGCGGCCGGCGCGCAGCGCGTGCAGGCGCAGTTCGAGCCGCGCCGCGCGCTCGGCGGCGATCGCGCCCTGGTTGATGCCGTCGAGCAGCCGCACCCGGTCGCGGTATTCCGGCAGCAGGTCCTGGGCGATGACGCCGGCCAGGATGTCCTCCGCGCGGCATTCCATCTCCCGCAGCGAGGCATGGGCGATCAGGGTGCGGGCGGCCGCTTCATCGACGCCCATGCCGGGGCGGCGCCTTTCCTCCACGCCCAGGCGTCGGATCACCCATTCCAGCGTCGTGCCCTGCAGCACCAGCGTGGCGAGGATGGCGCAGAAGGCGAGGAAGACGATGATGTCGCGCTCGGGGAAGTTCAGCGGCAGCGCAAGCGCAGCGGCGAGCGAGACCACGCCGCGCATCCCCGCCCAGGAGACAACCGTCGCTTCCCGCCAGCGCGGCGGCCCGTCGCGGCGGCGCGCGCGGTCGAGCAGCCATTCCGCGCCGACGGCGGGGAAGATCCAGACGAAGCGCGCCGCGATCAGCGCGGCCGAGACGGCGATGGCGAGCAGCGCGAGGTGCCAGGAAGGCTGGTCCTGCATCCGGCCCAGGATCTCGTTCAGCTGCAGGCCGATCAGGATGAACACGAGCGAGTTCAGGACGAACTCGATGAATTCCCACACCGTGCGCGATTCCTGCCGCGTGCGGGCGGAAAAGCGATGCTGCGCGCGGCCGAGCACGAGGCCGGTCGCGACCACGGCGATGACGCCCGAGACATGGACGAATTCCGCGGCGAAGAAGGAGGCGAAGCAGGCGATGAAGGAGGCCGCCGTCTCGAGCAGCGTGTCCTCCAGCCGCCGGATGGCGATGACCGCGCCGCGCCCGATCGCCCAGCCGATGACGGCGCCCCCGATCGATAGCGCGACGAAGGACAGCCCGGCCTCGACGAAGGAAAAGGCGCCGGCCAGCGTCGCCGCCACCGCGAAGCGGTAGAGCACGAGCGCGGAGGCGTCGTTGATCAGGCTTTCGCCTTCCAGCACGACGACGAGGCGCCGCGGCAGGCGCAGGCGCTGGAGCACGGCCGCGGCCGCGACGGCATCCGGCGGGGCGACGATGGCGCCGAGCGCGAAGGCCGCGGCCCAGGGCAGGCCGGGGATGAGCGTCTTGGCCACCGCCGCGACCACCACGGTGGTGAACAGCACCGCGCCGACGGCGAGGAAGAGGATCGGCCGGAGGCTGCCCTTGAAGGCGGGCCAGTCGGTCCGGTAGGCGCTCGCCTGCAGCAGCGGCGGCAGGAAGAAGGCGAGCGCGATCTCCGGGTCGAGTTCGACCTGCGGCACGCCGGGGATGAAGGCGAGCGCCATGCCGCCCAGCACGAGCACCACCGCATAGGGAAGCCGCGCGCGCCGGGCCAGCAGGGCGAAGCCGATGCAGGCCGCGATCAGCGCCAGCAGGGCCTGAACGATCGCCATCCGGTGCGAAAGTGCCGTGCCGCGGGCGCGGAGGGAAGCGCCGCGTCGCCTAGTCTTCCTTCTTGCCCCGCCGCCAGAGCACGAGGATGAGGACGAAGCAGACCAGCACGACGGTCGAGAGCATGCCCTGCACCACGCCGAAATTGGGCGAATCGCGGGCGACGAACAGGGCGGCGAGTGAGCCGCCGAGGGCGAGCAGGACGCGGACGGCGAGGTTGATCACGGGGTCGCCCCCCTTCCTTCCAGCGTGTCGATGCGCGCCAGCGCGGCCTTCAGCAGGTGTGTCAGTTCGAGCAATTCGCGTTCGCGCATCAGGTCGATCTTCTCGTGCAGCAGGGCGATCTCGGCTTCCGCGCGGATGTTCACCTGGTAGTCCGCCATGGCGCGTTCACGATCGACATCCGACTGGCGGTTCTGGCTCATCATGATGACCGGCGCGGTGTAGGCCGCCTGGAAGGAGAGCAGCAGGTTGAGCAGGATGAAGGGATAGGGGTCCCAGGCGCCGCCGCCGAAGGTCGCGTTGCCGCTGATCCAGCCGAGGATGAGCACGGACTGGATCAGGATGAAGCGCCAGGAGCCGACGGTCGCCGCGACGGCATCGGCGAGCCTCTCCCCGATCGGCACGGGCGGCGCGGGGCCGAGGGCGCGGCGCCTGAGGCGGGCGCGGGCGATCGTCGCGCGCAGGTGGCTGTGGTGACCGTTGCGCGGGCGGTGCGGCGCGGCTTGGTTCGCGGGATGGGTCATGGCGGCTCCTGCGACGGGGCTCCAGCCTCGCGCCGCCGCGCCCCCGGCTTCAATGGCTCGATCGCAGCGTTCCACCATCCACATGAATGACCTGGCCGGTGATGTAGCGGGCAAGCGGGGAACAGAGGAAGGCGACCAGCACGGCGAGGTCGCGCGGCTGCCCGATGTAGCCGACCGGCACCTCCTTCTCCGCCCAGGCGCGGCGGGCCTCGTCGCTGGTCAGCACGCGGGCGTCGATCTGTTCCGACCGGATCCGGCCGGGGGGCACGCAGTTCACCGTGATGCCGTCCTTGCCGAGGACGCGCGACAGCGCCTTGGACCAGATGTGGACCGCGCCGTTCGGGGCGTTGGCGGGGTTGATGGAGAAGGGCTCGTCCGTGCCGGTCAGGCTGACGATGCGCCCCCATTGGTTGGCCTGCATGGCTGGGATCAGCGCGTGGGTGATGCGCCGCCCGGCCTCGAAGTTCAGCAGCATCGCTTCCTGCCAGACCTCGTCCGTGCCGAGGTCGGTCTGCGGGCGCGAGCCGCCGGCATTGTTCACGAGGATATCCAGCCGCCCGAAATGGCCGAGCACCGCGTCGCGGATGCGCGGCGCGGCATCGGGGGCGGTGATGTCCTGCTCGATCACGAAGGGCGTGGCGGAGGCGGGCAGTTCGCGTGCGAAGTCTTCGAGCAAATGGCGCCGGCGGGCGAGGATGGCGAGGCGGCAGCCCTCGGCGGCGAGTTCCTGCGCGATGGCGCGGCCGAGCCCGGCTGATGCGCCGGTGACGAGGGCGATCTTGCCGGTCAGTTGAAGGTCCATGATGCGCTCCGCGGTGTGGCCTGCGCAGCGTGGCACGGCCAACGGCGCGCGGCGATGGCGCCCCATCGGGACGTGCGGATCGAGGCCCGGCCTCGATCCGGGAGCGCACGGCGCGCAAGCCAAGCCGCCGGATGGCGGCGCCGGCGCTTGAGGTCAAAAAACTACGCCGCCGTGACGAAGGCGCGCAGGTTCTCCGCCTCCTGTTCCGCTTCCGCGATGCGCGCCTTCACCAGGTCCCCGATCGAGACCATGCCGGCGAGCTGCCCGGCCTCCATCACCGGCAGGTGCCGGCAGCGATGGTTGGTCATCAGGGCCAGCGCCTCGGCCACGCTCGTCTCGGGCGTCGCTGTGACGAGGTCCACCGTCATCAGTTCGCGCGCGGTACGGGCCAGCGCGGGCGTGCCTTCGCGCGCCAGGGCGCGGACGATGTCGCGCTCGCTGACGATGCCGAGCACCGCACCATTCCCGTCGCGCACCAGCGCCGCACCGATGCGGTGGGTGGCGAGCGCGCGGGCGATCGAGGTCGCGTCTTCCCCCGGTCCGACCGAGAAGACGTCCGCGCCCTTGCCCCGCAGGATGGACTTGATCGTCATCGCAAGACCCCCGTTCGTGCGCCGCCGGCCGAAGGGCTGGCGGGGCGCGGCTCCGGGGCGCCGGGCGGCGGTTCAGGAAGGCGGCCCGGCATCCCTGCCCGCGCAACCATGGCGCGAGCATGACAGGGCGGGTCTGCCGCGTGCAAGCGGCCCCTTCGCGCCTGCGTCAATGCGCCGGCGCGGCACCGCCGGCCAACTGCGTGCGGACCAGTTCCGCGAAGCGCCCATCCTGCGCGACCAGCGTCGCGAAGGGCCCGCGCTCGGCCACCTGGCCGCCGTCGAAGACCATGATCTCGTCGGCTTCCCGCACCGTCGACAGGCGATGGGCGATGATGAAGGTGGTGCGCCCGGCCATCAGCCGCCCGAGCGCCTTCTGCACGCGGGCTTCCGTCGCGGCGTCGAGCGCGCTCGTCGCCTCGTCCAGGATCAGCACCGGCGGGTTCTTGATCAGCGCGCGGGCGATGGCCAGGCGCTGGCGCTGCCCGCCCGAGAGGTTCGACCCGCGTTCCCCCACGATCGTGTCGTAGCCCTGGGGCTGGCGGAGGATGAAGTCGTGCGCCTCGGCCTGGCGGCAGGCCTCCTCGATCTCGGCCTGGGTCGCGTCCGGCCGGCCGACCAGCAGGTTCTCCCGGATGGTGCGGCTGAACAGCATGCTTTCCTGGAAGACGACGCCGACGTTGCGGCGGAGCGATTCCAGGCTGACCTGCCGCAGATCGTGCCCATCCAGCGTGATGCGCCCCTCGGACGGGTCCCACAGCCGCTGCAGCAGCGCCATGGCGGTGGACTTGCCCGCCCCGGTCTGGCCGACCAGCGCGATGGTCTGCCCGGGTGCTGCGGCGAAGGAGACTTCGCGCAGGATGGGCGGGCCGCCGGGATAGGCGAAGCCCACGGCCTCGAAGGCCACTTCCCCCCTGGCGCGGCCGATGTCGATGGCGTCGGGCGCTTCCGGCACGCTCGACCTCGCGTCGAGCACGCCGAACAGTTCCTCGATCCGCGGGGCGACGAAGACCATGTGGGAGACGAAGCCGACCGCGCCTTCCAGCCGCCCGATCATCAGCGTGGCGAAGCCCATGAACGATACGATCTCGCCCACCGTCGCCTGGCCGCGCACATGCAGCACCGTGCCGAGCACGAAGATCGCGATGACGCAGAGGGTGGAGGCCGCGCGCGTCAGCACCGCCACCACCGCCCACCAGTTCAGCACCGGGAACTGGTGGTCCAGCACCTGGCGGACGATGTCGCCGAACATCCGCGCTTCCGAGTTCAGGCGCGTGAAGGATTGCACGACCACCACGTTGGACAGCGCATCCTGTGCGCTGCCGGCGAGCCGCGAATGGAACTGCTCCACCTTTGACTGCGCCGCCTGGGTGCGACGGATGACATAGGCGGAGACGACGGCGAAGACGACGACGAGCCCCATGAGCAGCAGGCCGAGCCGCCAGTTCATGACGAGCGTCATCGGCAGCAGCACGATCAGCGAGACGAAGGTGACGATGTGCTCGCGGAAGAAGCCGAGCCAGAGCCCGAACAGGTTGTCCGTGCCGACCAGCATGATCTTCATCAGCCGGCCCGACTGCGTATCCCCGTGGAAGGACAGCGGCAGGGCGAGCACGTGCTGGAAATAGTCGTGCATCACCTTCAGGCGGTTGCGATGCGCCATCCGGTCGGCGAACAGCCCGACGGCGACATTGGCGGCGATGCCGCTCATGCCGACGATGCCCCAGACGATGAGCAGCGTCGCCGCCTCGGCCCACAGGGCGCCCGATTCCATCCGGTCCGATCGGGCGAGAAGGTCCACGACGCGGCCGAACAGGACGGGTTCGAGGAATTGCAGCCCCGCCATGGCGAGCGCGGCCACGGTGAGCCCCGCCGCCATCGGCCGGTCGGTGCCGAGCAACCACAGCACGCGCCCGTACAGCCTGAGGAACCCCATCGGCCCGAAACCCCCTGCCCCGCCACCCGCGAAGGCGCAGGGTAACGGGCCCGCGCGCGGCGCGCGAGGTTGATCCCGCGGCCATGATTGCGCAGGTTGCGAGGATAGCGACAACGGACCCTGCCAAGGGGCCTCGGGGAGGAGACACGCCGCCATGATCGACCGTCGTTCCATGCTGGGCGGCATCGCCGCCGCCACCCTGGCCCGGCCGGCCCTGGCCCAGGCCTTCCCGGCGCGGCCCATCCGCCTCGTCGTCGGCTTTCCGCCCGGCGGGACCACCGACCTTGCCGCCCGCGTTCTGATCGAGCCGCTGACCCAGCGCCTGGGCCAGAACGTGGTGGTGGAAAACCGCCCCGGCGGCGCCGGCGGCAACATCGGCGCCGACGTGGTCGCGAAGGCGGACCCCGATGGCTACACGCTGCTGATGCAGACCGTCTCCTCCGGCGCGATCAACCACGGGCTCTATGGCGCGCGCATGCCGCACCGGCCGGATGCGATGACCGCGGTCGCGCTGGTGGTGAAGGTGCCCAACGCCATCTTCGTGACCAACAGCCTGCCGCCGCGCACGCTGCGGGAACTGGTGGACTATGCGAAGGCGCGCCCCGGGCGGCTCAACATCGGCTCCTCGGGCGTCGGCACCTCGCTGCACATGACCGGCGAACTGCTCAAGCAGGCGGCGGGGATCGACCTGACCCACGTGCCCTTCCGCGGCGCGGGGCCCATGCTGCAGGAAGTGATCGCCGGGCGGATCGAGGTGGCGGTGGACAACCTGCCCTCCGTCATCGGCCATCTGCGGGAAGGGCGGCTGCGGCCGCTCGCCATGACGACCAATGTCCGCTCCCCCGCCATGCCGGACGTGCCGACGACGGCCGAGGCCGGCTTCCCGGCGGTGGAGGCGACCGCCTGGTTCGGCGTGACCGCGCCCGCGCGCACGCCGCGGGAAATCGTCGAGCGCCTGGCGCGCGAGATCAATGCCTGCCTCGCCGACGCGGCGGTGTGGCGGCGGCTCGAGGATCTCGGCGGGCTGAAGCCCGGCCTGACGCCCGATGGCCTGTCCACGCCGGCGAGCTTCCAGCGCTTCATCGACGAGGAGATCGTGAAGTGGGGCGAAGTGGTCCGGCGCGGCAACATCACGGTCGACTGAACCGCGCCGATTGCGGGCGGCGGCACATGGTCTAGTGTGCCCTTCACGAAGCGCCCGGGGAGCATCGCAACCCCGGGGACAACGGGAAGGAAACACCCATGGGACTGCACCGCCGCCCGCTGCTCGGGGGCATGGCCGCCCTGCTCGCCGCGCCCCGCATCGCCGCCGCGCAGGGCTTCCCCACCCGGCCGATCCGCATCGTCATCCCCTTCACCCCGGCCGGCACGACGGACCTTGTGGGCCGGCTGACCGCCGAGATGCTCGGCCGGCGGATGGGCGCGCAGGTGGTGGTGGACAACCGGCCCGGCGCCTCGGGCAATGTCGCGGCGGAATTCGTCGCCCGCGGCGATGCCGACGGCCACACGCTGCTGCTGACGACGATCGGCACCGGGGCCATCAACTTCGCCGTCTTCCGCGAACGCATGCCCTACAAGCCCGAGGACCTCGCGGCGGTGGCGCTGATGACGCGCGTGCCGAACGTGATGATGGCGGCGAACCGCACGCCCATCCGCGGCATCCAGGACCTGGTGCGCGAAGCGCGCGCCGCGCCCGGCCGGCTGAACTACGGCACGGCGGGCATCGCGACATCGCCGCATGTGGTCGTCGAGCAGTTGCGGCTGGCGACCAACATCGACATCACGCATGTGCCCTATCGCGGCTCGGCGCCGATGCTGACCGAACTGGTCGCCGAGCGGATCGAGCTCGGCATGGACAACATCCCCTCCGCCCTGCCCTTCATCCGGGACGGGAAGATCCGCGCCATCGGCGTCACCAGCGCGCGGCGCAACGCCTCCATGCCCGATGTGCCGACCATCGCCGAGCAGGGGCTGCCGGGCTTCGAGGCGACGGCCTGGTTCGGCGTGCTCGCCCCGGCCGCCACGCCCGCGCCGGTCGTGCAACTGCTGGGGCGGGAACTGAACGCGGTCGCACTCGACCCCGCCTTCCGCCAGCGGATGGAAGCGCTCGGCGCCGATCCGCCGGGCCTCACGCCGGATGGCGGCACCAGCCCCGAGACCTTCGCGGCCTTCCTGCGCGCGGAAGTGGCGAAATGGGCCGATGTGGTGACGCGCGCCAATGTCCGGGTGGAGTGATCCGATGCGCGTCGACCGCCGTTCCCTGATCGCCGGCCTGGCCGCGCTGCCGCTGGCGCGGCCTGCCTTCGCGCAGGCCGCCTGGCCGGCGCGGCCGATCCGCCTGATCGTGCCCTTCCCGCCGGCCGGCACCACGGACATCACCGCGCGGATATTCGCCGAGCGCGTCTCCGCGCGGCTCGGCCAGCCGATGGTGGTGGAGAACCGCGCCGGTGCCACGGGCAACATCGGCGCCGAGGCCGTCGCGCGCAGCGAGCCCGACGGCTACACCTTCCTCACCTGCACCATCTCCACCGCGGCGATCAACTATTCGCTCTGGGGCGCGCGGATGCCGGTGAAGCCGGAGGATCTCGCCGCCGTCGGGCTGCTGATCCGCGTGCCGAACGTGATCTTCGTGCCTGCATCCTCCCCGCACCGGACGGTGGCGGATTTCGTCGCGGCGGCGAAGGCGCAGCGCGGGCGGCTGACCTATGGCTCCTCGGGCTCGGGCGGTTCGCCGCACATGACGATGGAGATGTTCAAGCTGCGCAGCGAGACCGACATCACCCACGTGCCCTTCCGCGGCGCCGGGCCGATGCTGGTGGAAGCGATCGCGGGGCGGCTCGATTCCGGCTGCGACAACATGCCCTCCTGCATCGGGCATATCCGGGACGGGCGGCTGCGGGCGCTCGCGGTCACGTCGGATGTGCGGGCTGCCGCGCTGCCCGACGTGCCGACGCTGGCGGAAGCCGGCGTGCGGGACTTCGAGGCGACCGCTTGGTTCGGCATCCAGGCGCCTTCGCGCACGCCGCGGCCGATCATCGAGCGCATGGGAGCGGAGATCGACACCATCGTGCGCGACCCGGCCTATCTCGCGCGCATCGCGGAACTGGGCGGCAGCCCACCCAACCTGACGCCGCAGGGCGGCAGCACGCCGGCGGCCTTCGAGGCCTATATCCGCGCCGAGATCACAAAATGGGCGGAGGTCGTGCGCGTCTCCGGCGCGACGGTGGACTGAACGCCGGCCCGGCCTTCACCACAGGCCGGGCAGCCACAGCGACAGCGCGGGCACGAAGACCAGGATGACGATCCGCACCACGTCCGAGGCGACGAAGCCCGCGACGCCGCGATAGGTCTCCCCCATCGGCACGTCCTTCGCCATGGCGTTGATGACGAACAGGTTGAGCCCGAAGGGTGGGGAGATCATCCCCACCTCCACGCTCACCAGCACCAGGATGCCGAACCAGACCAGCACCTGCTGCGGGTTCAGCCCGAAATCCAGCGCGAGCATCAGCGGCACGAAGATGGGCAGCGTCAGCAGCACCATCGCCATGCTCTCCATGAAGCAGCCGAGGATGAAGTAGATCAGCAGGATCGCGAGCAGGATCGCGAGCGGCGGCACGTCGAGCCCCGCCACAGCCGCCGAGAGTTCCGCCGGCACGCGGGAGAGCGCCAGCGCGGCGGAGAACAGCTCCGCCCCCAGCAGCATCAGGAAGATCAGCCCCGTCGTCTCGGCGGTGGACAGCAGGCTGTCGCGCAGCCCCTCCCAGCGCATCCCGCCCAGCACCACCGCCAGCACGCCCGTCGCGGCCGCCCCCACCGCCGCACCCTCGGTCGGGCTGAACCAGCCGGCATACATGCCGGTGACGACGAGCACGAAGACGAGGATGACGGGCCAGACTTCGAGCGTCGGGCGCCAGCGCTGCGACCAGGGGATGCGCTCGGCCGGGGGCGCCGCGCCGGGGACCATGCGGGCGTAGATATTGACCACCGCCATGTAGCAGAGCGTCGCCAGGATGCCCGGGATGACGGCGGCGATGAACAGCACGCCGATGCTCTGTTCCGTGTAGATCGCGTAGATCACCAGGATGACGGAAGGCGGGATGAGGATGCCGAGCGTGCCGCCGGCCGCCAGCGTGCCGGTGGACAGCGCCGGGGAATAGCCATGCCGGCGCATCTCGGGCAGCGCCACCTGGCTCATGGTCGCGGCGGTGGCGAGCGACGACCCGCAGATCGCACCGAAGGCCGCGCAGCCGCCGATGGTGGCAAGCCCGAGCCCGCCCCGCCGGTGCCCGAGCCAGGCGCGCGCGGCGGCGAACAGCGCGCGGTTGAGCCCGCCCTTGGTCGCGAAATCCCCCATCAGCAGGAACAGCGGGATGACCGACAGCGTGTAGGAGGAGAACTTGCTGAAGGCCATGCTGCGCAGCGTGGCCAGCAGCGGCGTCCAGCCGGTGATGGCGGCATAGCCCAGCCCGCCCACCAGCAGCATCGCCACGCCCACGGGCATGCGCAGCCCGATCAGCAGCAGCGCCCCGGCGAACATGGCGAGGCCGATCTCGAAGCCGGTCATGCCGGGCGACGCGCCTGCGCGAAGTGTTCCGCCGCGACGAAGAAGGCCGTGACGGTCCACAGCGCGAGGCCCGCCGCCGCCCCCGCATAGCCCCACCAATAGGGCAGTTCGAGGAACATCGAGGCGCGCTCGCGCTCGTATTGCACCAGCGTGCCGTCGGCGATGCGCAGCGCGAGCACCGTCGCCACCAGCGCGACGCAGCCGCGCATGGCCGCATCGAGCCAGGCGAGGCCGCGCGCCGGCAGCCGCGCGGTGAAGACGTCGACGATCACATGCGCGCCGCGCATCTCGGCCCAGGGCAGGTACAGCGCGACCGCGACGCCGAGGCAGAGCTCGACGATCTCGGTGTCGCCCAGGATCGGCCGGCCCAACATGCCCCGCGCGACGGAGGCGCAGGTGACGCCGACCGCGCCCAGCAGCAGCAGCCCGCCGACCAGCGCCGCCGCGCGCGAGACCGCGGTCAGCGCATCCCGCAGCGCCTTCACCCGGTGCGCCCGTGGCTCCGGGTGATGGCGAGGATGTCGTCGAACATCGCCCGCCCGTTGCGCCCGCGGCGCGTCATCTCGGCGATCCAGGCCTCGTAGACGGGCTGGACGGCGCGCGACCAGCGTTCCTTCTCGGCCGCGTCCACCTCGATGATCTCGTTGCCCTGGGATGCGCGCGTCGCGTCGATCGCGCCCTGGGTCTGGCTGTCCCAGATCTCGCCCAGGCGGCGGGAGAGCGCGATGCCGGAATCGGCGTCGATCACGGCCTTCAGATCGGCCGGCAGGCGGTTGTAGGAGCGCTGCGACATCAGCGTCAGGATGCAGCCCTGGAACAGGCCGCCCGGCGGCTCGGTGTGGAACTTCGCCACTTCATAGAAGCGGTAGGGCTGGGTGATCGCCCAGTTGATCAGCATGCCATCCACCTGGCCGCGGGCCAGCGCCTCATACACGCCGGGCAGGGCGATGCCGACAGGCGTGGCGCCGAGGGCGGTCACCGCCTCCCCGATCCAACGGCCGGCGACGCGCAGGCGCAGGCCGCGGAAATCGTCCAGCGTGCGGATCGGCTTGCGCGTGGTGTGCACCAGCGCGCGGTCCGTCGCGTTGATGGCGATGACCTTGATGCCGCGGAGTTCGTTGTCCGCGAGATGCTTCAGCGCGAATTCCATCGCCGCCGGCGACTGCGTCAGCGACCGGCCGGTGTTGAGGAAGGGCAGTTCCAGCCCCTCGATCCCCATGAAGCGGCCCGGCGTGAAGCCCGGCACGGTCCAGATGATGTCGACGACCCCGTCCTCGAGCTGCTGCACCAGGTCGCGCGGCTGCCCGCCCAGCTGCATTGCCGGATAGACCTCGACCTTGATGCGGCCCTGGGAGGCTGTGCCGATGCGTTCGGCCCAGCGATCGAGGTGCATGGTGTGGTCGAGCGCGGTAGGCGAGGAGAAGGAATGCAGCCGGAAGGTGAATTGCGGCGTGCCCTGCGCATGCCCGAGCCCCGGGAGCGCCAAGCCTGCGCCGGCCACCGCCAGCAGATTGCGCCTGTTCAGCATGCTTGCCTCCCGGTCCGTTTGCCAGGGGAACAGCGTGTCGCGAAACAGGCCGGTAGGGAAAGGGACTTTCTGCGCGCCCGTTACGCGCGCGGGCGCTGGCGCACGTCGTGCTGCATCCGCATCAGGCAGCCGCGCCCATGGAGCGGTCATGCCGCCGCTTCATGCAGCGCCGGCCGGGCCTTCCGTGACGGGATGCGTCCGGCTGGCGCACGATGCGGCGCGGCCGTTCCGCTCGACCTCGCGCTGCTCTAGGAATCGGCGCATTGCCGCGACGGTGCGGCGCGCAGGGAGCCAGGTGGGTGAGCGATGAGGCGGATGGGACGGACGGTCGCGGCAAGGCGCCTTCGCCCTATGGTTGGGAACAGCGGCGCCGCGAACTCTACAAGCCCGGGCCCACGACCCTGCACGACGTCTGGGATGGGCTGCAATACGGCGCGGTCGCCTTCGCGCCGGTGGCGCATTGGTTCCTGTTCGACAGCTGGATTGCCTGGGCGCTGACCCTGCCGCTGGTGTTGTTCGGCATGCTCGGCTTCATGCTCTACAAGGGCGGGCAGGTCGGACCCGGGCGCGGCGACCGCTGAGCCGCGGCACCGGTCAGCCCCGCAGCAGCGCCGCGAGGGCGGGGGAAAGGTCGAGGCTCGCCCGCCCGGCGCAGGCCGCGTAGGAGCCCGTGCGTGGCTTGGGCAGGCGAAGCGCGACCAGCATCTCGGCCATCCGCACGCCGCAGGCCATGCCATCGAGCAGCGCGACCGGCGCGCGCGCCTGCAGCAGCCGGTCGAAGCCCGCTAGCGCCGCGCCCGCGAGCACGACGGAATCCGCCCCCTGCGCGGCGAGGTCGGCGACGGCGGCGAGCACCTTCACGCCGACCGCCTCGGGGTCCGCCACGGCTTCCTGCGGCGTCGCGGCCACGCCGGCGAGCCCCGCGAGGCGCGAGGACAGCCCATGCCGCGCGACGAGTTCCCGATAGGTCTCGATGCCGCCAAAGGTGACCAGCCCGAAGCGCCCGCCGACCATGCATCCCGCCAGGCAGGCGGCTTCCGTCATGCCGACCACCGGGCAGGGCATCATCTGCCGCGCGGCTTCCAGCGCCGTGTCGTGGCTGACCGCGAGCAGGCAGGCATCGACCTTGCCCGCATGCTCGGCGAGCAGTTCGAGCAGCGCGTGGCCGGCGATCACGTTCTCGGCGCGGGAGGAGATGACGGCCGGGCCGAAGCGCGGCGTGGCGGCGACGATCTCGGTGCCCGGCGAGGCCGCGGCACGCGCGGCGGCGGCGCAAGCCTCGGTGATCGCCTGGGTCGTGTTCGCATTGGCGACGAGAAGGCGCATCAGCCGGGCTCCGCGACGGTGCGACGGGAATGTTCCATGGTGATCCGCAGCCGGCGGAATTCCTGCGCCGCATCCGGCGCGTCGGCGGGTGTCTCCGCGAGCGTCCGGCGCTTCCACACGATATGCGGGTTGAACAGCAGCAGGTCGCCCGGCCGCGGTTCCAGCTTCAGCATCAGCGCGGGCTCGGCGCAGACGGAATCGAGCAGGTCGAAGGCGGGGCGCAGCCCGGCGGAGAGCGGCGGCGCGCCGGGCTGCGGCAGGGTCGCCGCTTCCTCCACCGCGTGGCGCGTGTAGCGCGCGGCAAACGCGCCTTCGGTCATGGTGAAGACCGCGCGCTCGACCGGCTCGCCATTCTCGAGCAGCGGCGCGGGCGTATAGAGTTCGGCGAGCGCGGCGCGGTCGCGACGCATCACTTCGTTGTGCACCGCGCCGGCGGAGACGAGGATATGCGCCGGCGCCTCCGGCCCGTTGGCCAGGCACAGCAGCGCGATGACGTCGCAGGCCTCGATGTGGAAGCGCGGCGGGCCGGATCCGGCGGCGCCCTCGGCCGGGGCGGGGCCGGTCAGCCGCGCGACAGGCGCGGCGATGGAATTGAGCGGCTTGCCGATCTGTTCGCCGAGCGCGAGCAGCGCGGCTTCCGCCGCCGCCGCGCCATGCCGGTCGAAGGGCAGGCCGCGCAGCAGGCAGAAGCCGCGGCCGGTATCCAGCCGCGCGACGACATCGGCGAGGATCGGCGCGAGGCGCGTGAGGGGCGGCACCGGCGCCGCCGCTTCCGTCGCCGTCAGCACCGCTTCCAGTTCCGCCGCTTCCTCCGTGCCCACCGGCACCATCCAGTCCGCGGCGGTGAGATCGGAGGCGGTCCAGACGGCGGGGCCGGTCTGCGGCACGGGGCGCGGTCGGGGGCGGGTCGTGCTGCTCATGCGCCCGAGGCTAGCACGCGCTTCCGGCGAGCGCGAAAGCGGGGGCCTTGCCCGGCCCGCGCATCGGGTGGAGGCTTCGCGCCACGCACGCGACGGAGATGTGAGCATGAGCGAATTCCCGGCCACCGACCTGCCCTTCGATGCGGAGGAGATCCTCGCGCGGCTGATGCGCTGGGCGGCCTGCGAGAGCCCGACCTTCGACGCGGCCGCGGTGAACCGGATGATGGACCTCGCCGCGCGCGACCTCGCACTTCTGGGCGCGCGCATCGACCGCATCCCGGGGCGCATGGGCCTTGGCGACTGCGTGCGCGCGCGCTTCCCGCATCCGGCCGGCGATGCCGCGCCGGGCATCTGCGTCATGGCGCATCTGGATACCGTGCATCCCGTCGGCACGCTGGCGAAACTGCCGATCCGGCGGGAAGGCAACAAGTGCTACGGCCCGGGCATCCTCGACATGAAGGGGGGCACGGTAATCAGCGTGGAGGCGATGCGCCTGATCCTTGCCGCCGGCATGGCGACGAAGCTGCCGGTGACCTTCCTGCTGACCAGCGACGAGGAGATCGGCAGCCCGTCGACGCGCGACATCATCGAGGCCGAGGCGGCGCGCAACAAATACGTGCTGGTGCCGGAACCGGCGCGGCCGGATGGCGGCGTCGTCACGGGCCGCTACGCCATCGCGCGCTTCAACCTGAAGACCACCGGGCGGCCATCCCATGCCGGGGCGCGGCTGTCCGAGGGGCGCAGCGCGATCCGCGAGATGGCCAAGCAGATCATCGCCATCGAGGAGATGACGACCGACGACTGCACCTTCTCGGTCGGCGTCATCCATGGCGGGCAATGGGTGAACTGCGTGACCACCACCTGCGAGGCCGAGGCGCTGTCCATGGCCAAGCGGCAGGAGGATCTCGACGCGGGCGTGGCGCGCATGCTCGCACTTCGGTCTTCCGCCAACGACGTGGCGCTGGAGGTCACGCGCGGCGTGACGCGGCCGGTGTGGGAGGCGGATGCGAAGGGCATGGCGCTCTTCGCCCATGCGCGGAAGATCGCCAACGCGATCGGCTACGACATCAACCCGCAATCGAGCGGCGGCGGGTCGGACGGGAATTTTACGGGTGCGATGGGTGTCACGACGCTCGACGGCCTCGGCGTGCAGGGGGCGATGGCGCATACGCTCGAGGAGCATGTGCTGGTGGACAGCCTGGTGCCGCGGGCGCGGCTGATGGCGGGGCTGCTCACCTCCATCGCGTAGCGCCGCGCGCCGCGCCGTGAACGGTCGCGAAGGCCGTTCGCGGATCGAAAGGCTCATGGGCCCGGAGAAGCGCGCCATGGCTGCAGGCCGGACCATCGGGCCGTTCGCGCGTGTCATGGCATCCGCCTGGCGGGGCGTGCCACGCCCGGCGCAGGCGATGGCCATCCCTGTTCCGTTCCCGGTCCAGGCCCGGCGCGCGACCGCGGTCCGTCACGGCGACACGCCGCCGCGGCGACGGCAGGTCTGCCGGAACGAATGCGTGCGCCGCTTCGTCGGGCATGACCGCGGCGAACGGGCTGTCTGTCGCGTCTGCGACCTGCGCGCCTGACGGCGGCGCCGGGCCGGCGCGATCAGCCGGGCGGCGCGCCGAGCCCCGCCGCCTGGCTGTCGAGATGCGCGG
>NZ_JACADQ010000600.1 GCF_016106015.1 Neoroseomonas rubea
CCGCCTCCGCATCGCCCGCCGCCGCGCCCCCCAGCGAGAGCGCCGAAAGCCGCTGCGCCTGGATCAGCAGCAGGTCCATCGCCGGGTCCATGACGGCACCCGCCGCCGGCACCGCGGGCGGTGGCGGCGCCGGCGGCATGCCGCCGGCGCCGAAGCGCAGCGTCGCGGCCTCCTCCACCTCCCGCCGCTCCCGGAAGGCGAGGTGATCCACGACACGCCCGGCCGAGGTGTCGGCCAGCGCGACCAGCCCGGCATGGCGCACGGCCGGCGTCGGCGGCACGGCCGGCAAGGTCGCGGCGCAGCCCGCGGCCAACAGCGCGAGGGCGATGATCAGCGGACGGCGCATGGGTGGTCTCCTTCGCGGGGCGCGATGCCGCCGGCAGGACAGGACGCGAAGGTGGCGGTAGCGTGGCACCCCATGGATCCGATCCGTTCTCTCGACGACCTCGCCCCCGGCATGGCCTGGGATCTCGGCACGCTGACCCTCCCGCTCGAGGAGGTGGTCGCCTTCGCCGCGAAATACGACCCGCAATACTTCCACCTCGATGCCGAGGCGGCGCGGGAGAGCATCTTCGGGGAACTCGTGGTCAGCGGGCTGCACACCCTCTCGGCCGTCTTCGGCCGGGTGATGGGCAGCGGGCTGCTCGCGGGCATCTCGCTCGGCGGCAACCAGATCGACACGAAATGGCCCGCCCCGCTCCGGCCCGGGGAGGAGATCGCGGTGCGGACCGAGGTGCTGGAGGTCCGCCCCTCCCGCTCCGGCCGCCCGCTCGGCATCGCGAAGCTACGGCATACCGGCCGGCGCGTCGCGGATGGCGTCGTGGTGATCGAGGCGACGGGCACGCATTTCCTCAGGCGCTGAGCGCGAGCTCGGCGACCGCGCCATCGGCCAGCGCCACCGAGACGATCCGCGCCCCCGCCGTCGCGACCGTGCCGCGCCAGTCGGCCAACACCAGGTGGGTCGCGCCCGGCAGCACGCTGCGGACCGCCTCGATCGGCAGCGCGGCATGCCAGGCCGCGCGGCCATCGGCGGCAATCCGCATCAGGCCCAGCCGCTGGCCCGCCGCGCCGTGCAGCAGCAGCAGCGCGTCCGGGGCCGGTCGCAGCGGGTCCGGCGTGCCGGCGGTCAGGAAGCCGGCCAGGTGCAGCCCCGCCGCCTCCGGCACCGCGGCCAGGTCGAACAGCCGCTCGGCCTCACCGAAGCGGTTGGGCATGTTGGCGGGCCAGCCGGGCGGCGCGGCGGAGCCCATGCGCACCGCGCC
>NZ_JACADQ010000601.1 GCF_016106015.1 Neoroseomonas rubea
CACCAGCACCTCATCCCCCGCCGGATGCCCGTGCCCGTCATTGATCGACTTGAAGCGGTCCACGTCGAACATCACCAGCGCGGCCGGCGCGCCGCGCGCGCGGCAGGCCGCGATCGCGGCCATGGCGGCCTCGGCGAAGCCGCGCCGGTTCGCCAGCCCCGTCAGCGGATCCGTCACCGCGATGGAGGACAGCCGCGCCAGCGCCGCGTCGCGTTCGCGCGTGACGCGCAGCGCGACCAGCGCGAGCACCGGCACCGCCGCGTCGAACAGCATCCACACCCAGGAGGAGAAGAGGATCGCCTGCTCGCGATGGCGGACGACATTGTCCGAGGCATCGATGCCCTGCATCGCCGCCGCGAGGCCGAGCAGCGGCAGCAGCGCGAGCAACAGCGGGCGCGGGGAGGCCGGCATCGCCAGCGCGGCGCGCATCGCGATCCAGACGCGCAGGAGGGCGAACAGGGCGAGCGCCGCGATCCCGCCCCGTGCCGCGACGAACAGGATCTCCTCGCTGCCCATCGCCACCCTCAGCGATCCGTCAGGCGCAGTTCGATGCGCCGGTTGCGCGCCAGCGCCCCCGGCCCCTCGCCGGCATCGATCGGCTGCGTGTCGCCGAAGGAGGTGGCAGCGACGCGGTTGGCCGGCAGCCCTTCGGCGATCAGCAGCTGCGCCACCGCGATGGCGCGCGCAGCGGCCAGTTCCCAGTTGCTCGCGAAGCGGGCGGATCGGATCGGCGTGCGGTCCGCATGGCCATCGACGCGCAGCACCCAGGCGACGTCGGGGGGGATCTGCGGCGCGATCTCGGCCAGCACGGCGGCGAGCGCGCGCACCTGCCGCCGCCCTTCGTCGGAGAGTTCCGCCTGGGCGGGGGCGAAGAGCACCTCCCCCTGGAAGACGAAGCGGTCCCCGGCGATGCGCACCTCCGGCCTTTCGCCGAGCACGTCGCGCAGCCGGCCGAAGAAGTCCGAGCGGTAGCGCTGCAATTCCTCGACGCGGGCGGCCAGCGCGGCGTTCAGCCGCTGGCCGAGCAGCGTGATCTGCGCGTCGCGGTCACGCCCGGCCTCCTCCTCCAGCTCGAGTGCGACGACGAGGCGCGCGATCTCCGCGCGCAGCGCCTCGATCTGGCGGGTCAGCAGCGCGACCTGGGCGCGGGCGCTGTCGGCGAGGCGCGTCTGCTCGCCGGCGGTGGCTTCCGCACGGCCGGCGCGGTTCGCCGCTTCCTGCCGCAGCGCGTCCAGATCCGAAGAGCATTCGTCTGAA
>NZ_JACADQ010000602.1 GCF_016106015.1 Neoroseomonas rubea
GGCCTCGGCGGCCGCCGGTGCGGCGGCGAGCAGCAGGAGCAGCGCCGCCAGCGCCGCCCGCATCACCCGCCCGGCCCGTGCCGCGCCAGCACGGCGCGCAGCGCATCGAGGTCGATCGCCTCCACCTTCACGCGCCGCCCCGTGCGGCCATCGCGCCCGATGGTCGTCGTGGCCATGGTCAGCGCGTTCAGCACCGCCTCCTCCACCGCCTCCGCCGCCGCGACGAACAGCGGCGACATGCGGTCATTCGGCCAGTCGGCGACGATCGCCTGGTGGGCGCGGCGTTCGGCCGTGCGCCGCACGCCGGGATGCGTGCCGAAGGCAATGGCGTAATCGCCCGAGCCGTCGCTGAAGGCCGCCCCGGTGCGCGCGAGCCCCGCCATGGCGCGCGCCCCAAGCCGCGAGAGGTTGCGGTCGGACAGCGGCGCGTCGGTGGCGAGCACGACCATCACCGACCCGTCCGCATCCCCGCGGTCGGTGTGTTCCTTGAGGTACCAGCGACCGAGCTCTCGTCCGACCGGCACGCCATCCATCGTGAGCACGCCGCCGTAATTCGCCTGCACCAGCGCGCCGAGCGTCCAACCGCCGAGCGCCGGCGGCAGGACGCGCGAGGAGGTGCCGATGCCGCCCTTGAAGCCGAAGGCGACGGTGCCCGTGCCGGCGCCGACGCAGCCTTCCGCGACCGGGCCTTCCGCCGCGCCGTCCAGCGCTTCCAGCACATGCGCGCCGGTCACGCCGCGCGCGCGGATGTCGTTCAGCCGCCCGTCATTGGTCTCGCCCACCAGGGCGTTGACGCTGACCGCCTCCGGGTTGCGCGCCAGCGTCCAGTCGACCAGCGCCTCCACCGCGCGTCCGACGGCGAGCGTGTTGGTCAGCACGATGGGCGTCTCGATCTCGCCCAGCTCCGCGACCTGCGTCGCGCCGGCGAGCTTGCCGAAGCCGTTGATGACGGACAGACCCGCCGGGACGCGGTCCGCGAAGGGATTGCCGCCATGGGGCAGGATGGCGGTCACGCCGCTGCGCGTCGCCTCGCCATCGTTCAGCGTGACGTGGCCGACGCGCACGCCGGCGACGTCGGTGATTGCGTTCAGCGCCCCGGGGCGGAAGATGCCCGGGGCCAGGCCGAGGTCGCGGGCGCGGACGCGTCCGCTCACCCCGCCAGCGCCGCCTTCACCGCCGCCAGCGCGTCGGCCGCCTTGTCGGCCTCGGGCCCGCCGGCCTGGGCCATGTCCGGCCGCCCGCCGCCGCCCTTGCC
>NZ_JACADQ010000603.1 GCF_016106015.1 Neoroseomonas rubea
CCGCCGTCGCCGGATCGGGCGCGCGCGATGCCTCGGCGCGCAGGCGCCCCGCATTGCCCGCGGTCACGCCGCCGCCGCCACCCGTCGCAGGGGTGGCGACGCGGATGCGGCGCGCGATCTCGTCAGCCTCCGCCGTGCGGCTCTGCCGGCGCAGCGCCTGCTCCAGGCCCTGCAGCGCCGGCTGGAAGTTCGGACGGCGCGCGAGCGCGGCGCGGAACCGCATCTCGGCCGTGCTGAGGTCGCCGCGGCTCAGCGCGATGTCGCCCAGCAGCGACTCGGCATCCGTGCGGTCGGCGGCGGCTTCCCGCCCGACGGCGCGGCGTGCGACCTGTTCGGCGGCGTCGGTCTGGCCGCGGCGGAACAGTGTCTGAGCCTCGGCCAGGTCGACGGCGTAGGAGGCGCCTTCGAAGGCCTGGCGCCAGTTGCTCGCGCGCGTTGGATCGGCGGCCATGGCGCGCTCGAGCAGGCCACGCGCCTCGGCGACGCGGCCCTGGCGCAGCCGCACCACGCCAAGCCCGCCGAGCGCGTCGGCATCCTGCGGGTTGCTGGCGAGCGCGGTCTCGAACGACCGCGCGGCCTCGAGCAGGCGGTTCCCCTCCAGGCTCTGGAAGCCGGCGACGCGCGGCAGGCCCGCGGCGCGCTCGGCGCGCAGCGACGGGTCGCGGATCTCGGCGAGGCGTCGCTGCAGCGTGCCGTCGTCCGGCCGCACTGCGAGGTATTCGGCGATCGGCCCCTCGGCCGCCTCGTTGACGCCGAGCCAGAGCACTGCCTGCCGCCAGGCCGGCAGGGCCTGGGACGCCGCGGCGGGCTCGCGCGAAAGCGCCGCGAGCTGCGCGATGCCCTGCGCGCGCGTCGTCTCGCGATAGGTCAGGACCTGCGCCGCGGCCACGCGCGCGCGCACATCCTGCGGCCGCCGCGCGGCGAAATTCGCGAGCTGCCGCCGCGCTTCCTCCCAGCCGCCTTCCGTGCCGGCGAGGGTCAGCCAGTATTCCACCGCGAAGGTGTCGGTCGGCGGGCCGCCGGCGAAGGCGTCCCGGTAGCGCGTCAAGGCTTCCGGCACGCGCCCGTCGCGAGACAGGCGGCGCGCTTCCTCGACGAGCCCGCGGTCGACGGTGACGCCGCGCGTCGCTTCCTCGACGCCGGTCGCGTTCGGCGCGACGGCGCGCAGCCGCGCGATCAGCGCCTCGGCCTCCGTCCGGTTGCCGAGCGCGGCCTGCGCCTCGGCCGCGCCGGCCAGCGCCTCCGGGTTGCG
>NZ_JACADQ010000604.1 GCF_016106015.1 Neoroseomonas rubea
GGCCCCGCCGATGCGCGCGGCGAGCCAGGAGATCGCCGCCGCCGCCGTCCCGTCCCGTCCCAGCGCCGCCGGGTCGATCCAGGCGAAGCCTTCCGGGCGGAGTTCCGCCGCCAGGGCGAGGCGTTCGACCACCGTGGCCTCGGCCCGCGCGCGCCGTGCCGCAAAGGCGCCGGCGGCCGCGGCCAATGCGGCGATCCCCGGCGCCGTCCCGCCGGGATCGTCCAGCGCGTCGCGCAGCCGGATGCGGGCGAAGCGATGGTCCCGGTTCGACGGGTCTCGCACCGGGGCGAGCCCGGCGGCGGCGACGACCGCCTCCAGTTCGGCCGGGCTTGCGCGGAGCAGCGGCCGCAGGATCAGCACGCCCCCCCCGTCGCGCGCCTCCGCCATGGCGGCGAGTCCGTCCGGCCCGCTGCCGCGCAGCGCGCGGAACAGCAGCGTCTCGGCCTGGTCGGCGCGATGGTGGCCGAGCAGCAGCCAGGGCCGGCCGTCCAGCACCGCCGCCTCGGTCAGCGCCGCGAGCCGCGCCGCGCGCGCCCGCTCCTGCACCCTCACCCCCGGTGCGAGTCCGAGCGCCAGAATGCGCGCCGGAATGCCCTGCCCCGCAAGGAGTTCGGCGACATGCCGCGCCTCATCCGCGCTTTCGGCCCGCAGCCCATGATCGACGACGAGGGCGAGCAGATCGCCGCCCCTCTCCCGCGCCCATCGCTGCGCCAGCAGCGCCAGGGCGAGGCTATGCGGCCCCCCCGACACACCCGCCGCGAGCCTGGCCCCTGGCCCAAGCCGCCCCATGGCCTCGACGAAGGCTTCAAGGTCCGGGTTCCAAGGGCCTTTCGGCCCTTGGCGGGGTGAGGTCCGGAGAGGGGCGGCGCCCCTCTCCGGGTCTGCCTTCACCTGCACTGTCCCCGGCGCCGCGCATCCGCGACGCGCGTGGTCATCGGCCCGGAGAGGGTCGGGAATTCCGACCTGATCTGGTCGAGCGTATCGCAGGCTTCCCGCCGCGCCCCGAAGCCCGCGAAGGCGTTGGACAGGCCCAGCAGTGCCTCCGGCGCCCGCCCGCTGCGGCGGTTGGCGGTATAGGCTTCGTTGAAGGCGAGCGCGGCGTTCTGGAACTGCCGCTGCCCGAGGAGGGATTCGCCGAGCAGGAGATTGGCATCCTGCGCCCGCGGCCCGGGCCGGCCGCGAAGCACCTCGCGCGCCGCGGCCTCGGCGGCGGCATAGTCGCGCCGGCCGAGCGCGGCCTGCCC
>NZ_JACADQ010000605.1 GCF_016106015.1 Neoroseomonas rubea
GCGCATCGCGGCCTCGCCGCTCGCCTGGCGCGACCCGGCGCTGCGCCCGCCGGGGTTGAGCGCGGGCGGGCTGCTCGCCCTGCTGGGCATGGCGCTGCCCTTCACCGACCGGCCGGTCGCCGAGGCGCTGGCGAAGCACCCCGCCCTGCTGCGCGGCTTCGTCGAGCCGCTGACCGTCGCCGCGCTGAACACGCCGGTCGCGGAAGCCTCCTCCGCGCGGCTGGGGCAGGTGCTGCGGCGGCTGGGCGGGGCGGGTGCCGCGCGGCTGCTGGTGGCGCGGGACGGGCTGGGGCCGGATCTGATCGCCCCGGCGCTCGCCGCGCTGGGTGCGGCAGGGGCGACGATCCGCTTCGGCAGCCGGCTGCGCGCGATCACGCAGGCCGAAGGCCGCGCGACGGCCCTGCATCTGGGGGAGGAGACGATCGCGCTCGCCGAACATGACGCCGTCATCCTCGCTCTGCCGCCCTGGGAAGCCGCGCGGCTGATCACCGGGCTGAAGGTGCCGGAGCGCCACGCGCCGATCCTCAACCTGCATTTCGCGCGCGCCGGCGAAGGCCCGGTGCGCTTCGTCGGCCTCGTCGGCGGCCTGTGCCAATGGGTGCTGGTGCGCCCTTCGGGCGTGAGCGTCACCGTCAGCGCCGCGGATGCGGAAACGGAGGAGAGCGTGGACGAGCTTGCCCCCCGCGCCTGGGCGGAGATCCGCCGCGCCGCGCAGGCCTTCGCCCTGGACGGCGACTGGCCCGAGGCGCCGCCCGCCTGCCGCGCGGTGAAGGAACGCCGCGCCACGCCGCGCCATGGCGTCGGCATCCCGCCGCTCGCGCCGCGCCGGCCGCTCAGGAACCTCGCACTGGCCGGGGACTGGACCTGGCACGGCCTGCCCGCGACGATCGAGGCCGCGGCGCGGTCGGGCGAGGCGGCGGCGAAGGCGCTGGTGCCCATGTTGCCGCGGAGCCGCAGGGCATGAGCGCGCGGCATGGCGCAAAATGCGCACGCCTCGTCCCGCGCGGCTTCACGACAGGACATGCCAGGGGACGTGCCATGCTCGACACAGGACGACGACGCGACCGCGCCGATGCATCGTGCCGCGTGGCGCGGGCCTGCGGCGCGAAGCGCCCGCCATGCGCGGGACACGGCGACGCAGCCGTGATGCGCCAGGCATGACCCCCGCCGAAGCCCTCGCCGCGCTGCGCGCCGCCGAGGCGCGGGACGGCGCGCCCAACATCGGGATCGGAAGAGCAC
>NZ_JACADQ010000606.1 GCF_016106015.1 Neoroseomonas rubea
TGGGCGCGCCGGGGCCGGGCGTGCGCCCGGGCACGCCGATGAACCGCGGCGGGCCGGTGGACCGCGCCGGCCGCCGCTGACGCCGGGGGGCTGGCCCGAGGGGCCCTCCTCCGCTACCCCTGCGCCGCTCTTTCACACGCCGAAGGTTCCCCCCGCGCATGCCGCCTGTTTCCGCACGCCTTTCCCCCGCCATGCAGGTCGTCACGCAGGCCGTGCGCAAGGCCGGCCGCCGCCTGCTGCGCGACTTCGGAGAGGTCGAGAACCTCCAGGTCAGCGTGAAGGGCCCGTCGGACTTCGTCTCCACCGCCGACCTGCGCGCCGAGCAGACGCTGAAGGAGGAGCTGTCCAAGGCCCGCCCCGGCTTCGCCTTCCTGATGGAGGAATCCGGCGCCTCGGGCGACGAATCCTGGGAATGGCGCTGGGTGGTCGACCCGCTGGACGGCACCACCAACTTCCTGCACGGCATCCCGCATTGGGCGATCTCGGTCGGCATCGAGAAGCGGATCGACGCCGACCGCACCGAGATCATGGCCGGCGTGGTCTACAACCCGGCCTCCGACGACCTGTTCTGGGCGGAAAAGGGCGTGGGCGCCTTCCTCAACGACCGGCGGCTGCGCGTCTCCGGCCGGCGGGAGATGAAGGACGCGGTCTTCGCCACCGGCATCCCCTTCGCGGGCGTGCCCCGCAAGGCGGAATTCTCCTCCATCCTCCATCGCATCATGCCGCAGGTCGCCGGGGTCCGGCGCTTCGGCGCGGCGGCGCTCGACCTCGCCTGGGTCGCGGCCGGGCGCTACGACGGCTTCTGGGAACTCGGCCTCAACAAGTGGGACATCGCCGCGGGGCTGATCATGGTGAAGGAAGCCGGCGGCTTCGCGACCGACACCGATGGCGGCGACCCCTATGCCAGCGGCCATGTCGTCGCCGGCAACCCCATCCTGCAGCCCAAGCTGCGGGAAGTGGTGGCCGAGGGAATCGCCGCGGTGAAGGCGCGCCCGGCGGGATGACGAGAGGCGCGACATCTTCGGATCGGCCGGAAGGCCGCCACGCCGCGGGCGTGCGGTCCGCGCGACGCGCCCGAACGGGCGCGGCCCGCGTCACGCCCGAGGCGTGCGCCTCGCACGACGCATCCGTGGGCGGACCATGACGCGCCGTCGCGCCACGCTCGCCCTGCTCCTCGCCCCCCTTGCCGCGCGGGCGCAGGATGCGCCGGCCGAATTGCCCGAACCGGCGCCCG
>NZ_JACADQ010000607.1 GCF_016106015.1 Neoroseomonas rubea
GATCGCGAGGATGAAGGAGGCGGTGAAGATGCCCGCCCCGCCGCCCCCACCGCCCGTCGCGCCCGCGGCGGGCGCGGCGGCACCGGCGGGGCGTGCGACCTCCTCCGCCTGGAACTGGTGGCTGTTGCCGATCGGCGTGCTGGTGGCGCTGATCTTCCTCGGCCTCGGCTTCTGGCTCGGCTGGAACCTCATCGCGGAGCGCATCGCCGGCCAGCGCCTCGTCGCCCCCGTGGCGGACGAGGCGCGCATCGCCGAGCAGATCGGCCGGCAGCGGGAGACCAACGACGCGCTGCGGCGGGAGATCGAGGCGGCACGCGCGGCCCTCGCCGGCGATGTCTGCCGGCCCGGCGATTTCGGCCTCTCGCCGCTGACGCCGCCTCAGATCACGCCCATGCAGCCCGCCCAGATGCCACCGCCGGCGCAGGGGCAGCAGGCCTTCCAGGGCTCGCTGATCGAACTGCTCGATCAGGCGACGGTGCTGGTGCTCGGGCCGCTCGCGAACGGGCAGGGTGTGGGGACAGGGACGGGCTTCGTCGTCGCACCCGGCGTGATCGTGACGAACGCGCATGTCGTCGCGAACCTCGACCCGGCGCGTGTCTATGTCGTGAACCGGCGCCTCGGCCGGCCCTTCACCGCGCAGGTCGCGGCGCAGACGCCCGACCCGCAGCCAGGCCGGGCCGACTTCGCGCTGCTGCGCCTGCCGGCGGATGCCCCGCCGCTGTCGCCGCTCGGCCTGACGCGCGTGGCAAGCCGGCTCGACCCTGTCATTGCTGCCGGCTTCCCGCAGGCGATCATGCAGACGGATGCGAATTTCCGCGCGCTGCTCGACGGCAACAGCCAGGCGATCCCGGAACTCGCCGTGACCGATGGGCTCATCAGCGCGGTGCAGGCGCTGCCCTCGGGGCTGACGGTGATGCCGCACACGGCGGCGATCAGCCGCGGCAATTCGGGCGGCCCGCTGGTCGATCGCTGCGGCCGCGTCGTCGGCGTGAACACCTTCGGCTTCTTCAACGCCGAGCAGGGGGAGCGCGTCTCCTACGCACAGAAGACGGAGGCGGTGCTGGCCTTCCTGGCTGCGAATGGCGTGACCCTCGCGGACATCGCCGGCGCCTGCCAGCCGGCGCCGGTTGCGGCGCCCTCCGTTCCCGCCGCGCCAGTTTCGCCCGCGCCGCCCGCGCCTGCACCGGCGGCGTCGACACCGTCCACGCCGTCCCCCGCCGCGCCCGCGCCCCC
>NZ_JACADQ010000608.1 GCF_016106015.1 Neoroseomonas rubea
GCATCCGCAAGGCTCCCGGCACGCGCGGCGGCCTCACCCTCGGCCAGCAGGCGCGCGGCTTCGGCGCGCGGGGCGGGTTCCTGCGTGCCGGCCACCACGCGGTCATGCTCGGCGCGCAGCGCGCGCGGCAGGTCCGTCTGCAATTCGCGCGCGATCGCCGCCGCTTCGCGCTGGCGCGGCGCAACAACCGTGAACCAATACGCGCCGAGGCCCACCACCAGCACCGCGACGCCCGCGAGCGCGAGGCGCCCCCAGCGGGCGCGCGTCGCCCAGGCGGTGGCCAGGCTGCGCTGCCAGCCTTCGCCCTTCGGCGTATAGGCGAAGCGCTTCTCCTCCAGCGCGAGGATACCCTGGTCGAGGACATGGTCCGCGACCTCGATTCCCTGGCTGGCGTAGATCTCGCGCAGGCGCTCGCGCAGCCGGGCCTGGCGGTCGGTACCGCCGAGTTCCCGCTCGACCAGACGATCGGCGTGGCGGATCGTGTCCACCACGTCCATCGCCAGCATCGTCTCGTCGAGCGCGGGCGCCCGCGCCGGCACGTCAGCCATTCGTGCCGGCGACCGCCGATGCGCGGTTGGCAAGCCGCGCCATGCGCTGCTTCGCATCCTCGACCGACCGGCGAATCTCGTCGCTGTTCTGCGTCGCGGCGGTGCGCATCTCGTCGATGATCTCGATCGAGCGCTCCTGGTAGTTCACCACCGATTCCACCAGCTTCTTGACCGCATCCGCCTGGATGGTCGGGCCATAGCCGGCGCGTAGCGCGGCTTCCTGCACCTTGCCGCCGATCTCGGCCAGCACTTCCAGCGACTGGTTCACGCCCGCCTTCATGCCTTCAAGCGTTCGGGTGCTTTCGTGCAGCCCGTGCATGCCGGTGAAGGAAGCCGTCAGCGCCGTCAGCACCGCCTCGTTGGTTGAGAAGAAGGAGACCGACTGCTGGTAGACGCGTTCCTTCGCCGTCGTGATCTGTACGAGCCGCGCCATGATCACTTCGGAGGTGTTGTAGGAGACGGTCAGGTTGTCCGCGAGGTCTTTCGCGATCTGGTACTTGCCGTCCTCGGCCTGCAGGTGGCGCAGCGCCTCGTCGCGGGCGAGTTCGAGCCGCGCGCGTTCGGCCGGCTCGGCGGCCGCGGCGGCCTCGGCGGCCTTCACCGCGGCGTCGGTCGCCGCCTTGGCGGCGGCGAGCCGGCGTTCGGCCGACTTCAGCACCTCGAGCGCCAGGAGCTCGCCCT
>NZ_JACADQ010000609.1 GCF_016106015.1 Neoroseomonas rubea
CGCGCGCGACTTGCGGGCCGCGCCTTCAGCCGGGCGCCGGCGGCGTCTCCAGCGCCAGGGCCCGCGCATAGACCTCCCGCTTCCGGACCCCGGTGGCGGCGGCGACGCTGGCCGCCGCGTCGCGCAGGCTCATTCCCGCGGCCAGCGCCGCGCGCAGCGCCGCGTCGATGTCCGCCGCCCCCGCCACCGCATCTTCCGGCGCCGGGCCGACCAGGATGCAGATCTCCCCGCGCGCCTCGGCCGTCGCGTAATGGGCGGCGAGGTCGCCGAGGGTTCCGCGGCGCACCTCCTCGAACCGCTTCGTCAGTTCGCGCGCGACCGCGGCCGGGCGCTCGGGGCCGAGGGCCTCGGCCAGGGCGGCGAGCGCCTCGGCCAGGCGGTGCGGTGCCTCGTACAGGATGAGCGTCGCCGAGAGCCCCGCCCGCTCGATTCCGCGCATGCGCGACAGTTCGGCCGCGCGCGGCCCGGCCCGGGCCGGCAGGAAGCCCAGGAACAGGAAGGGGTGCGGCGGAAGGCCCGACAGCGCGAGCGCCATGACCGCCGCATTCGGCCCCGGCACGGCCGAAACCTGGATGCCGGCCGCGATCGCCGCGCGCACCAGACGGTAGCCCGGGTCGCTGACCAGCGGCGTTCCGGCATCGGAGACAAGGGCGAAGGATTCGCCCGCCGCCATGCGTTCGACGAGGCGGGGGGCTTGCGCCGCCTCATTGTGTTCGTGCAAGGGGATCATCGTCGCCGCGATGCCTTGCCGGGCGAGCAGGCCGCCGGTCACCCTGCTGTCCTCGCACAGCACGGCGTCGGCGTCCCTGAGCGCCGCCAGGGCCCGTGGCGAGAGATCGCCGAGATTGCCGATCGGCGTCGCGACCAGCACCAGGCCCGGCCTTCCCGGGCCGCCGGGAGGATCCGAGGACCGTGTCCCTTCTGCCGCGCTTTCCCCTCCCACGCCGCCTGTCCCTTCCGGTGCTCGCCGCCCTTGTGGGGCTCGCGGCCTGCGCGCCGCAAGCCTCGGGCCCCGCGGCGGGGCCGTTGCAGGAACCGTCGCGCAACCGGATCGCGCTGCTGCTGCCGCTGTCGGGGCCGCAGGCGCCGCTGGGCGCCGCCATGCAGCAGGCGGCCGAACTCGCACTGTTCGAGCGCGGCAGCCGCGGCGTCGACTTCCTGCCGATGGACACCGGCGGCACCGCCTCCGGCGCCGCGGCCGCGGCGCGGCGCGCGGTGGGCGAAGGGG
>NZ_JACADQ010000061.1 GCF_016106015.1 Neoroseomonas rubea
GATCGCGGCCGCCTCCGGCGCCGGCGGGACGGGGGCCGCGACGCGCGCCGGAAGTGCGGCCGGCTGCTTCGCCGCCCCGCCTGAAAGTTCGATCAGCGCCGCGCCGCGGGGTGCCGCCATGGCCGCGCCGATCGCCCGCGTCGCCGCATCCCCCGCCGCCATCTGCCCGACCGAAAGCTGCGCCTTGGTCACCGGCGCCAACATCGCGGCATGGTCGAAATACTGGTGCGTGGCGAAGGCGCGCTCGGCGGGCGCGAAGCCATCGGCCAGCAGCACCACGGGCGCGCGGTCCAGCGCCGCATGCGCCATCCCGTTCGCGGCATTGCCCACGCCGGGACCACGCGTGCAGAGCGCCGCACCGGGCGTCCCGGACAGTTCGGCCTCCGTCGCCGCCATGATCACGGCGGAGGTCTCGTGCCGCGCCAACACGAAGGCGAGGCCCCGCGCCTTGGCGGCCGCGATCAGGTCGAGGCTCGATCCACCCCCCGGCACGCCATAGATGCGCTTCGTGCCGGCCGCGGCGAAGGCGGCGGCGATGGCGTCGGCGGCGGTGGTGGCGGTCTCGGTCATGCGGGCTCTCCGGCGGCGGGGCGCGGAGGATAGGCGCGCCCCCCGCCGCTGCCCATAAGGGGGCAGGCGACGCCCGTTTGCTGGGCAGAAGGCGCGGCCGGGGCGAGGGATGCGGCCGCGTCGCCCTTGCGTCCGGCGCGCCGCCCCGGCAAGGCTCGCATCGGGAGGATACTTCGCCGGTGACCATGCCCAGCCCCGCCTTCAACGAGATGACGACCGACGGCCTGGTCCGAGGCCCCTATGCCGAGATCGCCCGCTGGCTCGCCTCCGCCCCGCGGGAGGCGCTGGAACAGCGGCGCCACGAGGCCGAACTCCTGTTCAAGCGCATCGGCATCACCTTCGCCGTCTATGGCGAAGGTGGCGATCCGGAGCGGCTGATCCCCTTCGACATCATCCCCCGAATCCTGGCACGGGCGGAGTGGGAGGCGCTCTCCCGCGGCCTGGTGCAGCGGGTCAAGGCGCTGAACCTCTTCCTGCTCGACGTCTATGGCGCGCAGGAGATCCTGCGCGCGGGCCGCATCCCGGCGGGGCTGGTGCGCGACAACGCCGCCTTCCGCCCGGAGATGAAGGGATTCGTCCCGCCGGGCGGCGTCTACACCCATATTGCCGGTATCGACGTGGTGCGCACCGCCCCGAACGAGTTCTGGGTGCTCGAGGACAATTGCCGCACGCCGTCCGGCGTCTCCTACATGCTGGAGGGGCGGGAGGCGATGCTGCGGTTGTTCCCCGACCTGTTCGCCCGCCACCGCATCGCGCCCGTGGGCCATTACCCCGAGGAACTGCTCGAGACACTGAAATCCGTCGCCCCGCCCAATTGCCGCGGCCTGCCGCGCGTCGCGATCCTCACGCCCGGGTCGTACAACAGCGCCTATTACGAGCATTGCTTCCTGGCCGACGAGATGGGCGTGGAAGTGGTCGAAGGGCCGGACCTGTTCGTCGAGGACGACGTCGTCTTCATGCGCACGACCACGGGCCCGCAGCGCGTGGACGTGATCTACCGGCGCATCGACGACGACTACCTCGACCCGCGGGTCTTCCGGCCGGAAAGCGTGCTCGGCGTGCCGGGGCTGATGGCGGCCTACAAGGCGGGCAATGTCGCGCTTGCCAACGCGCCGGGGGCGGGCATCGCCGACGACAAGGCGATCTACCCCTATGTGCCCGAGATGGTGCGGTTCTATCTCGGCGAGGAGCCGCTGCTGGCGAACGTTCCCACCTACCTTTGCGAGCGGGACGACGACCGCGCCCATGTACTCGCCCATCTGGATGAGCTGGTGGTGAAGCTGACGCATGGCTCGGGCGGCTACGGCATGCTGATCGGCCCGCACAGCACGGCCGAGCAGCGCGCCGAATTCGCCGAGCGCATCCGGGCGAAGCCCGCCGACTACATCGCGCAGCCGACGCTTTCGCTGTCCACCGTGCCGACGCTGGTGGACAAGGGCATCGCGCCGCGGCATGTCGACCTCCGCCCCTTCGTGCTCTGCGGGAAGGAAGTGCGGATCGTGCCGGGCGGGCTGACGCGCGTCGCGCTGCGGGAAGGCTCGCTCGTCGTCAATTCGTCTCAGGGCGGCGGCACCAAGGACACCTGGGTGCTGGAGGACGATCCCGCCGACATCCCGAAGCCGGCGGAGGCAGGCTGATGCTTAGCCGCACCGCCGACAGCCTGTTCTGGCTCGGCCGCTACATCGAGCGCGCTGGCAACAACGCCCGCGGCCTGCAGGTTGCGCTGCGCATGTCGAGCCTGACGCGCGACGCCGCGGTGCGCGACAGCGCCTGGCGGGCGCTGCTGATCGCCACCGGCTGCGCGCCTGGCTTCGCCGCGACGGGGGCGGAGCCGACCCAGGAAGCCGTGGTGCGCTACCTCGCCGCCGATCCGTCCAACCCGTCCTCCATCCTCTCCTGCATCGAGGCGGCGCGGCGAAACGCGCGGGCCGTGCGCACCGCGCTGACGGTCGACATGTGGGAAGCGGTGAACGAAACCTGGTCGGAGGCGCGCCGGACCACCGCCGCGACCTTCGCGCCCGACAACCTGCCGGGCTTCCTCGACTGGGTCAAAAGCCGCACGGTGCTGTTCAACGGCGCCTATGCCGACACCATGCTGCGCGAGGAAGCCTGGCGCTTCGTGCGCCTCGGCACGACGATGGAGCGCGCGGACAACACCGCGCGCGTGCTCGACGTGCATCACCACGCCATCGCCAATGCGGACCAGGACGGCGCCGTCGCCTATGGGCAGTGGCAGGCGATCCTGCGCTCGGTCTCGGCGCTGCGCGCCTATCACTGGGTGTTCCATGCGCGGCTCGAGCCGCGGCGGATCGCGGAGCTGCTGATCCTGCGCCCCGAGCTGCCGCGGTCCATGATCGCCTGCTATGCGCGGATCGAGGAGACGCTGGAAGGCATCGCCGCCGCCCATGGCGGCCGGCGCGGCGAATGCCACCGCCTGGCCGGGGAGATGCACGCCAGGCTGCGCTTTGGCCGGATCGAGGATATCATGACGGGCGGTCTGCACCACTTCCTGACCGCGACCATCGACCGGAATCTCGAGCTCGGCCGGCAGATCCAGGATTTCTACCTGCAGGCCTGAGCGCCGCGGAGGCGCGTCATGACATATTGCGTGGGCCTGTACCTGAACGAAGGCCTGGTCCTGCTGTCCGACACCCGCACCAATGCGGGCGTCGACCACATCTCCACCTTTGGCAAGATGCATGTGGAGGAGATACCGGGGGAGCGCATGATCGCCATGCTCACCTCCGGCAACCTCGCCATCAGCCAGGCGGTGTGGAACCGGCTGCAGGAAGGCGTGTGGCTCGATGGCCAGCTGCACACGCTGCGCGACGTGCCGACCATGTTCCGCGCCGCGCAGTTGACTGGCCAGGCGGTGCGCGCGGTGTTCGACACGGACGGCCCGGCGCTGCGCGCGCAGGGGATCACCTTCGATGTGGCGCTGCTGCTGGGCGGGCAGATCGGCGGGCAGCCGCAGCGGCTGTTCATGATCTACGCCGCGGGCAACTTCATCGAGGCGACGGCCGACACGCCCTTCCTCCAGGTCGGGGAGCACAAATACGGCAAGCCGATCCTGGACCGCGTCGTCACCCCCGATACGACGCTGGTCGATGGCGTGAAGCTCGCGCTGATCAGCATGGATTCGACGCTGCGCTCGAACCTCACCGTGGGCATGCCGCTCGACCTGCTGGTCTATCGGGAAGGCACGCAGCGCGTGACGCTGCGCAAGCGCATCACCGAGGACGAGCCCTATTTCCGCTTGGTCCGCGAAGGCTGGTCGAACAGCCTGCGGGACGCCTACCGCGCCATGCCCGTGCCGGACTGGGTGCCGGGCTGAGCCCCTTGCGCGTCCCTGGATCGCTGCCACAAATGCCGCCACGAACCGGGAGGGAAAGACGATGATCGGACGCAGGACCACGCTCGCGATCGGCGCGCTGGCAGGGCTCGGGGCGCGCGGCGCCGCCGCGCAGGCCTGGCCCACCCGCCCCATCCGCATCATCGTGCCCTTCGGCCTCGGCGGGTCCGCCGATGTCGCGGCGCGCTTCCTCCAGGAACCGCTCCAGCAGGCCTTCGGGCAGTCGGTGGTGGTCGAGAACCGCCCCGGCGCCGGCGGGACGATCGGCGCGGACGCCGTCGCCAAGGCGCAGCCGGACGGGCACACGCTGCTGCTGATGTCCAACACGCACACGGCGAACGAGACGCTGCTGCCCAACCGCCCCTATGTGCTGATGCGGGACCTCGCCCCCGTCGCCTTCATCAACGTCGCGCACCACGTGCTCGCGGTGCATCCCTCGCTCGGCGTGTCGAGCGTGCAGGAGCTGATCGCCTACGCGAAGGCCAATCCGGGGAAGGTGGACTACGCCTCCTCCGGCCCGGGCACGCCCTATCACGTGGCGGGCGAGGTGTTCCGCGCCATGGCGGGCATCGAGATCACCCACATCCCCTTCCGCGGCTCGAACGAGGCGCGCACGGCGCTGATCGCGGGCCAGGTGCCGATGATGTTCGACGCCATCCCGACCATGGCGGAACAGGCGCGCGGCGGCCGCGTGCGCGCGCTGGCGACGACCGGCCCGCAGCGCAGCCCGCTGCTGCCCGAGGTTCCCACGGTGGCGGAAGTGCTGCCGGGCTACGAGGCCAGCATCTGGCTCGGACTGATGGCGCCCGCCGCGACGCCCGCGCCGATCCGCGAGCGGCTGAACGCCGAGGTCAACCGCATCATGGGCCTGCCCGCGACGCGGGAGGCGCAGCAGCGCGCCGGCGCGCTCGTGAACCCAATGGGCGTCGAGGCCTTCGACCGCTTCCTGCGGGAGGACATCACGCGCCAGGCCGAGGGCATCCGCCTCGCCCGCATCCAGGCGAACTGAGCGCCGCATGGTCGCCTTCACGCTGAACGGCGCGGCCGCCAGCGCCGAGATGCCCGAGGCGACGCCGCTGCTGCACGCGCTGCGCGGCCCGCTCGGCCTGTCGGGGCCCCGCTTCGGCTGCGGCGCGGAACAATGCGGCGCCTGCGCCGTGCTGGTGGATGGAAGGCCGGCCTATGCCTGCACGCTGAACCTTGGCGCCGTCGCCGGGCGCAGCGTGACGACGGTCGAAGGCCTCGGGACGCCGGAGGCGCCGCACCCGCTGCAGCGCGCCTTCCTGGCCGAGCAGGCGGGGCAGTGCGGCTTCTGCCTCTCGGGCATCCTGGTCGCCGCCGCGGCGCTGCTGGCGCGCGACCCCGATCCGGACGATGCGTCGATCCGCGCGGCGCTCGATGCGCATCTGTGCCGCTGCGGCAGCCACAACCGCATCCTGCGCGCCGTGCGCCGTGCGGCGGCCGAGATGAGGGGCGTGCGATGAACCTCGCCTATGTCCAGGCCACCGGCGGGAAGGACGACCGACCGCGCCTGCCGGGCAGCCTGCATGTCAACCGCCGGCTCGACCGCTGGCTTGCCTTCGACGCGGCGGGGCATGTCACGGTCACGCCGGGCAAGGTGGAGCTGGGGCAGGGGATCCTGACCGCGCTCGCGCAGATCGTGGCGGATGAGCTCGACGTCGCGCTCGCCCGCGTGGTGGTGCGCGCGGCCACCACGCCCGACAGCCCGAACGAGGCCGTGACCTCCGGCAGCCTGTCCGTGCAGGAAAGCGGCATGGCGCTGCGCCACGCGGCCGCTTCCGCGCGCGCGATCCACCTGCAGGTCGCGGCACAGCGCAGCGGCGTGGCGGTCGAGGCGCTGCGCGTCGAGGATGGCGCCTTCCTCGCCCCCGATGGGCGACAGGTCGGATCCTACTGGTCGCAGGCCGATGCCGCGCTGCTCGCCTGCGAGGCGCCCGCCGATGCGCGGCCGAAGCCGGCCTCCGAACGCCGCGTCGCCGGCACCTCCGCCGCGCGGCTCGACCTGCCGGACAAGGTCTTCGGCGTGGCCCGCTTCGTCCACGACCTGCACCTGCCGGGAATGCTGCATGCGCGCGTGGTGCGGCCGCCGGCGCGGCGGGCGCGGTTGCTCGCACTCGACGACGCCGCCCTTCCGCCGGGTGCTGCGCTCGCGCGCGACGGATCTTTTCTCGCCGTCCTGGCCGACGAGGAACACACGGCCGAACGCGGGGCAGAACGCCTCGCCGCCCGCGCGCGCTGGGAGGCCGAGGACAGCCTGCCCCCCGCGCAGGATCTGCCCGCCTGGCTGCGCGCCGAACCCGGCGAGCGGGAGGTGGTGGCCGAACGCGAAAACGAAGCAAGCGACGCCGCGCGGACCCTGCGCGCGACCTTCTTCCGCCCCTACGTCGCCCATGCCTCGGTCGGGACCTGCTGCGCCGTCGCGCGCTGGCGCGACGACACGCTCGAGGTCTGGTCGCATTCCCAGGGCATCTACAATCTCCGCGCCGACCTCGCGAAGGCGCTCGGCATGGAGGAAGCGGCCATCCTCGTCCATCACGTCGAGGGCGCGGGCTGCTACGGGCACAATGGCGCGGATGATGTGGCACTCGATGCCGCGCTTGCCGCGCGCGCCGTGCCCGGGCGGCCGGTGCGGCTGCTCTGGACGCGCGCCGAGGAACTCGCCTGGGCGCCCGTCTCCTCCGCCATGCTGGTCGACATCGAGGCTTCGCTCGACGCCGAGGGCCGCATCAGCGCGTGGCGGGAGGAGGTGACGAGCCACGGCCATTCCGCCCGCCCGGGGCGCAACCCCGCGCCGACGCTGCTGGCCGTAGAATACATGGACCCGCCGCGCGCCATCCCGAACGCCATCAACCCCCCGCTCGCCGCCGGCGGGGGCGCGCAGCGCAACGCCGTGCCGGCCTATCGCATCCCACGCCTGACGGTGGGCGTGACGCGGATCGCGCGGATGCCGCTGCGCTGTTCTGCGCTGCGCGGGCTTGGCGCGCCGGCCAATGTCTTCGCGATCGAATCCGTGATGGATGAACTCGCCACGATGGCCGGGCGCGATGCGCTCGAATTCCGCCTCGCGCACCTCGACGATGCGCGCGGGCGCGACGTGCTGGCGCTGGCGGCCGAGATGTCCGGCTGGCGACAGCGGACGAAGCGCGAGGGCTTCGGCCTCGGCCTTGCCTACGCCCGCTACAAGAACACCGGCGCCTATTGCGCCGTGGCCGCCGAGATCGAGGCGCTCGACCGGGTTTTCTGCCGCCGCCTCTGGATCGCGGCCGATGTGGGGGAGGCGATCAACCCGGACGGCGTGATCAACCAGTATGAGGGCGGCGCCATCCACGGCGTGTCCATGGCGCTGAAGGAACGCGTCGAATTCGACAGCCGCGGCGTGACCTCCGACGAGTGGGAGAGCTACCCGATCCTGCGCTTCACCGAAGTGCCCGCGGTCGAGACGCGGCTCATCGCCCGGCCCGAGGCGCCGCCGCTGGGCGCAGGGGAGGCGAGCCTCGCGCCCACCATCGCCGCCATCGCCAATGCCATCCACGACGCGCTCGGCATCCGCCCGCGCGCCATGCCCTTCACGCCGGACACCATCGCCGCGACATGATCAGCCTCACCCTCGCCTGCACCTCCTCCGACCGCACGCGGCCGCTCATGGACGGGCGCTTCCGCGTGCCGGGCTGCGACATCACCTTCATCCCCGGCGAGCCCGAGGACATCTTTCGCCGTGCGCTGCGCGACAAGGCGTTCGACGTCAGCGAATTGTCGATGGGCAGCCATATCGTCACCACCGCGCGCGGTGACTCGCCCTATGTCGGCGTGCCGGTTTTCCTCTCCCGCGCCTTCCGGCATTCCGCGGTCTATGTCCGTACCGATCGCGGCATCCGATCGGCGGCCGATCTCGCGGGGCGGACCATCGGCCTGCCGGAATACCAGCAGACTGCGGCACTCTGGGTGCGCGGCTTCCTGCGGGAACAGTATGGCGTGGACACGAAGGGCATCGCCTGGCGGACGGGCGGCGAGCGCGTGGCGATCACGCTGCCCGCGGGCCTCGATGTGAAGCCGCTCGGCCGCGACCTTGAGGCGGCGCTCGCCGCCGGCGAGATCGACGCGCTGATCGGCCCGCGGCCGCCGCGCTGCTTCCTCGACGGCAGCGCGCCCGTCGCGCGGCTCTGGCCCGACACGCGGGCGGAGGAGGAGGCCTGGTTCGGCAGGACCGGCTTCTTCCCCATCATGCACTGCCTCGCCGTGCGAAAGGACGTGGCGGAGCGCCACCCCTGGCTGCCGGTCGAGCTGTTCCGCGCCTTCGCCGCGGCGAAGAAGGCCTCCATCGAGGAACTCCGCCTCGTCAACGTGCTGCGCGTCTCCCTGCCCTGGATCGCGGCGGAAGCCGAGGCGCAGATCGCGGCCATGGGCGGCAACCCCTGGCCCTACGGCTTCGCGCGCAACCGCGACGAGATCGCAGCCATGATCCGCTTCGCCGTGGATGATGGGCTTGCCGCGCAGCCGATCACGCCGGACGCGCTGTTCCATCCTTCCGTGCTCGACCTGATCGACGCGGCCTGACACCCGGCCGACAGGGGATCGGCTTTTGTCGGGGGCGGTTCGGTCCCTGGTGTCGCGCGCGGCCGCCCCGGCACCCCGCGCGCCATGCGGAGTTGCCAGGAACCTTCGTGCGTCGGCCTGAGGGGGTTGCGCGGCGCTCCGCGGCGCCGCATCACACGCGCAAGACCAACCGGGAGAACGCCAGATGACCCGCATCACCCGTCGCCTCGCCCTCGGCGCCGCCGCCGCGACTCTCGCCGCGCCCGCCCTCCGCGCGCAGGGTGCGGCGATCCGCATCGTCGTGCCCTTCGCGCCGGGCGGTTCGACCGACGCCGTCGCGCGGCTCGTCGCGCCCGGCCTGACGCAGCGGCTCGGTGCGCCGGTGGTGGTGGAAAACCGTAGCGGCGCGGCGGGGTCCATCGGCACTGACATCGTCGCCAAGGCGCGGCCGGATGGGCAGACCTGGCTGCTGACCTTCGACAGCCACGCCACACTCGCCGCCCTGCTGCCGCAGCTGCCCTTCAACCCCGATCGCGACCTCGACCCCGTCATGCTGATCGGCGGCGCGCCCTATGTGCTCGCCTGCAAGCCGGACAAGCCGTTCCGCTCGATCACGGATGTTGTGAACGCGGCGCGCGCGCGGCCGGACGGCGTCTCCTTCGGTTCGACCGGCAACGGCACGATCGGCCACCTGACCATGGTGCTGCTGCAGGGCCGGACGAACACGCGCATCACGCACCTGCCCTATCGCAGCGGTGGCCTCGCCGTGAACGACACGGTCGCAGGCCATACCGACATGATGATCGGCTCGGCCGCCGTGGTGCATCCGCATGCGCGCTCGGGCACGTTGCGCACCTTTGCGCAGTTCGGCCCGCAGCGCCTGCCGGCGCTGTCCGACCTGCCGACCGTGGCCGAAGCGGGGCTTCCCGGGCTCGAGGCCGAGGCCTGGTGGGGCGTCTTCGCCCCGCATGGCACGCCGCAGGACGCGGTCGCGCGCATGAACGCGGCGCTCAAGGAATCGCTGAACGAGGAGCGCGTGCGCACGACGATGCTCGAGGTGCAGCAGGCCCGCCTGATCGCCTCCTCCCCGGCCGAGCTCGGCACCTTCCTCGCGCGGGAAGTGGCGAAGTGGGGCGAGGTGGTACGCGCGAACAATATCCGCGCCGACTGATCCCGACCGCCCGAAGGAAAGACCTTCGCAGGGTCGGCACCGGCGGCCTTGTTACCCGCGCGGATGTCCCGCCGGCTCCGCGTGCCATACCTTCCGCACGAAGGTCGAGCCTTCGTGCGGCGGAGAGGACGGATCAGCGGGGCGCGAGCGCGCTGCGCACCATCTCCTCGAACAGCGCGTGCGGCGGGGCGATCCGCTCCGCCGCCGCCAGCACCGCCGGGCCGTCCACCCGGTCCGCGAAGCGCGCGACCCAGCCCTTCACGATCTCCGCCGTCGCTTCCGGGTGGAACTGCACACCGATGCGGTTGGCGTGCCGGAAGGCCTGCACGGTGCCGCCATCGCGCGCGATCACCTCGGCGCCCGGCGGGGGGCGGAAATGGTCGCCATGCCAGCGCACGAACGGGCCGCGGAAACGTTCATCTGCGGCTTCCTCGTTGGCGAAGACGCCGAGGAAGGCGCGGCTCTGCCCGATCGGTTCCGCATGGCCGCCGGTCGCCGCCGCCAGCATCTGCGCGCCGAAGCAGATGCCGATGATGGGCCGCCCGGCCTCGGCCAGCCGCGCGACGATGCCGCGCTGCGCCGCGACCCAGGGGATGTGCGTGTCGTAGACGCCATGCGGGGAGCCGAGCAGCACGACGAGGTCGGCCGAATGCGCCTCGGCCTCGCGCGCCGGCAGGTCTTCGCCGCGCATCACCTCGATGCGCGCGCCGCCTTCCGCGAGCCACGTCCCGAAGGCGCCTTCCGGCGCGGTTTCCGAATTCCGGACGATCAGGACGCGGCGGCCCGCGATCATGCCGGCTCGATCCCGAGCCGTGCATCGCGCCGCCGCAGCAGATGCACCAGCGGCAGGGCGAGCACCACCATCCAGGCCTTCCCCACCACCTGGCCGGCCAAATACTCGAGGCTGCCGAAGGCGAGCCAGAGGAACACCACGCTGTCCACGACGAGCCCGACCGCCCCGCTCGCCGCCACCGCGAGCACGAGGCCGCGCCGCTGCAGGGGCGTGTAGACGCCGAGGTCGGCGAGTTCGCTCAGCAGGAAGGCGACGGCCGAGGCGATGACCAGCGCCGGCGGCGCGAGGAAGGCCGAGAGCGCCGCCCCCGCCAGCACCGCGCCCGCCGCCCAGCCCAGGCCGAGCCGCCGCTGCACGAGGTCCCGCAGCACCAGCGCGAGCCCGATCATCAGCACGCCGGAGGGCGCCATCAGCCCCGGTGCCACGGGCACGAGGCAGGGCCCGTTCGGCACACAGACCGTGCCCGCATTGCCGATCAGCCAATTGGCCGCGGGGATGCACAGGCCGAAGCCGATCAGCGCAAGCACGCCTTCCGCGCGCGGGGTCAGTGTCATAGCCGCTCCGAGACGAAATCCGCCCAGCCCCTGGCGCGCAATTCGCAGGCCGGGCAGGTGCCGCAGCCGAAGCCCCAGGGGTGGCGGTGGGTTCGGTCGCCGAGATAGCAGGAGTGGGTATTCTCCACCACCGCCGCAACGAGGCCCTCGCCGCCCAGCCGTTCCGCCAGCCGCCAGGTCTCGCCCTTGGACAGCCACATCAGCGGCGTCTCCAGCACGAAGCGCCGTTCCATGCCGAGGTTCAGCGCGACCTGCAGCGCCTTGATCGTGTCGTCGCGGCAGTCCGGGTAGCCGGAATAGTCGGTCTCGCACATCCCCGCCACGATGCGGCGGATGCCGCGCCGATACGCGAGCGCCGCGGCGAAGGTCAGGAAGACGATGTTGCGGCCGGGGACGAAGGTGTTCGGCAGGCCGTCCGCGGTCATGGTGATCGCGGCCTCGCGCGTCAGGGCGGTCTCGGAGACCTCGCCCAGCGCATCGAGGCGCAGCAGGTGGTCGGGCCCGAGCCGCGCCGCCCAGCCGGGGTCGAGTGCGGCGACGGCATCGCGGAAGGCGCCGCGCACCGTCAGTTCCACCGCGTGCCGCTGGCCGTAGTCGAAGCCGAGCGTCTCCACATGCGCGAAGCGGTCCAGCGCCCAGGCGAGGCAGGTGGCGGAATCCTGCCCGCCGCTGAACAGCACGAGCGCGGCGTCGTCCCTCATGGCGCATCCTCCAGCCGTTGCGCCGCCCAGCGCGCGGCATCGGCCACGGCCGGGTCGGCATCCTCCGCCCGTGCCTGCGCGACCGGGCGCAGCGCGGGGTCGGCGGAATTGCCGATCGCGACCATGACGTTCCGCACGAAGCGGTCCCGCCCGATGCGCTTCACCGGGCTGCCGGAGAACATCGCACGGAAGGCGGCATCGTCCAGGGCGGCGAGGTCGGCCAGCAGCGGGGCGCGCAATGCCTCCCGCGGCGCGAAGGCGGGCTCGCTGTGGGCGCGGGCGAACTTGTTCCAGGGGCAGACGGCCAGGCAGTCGTCGCAGCCATAGATGCGGTTGCCCATCAGCGGCCGCAGCGCCGGGTCGATCGGGCCGCGATGCTCGATGGTGAGGTAGGAGATGCAGCGCCGCGCATCGAGCTCATAGGGCGCGGGGAAGGCCGCGGCCGGGCAGGCGTCGAGGCAGGCGCGGCAGGAGCCGCAATGATCGACCTCCGCCGCGTCGGCGCCGAGGTCGAGGGTGGTGAAGACCTCGCCCAGGAACAGCCATGAGCCATGCGCGCGGGAGACGAGGTTGGTGTGCTTGCCCTGCCAGCCGAGGCCCGCGGCCTGGGCGAGCGGCTTTTCCATCACCGGCGCCGTGTCAACGAAGACCTTTATCCCGGTGCCCGGCCAGCGTTCGGCCATCCAGCGGCCGAGCGCCTTGAGTCGCTTCTTCACCACGTCGTGGTAGTCGCGGCCCTGGGCATAGACGCTGATGGTCGCGCGGTCGCGTCGGTGCAGGCTTTCGAGCGGGTCCGTCTCCGGCCCGTAGTTGAGCCCCAGTGCGACGACCGAGACGGCTTCCGGCCAGAGCGCCTGCGGATGGGCGCGCTGTTCCGCGCGGTCTGCCATCCACCCCATCGATCCGTGCCGACCTTCGGCCAGGAAGCGCATGAGCCTGTCGCGTGCTTCGGGTGCGAGATGCGCGCGCGCGAAGCCCACGGCATCGAAGCCGAGGGCGAGTGCGTGCTGCCTGATGGCGTCCCGCGGCTCATGGTTTCCAAAGGCCTTTCGGCCTTTGGTGGGGAGGTCCGGAGGGGCGATGCCCCTCTGGTCGGCGTCAGCCGCGCCCACGATAGGGCTGGACCTCCTGGGCCGGGATCCAGACGCCTTCGGGCGGCGTGCCGGACTGCCAGAAGACGTCGATCGGTATGCCGCCGCGCGGATACCAGTACCCCCCGATCCGCAGCCACACGGGTGCGAGGAGCCCGACCAGCCGTTGCGCGATGTCGAGCGTGCAGGCCTCGTGGAAGGCGCCGTGGTTGCGGAAGGCGGCGAGGTATTGCTTGAGCGACTTGCTCTCGACGATCCATTCGTCCGGCACATAGTCGATGACCAGGTGCGCGAAATCGGGCTGGCCGGTGAGCGGGCAGAGCGAGGTGAATTCCGGCGCCGTGAAGCGCACGCAATATCGCAGCCCCGGATGCGGCGCGCGGACGCGTTCCAGGACCGCGTCCTCGGGCCGGCTGGGCAGGGCGGTCTGGCGGCCGAGCTGGGTCAGGCCGTGATATTCGTGGTCGGGGGCGCCGCTCATGCCGCTTTCTCCTCTTCGCCTTCGCGCCATCCGGCTTCGATGCGCGCGACCGTCGCCGCGAAGGTGCCGTCCAGGATTGCCTGGCGGAGGTCCGCCATCAGGTCCTGGTAGTACTGGATGTTGTGCCAGGTCAGCAGCATCGGCCCGAGCATCTCCCCCGCCTTGAACAGATGGTGGAGATAGGCGCGGGAATGCCTTTGGCAGGCCGGGCAGCCGCAGTCCGGGTCGAGCGCGGAGGGATCCTCCGCATGCCGCGCATTGCGGATGTTGAGCACGCCGCGCCGCGTATAGGCCCGGCCCGTGCGGCCCGAGCGCGTCGGCATGACGCAGTCGAACATGTCGATGCCGCGCGCGACCGCGCCCACCAGGTCGGCGGGCGTGCCGACACCCATCAGGTAGCGAGCGCTGTCCTGCGGCAGCAGCGGGCAGGTCGCCTCCAGCACCGCGAACATCGCCGCCTGGCCCTCGCCGACCGCCAGGCCGCCGACGGCGTAGCCCTCGAAGCCGATGCGGGTCAGCGCCTCGACGCTCTCGGCGCGCAGGTCGGGGAAGGTGCTGCCCTGGACGATGCCGAACAGGCCGTGGCCGTCGCGCGGGACGAAGGCCTCGCGGCAGCGCGCGGCCCAGCGCATGGACAGGCGCATGGAGTCGGCTGCCTGCTGCGCCGTCGCCGGGAAGGGCGTGCATTCATCGAGGCACATGGTCACGTCGGCGCCGAGCAGGTGCTGGATCTCGACGCTGCGTTCCGGCGTCAGGCGATGCTTCGTGCCGTCGATATGGCTGCGGAAGGTCACGCCGCCTTCGTCCATCTGCCGCAGGCCGGACAGGGACATGACCTGGAAGCCGCCGGAATCGGTCAGGATCGGCCCTTGCCAGTCCATCAGCCGGTGCAGCCCGCCCAGCCGCGCGACGCGTTCGGCGCCCGGGCGCAGCATCAGGTGGTAGGTGTTGCCGAGCACCATGCGCGCGCCGGTCGCGCGCACCGCGTCCGCCGTCATGGCCTTGACCGTGCCGGCGGTGCCGACGGGCATGAAGACCGGCGTCGGCACTTCGCCATGCGCGGTCAGCAGCATGCCGGCGCGGGCCGCGCCGTCCTGGCCGCGGGGCTCCCAGCGCAGCGTCATGCGGCGCGTTCCAGAAGGGAGGCGTCGCCGTACGAATAGAAGCGGTAGCGCTGCGCGATTGCATGCGCATAGGCCGCCTTCATGCGCGCGGTGCCGGAAAAGGCGCAGACCAGCATGAACAGCGTGCTCTTCGGCAGGTGGAAGTTCGTCATCAGCAGGTCGACGGTCCGGAAGCGGTGGCCGGGCAACAGGAACAGGTCGGTCAGGCCGCGGAAGGGAAGCACCCCGCCATCCTCCGCCGCGGCGCTCTCCAGCAGGCGGAGCGCGGTGGTGCCGATGGCGAGGATCCGCCCGCCGGCGGCCCGCGCCGCGTTGATGGTGGCCGCCGCGTCCTCCGTCACCTCTCCCCATTCGGCGTGGAGCTGGTGGGCGCGGGGGTCCTCCGCGCGCATCGGCAGGAAGGTGCCGGCGCCGACATGCAGCGTGACGGTCGCCCGCGCCACGCCTTTCGCGGATATGGCGTCGAGCAGGGCCGGGGTGAAGTGCAGGCTCGCGGTCGGCGCGGCGACGGCGCCGGGGCGGGCGGCGAAGATTGTCTGGTAGTCCTCCCGATCCGCCGCGCGCGGGCCGTCGGGACGGGCGATATAGGGCGGCAGGGGCACTTCCCCCGCCTGGTCGAGGGCTGCGGCGAGCGGCCCCGGGTCCGGCCCGAAGTCGAGCCGCACGGCCCCGCCCTCCGGCGCCTCCAGCACCTTCGCCGTGCAGGCTTCGGCACCTTCGACCGCGATCACATCCCCCGCGCGCAGGCGTCGCGCGTTGCGCACCAGCGCGTGCCAGATGCCGCCGCCTTCCGATCGGTTCAGCATCACCTCGATCCGCGCCTCGCCGCGGCGGGCATGCAGGCGCGCGGGGATGACCTTCGTGTCGTTCACCACCATCACGTCGCCGGGGCGCAGCAGGCCTGGCAGGTCGCGCACGCCTCCGTCGCGCAACCCTTCGCGTGCCACCACCAGCATCCGCGCGGCATCGCGCGGCCGCGCCGGTTCCTGGGCGATCAGGCCTTCGGGCAGGTCGAAGTCGAAATCGGCGGTGCGGAGGGGCTCGGACACGGTCGGGCGGGTAGCCCGCGCCGCGCCGGGGCGCAACCGGGCGGGTTCAGTCGCCGGCGCGGCGGAACCGCCGGTCCCGGATGCGGAGGGGGGCGCGACCTGCGCCGTGGTGAAGCCCCACGCGACGCGGTCGCGGATGCGATGATTGCCGCAGGCGACATTCAAGCCGCCCTCCGCCGCGGCCGGGGTCGGAAAGGCGGACAGTGTCGCGGGCCCGGCATGGGATGGTCGGCGCGCCGCCCCGGATGGCGAGGCGCCCCTTCCGTCCCGGGGGAGCCGGGCCCCTGGTGGCCGCGCGCGCAAGGGTTCCGCGGCCCACAGCGCCAGGGGCACGGCGATCGCGATGCGTGTGCGATGACCCCGGCGGATCACGCCGCCGGGCGCCTGGGTCGGCATCGGGCCGATCCGCATCCGGAAGGCATCCGTGCCGCCGAGATCGGCAGCCGTTCCCCACCCTGCCGTTCCCGAGGGCATCCGGCGGCACATCGCCGCCGGATGCGCCGCCGCCGCCCCCTCGACGCCCCCGCCGGCGCGTGGTCGAGTGCCCGAACGGTGGGTCGCGCGGCAGATGCGACCCCGCGCAACAGGAGGAGTTCGCGATGCTGCGACGCATGATGGCCGGCCTCGCCATGGCCACGGCCGCTTCCCTTCCCGCGATGGCCCAGGCGCCGAGCCTGCCCGCCGGCCCGCAGGTGCGCATCGTCGCCGTGACGCAGCCCTTGCCGACCCAGCCGCAATACACCCGCGTGGACCAGCCCATCCTGCGCGACGCGACCGCGCAGCGGAGCAACGGCCGCATCCAGGTGACGCTCGCGACCCATGCGGAACGCAACCTCGCAGGCAACGAGATCGTCCGCCTCGTCCGCTCCGGCCAGGTGGAGATCGGCGCCGGGACGCTGACGACGCTGTCGGGCGACGTGCCGATCCTGGACGGCGTCGATCTCGCGGGCCTGGCACCGGACATCCGCGACGCGCAGCGCATCGCCGAGGCGATCATCCCCGCCGCCAACCGCGACCTGGAACGCTTCGGCACGCGGCTCGTCGCACTGTATCCCTTCCCGGCGCAGGTGGTGTTCTGCCGCGCGCCCTTCACGAGCCTGGCCGACCTGCGCGGCCGTCGCGTCCGCACCTTCGGCAACTCGCTCGTCGACTTCTTCAACACCCTCGGCGCGCAGCCGGTCAGCATCGGCTTCCCGGAGGTCTATTCGGCACTCGAGCGCGGCGTGGTCGATTGCGCCATCACCGGCTCGGGCTCGGGCGCCGCGGCGCGCTGGCCGGAAGTGACGACGCACATCTCCGCGATGCCCGTCTCCTGGGCCGTCGCGGGCTACCTCGTGAACCTCAACTGGTGGAATCGGCTGGATCCGCAGGTGCGCGCCTTCATGGAGGCGACGATGAAGGAGGTGTCGGACGCGCAATGGGCGCTCGGCGCCGCGGCCACGCGCGACGGCATCGACTGCAACATCGGCCGCGCCGCGGAATGCCGCATCCACAATGTCGCCGCCCGGCCCATGACGGAAGTGCCCGCGACGGATGCGGACCGCGCCGAGGCGCGGCGCATCTTCCGCGAGGTGGTGCTGCCCGGCTGGGTGCGCCGCTGCGGCGCGCGCTGCGGCGAGGTGTACAACGAGGTGATCGCCCCGATCTCCGGCGTGCGCTTCGGCGGGTGAGCGGCGCGGTCGGCCCCGTCCCGGCGCCGCTGCGCGCGGCCCGCGCCATCCGGCGCGCGGTCGCAGCGGTGGCGACGGTGAT
>NZ_JACADQ010000610.1 GCF_016106015.1 Neoroseomonas rubea
CGCCCCTGCCCCGGCGCCGGCCCCGGCGCCCGCGCCGCGATGAGCGCGCCCACCGTCTGGCCCGGCGCCGACGGCAAGCCCCTGTCGTGCCGAGAGAAGCTCAAGGTGCTCGCGGAGAACCACGCGGAGGTCCGCCAGGCGCTGCAGGACGCGTTCGAGGACGCGGTGCTGATGGGCGTGGACGAGGCGGCGATGCGGGAGATGCTGCGCGGGCTGGTCGATGGGCTCGAAAGCCCGCGGAAGCCCGGATGAGGATCGCGGCCGCCCTCGCCCTTTTGGTCATCGCCCTGCCCGCCGCGGCGCAGGAATGGGTGCCGATGCGCAGCGCGCGACTGCAGGCGCTCGACAAGGTGACGGCGCGCATCACCATCCTCGACGCGCCGGTCGGGCGCGCGGCGAGCTTCGGGTCCCTGACCATCACCCTGCGCGCCTGCCAGGGCCGTGCCCCGGACGAGGTGCCGGATGCCGCGGCCTTCATGGAGATCACCGACAGCCGCGCCGCGCCGGGCAGCCCGCCCGCCTTCCGCGGCTGGATGTTCGCCAATGCCCCCGGCGTAAGCATGCTGGAGCATCCGGTCTACGACATCCGCGTGCTGGAGTGCCGCTGAGCGGGCATCCTGCTGCGCGGCGGGACATCTGCGACCCCCTCAGCGCAGGCCGAAGAAGGATTTCAACCGCGCCAGCATGTCCTCGCGCGAGGGGAGCGCGGCCGAGGCCTGCGGCGAGGGGCCGGCGGCATTGCGCGCCTGCCGCGCGACCATGATCGCCGTCAGCCCCTCCACCAGGTCGGGGCGCGCGCGCAGCAGCGGATCGAGAGCATCCCGTCCGAGCTCGAAGACCAGCGCCTCCGTCTCTGCGCGCACGGTCGCGCTGCGCGGCTGGCCGGTGAGCAGCGACATCTCGCCGAAGACGGCGCCCGGGAACAGCCGGTCGACGCGCCGTTCCCCGCCGCCCGGCCGCGCGATCAGCACCTCCAGCGCGCCCTCGGCGAGGAGGTAGAGCGAGGCGCCTTCCTCCCCCTGCCGCACGATGGTCGCGCCGGGGGCGAGCGCGTGCCTGGCCATGCCGTCGGCGAGCGTCGCGCGTTCCTCCGCCGTGAAGGGGCGGAACAGCTCGGTCGCGCCGAGCAGCGTGGCGGGGCCTGCGGGCTCGGGCGGCTGCCAGGGGCGGCCGGGCGCCACCTCCCGCCCCGGGCGGGCGAGTTCGAGCCCGGCGCGCTGCAATGCG
>NZ_JACADQ010000611.1 GCF_016106015.1 Neoroseomonas rubea
CTACCGCCCCGCTCGCCGCCGCCGCGGCCGCCGCCGCCCCGGCCCAGCCCGTCGCGGCGCTGGTCGGCCGGCGCGTCGAGGAGGTGGAGCGCGAACTGATCCTCGAGACGCTGTCCCATTGCCTGGGCAACCGGACGCGGGCGGCGGAGATGCTCGGCATCTCGATCCGCACGCTGCGCAACAAGCTGCACGAATACCGCGCGGCCGGGGTGGCGGTGCCGCCGGTTCCGGGCCAGCCGCCCTACGCGCTGGCTGCGGGGTAGCCGGTGGGATCGATCGCCCTTCCCGGCTGGCTGCGCCGGGCCACGCCCGGCAACGACGTCACGCTCGCGCTCGGCGTCGTGGCGCTGCTCGCCGTGCTGGTGGTGCCGCTGCCCGCGGTGCTGCTCGACATGGGGCTCGCGGTCTCGATCACGCTGTCCGTCCTGGTGCTGATGACGTCGCTGTTCCTCAGGCGGCCGCTCGACTTCACCTCCTTCCCGCAGCTGCTGCTGCTCTCGACGCTGCTGCGCCTCGCGCTCAACGTCGCGACCACCCGCCTCATCCTCACGCACGGGCATGAGGGGCCGCAGTCGGCGGGCCATGTCGTCTCGGCCTTCGGCGGGTTCCTGATGGGCGGCGACGTGCTCGTCGGCCTCATCGTCTTCGCGATCCTGCTGGTGGTGAACTTCATGGTCATCACCAAGGGCTCGGGGCGCATCGCGGAAGTCGCGGCACGCTTCAGCCTCGATGCGCTGCCGGGCAAGCAGATGGCAATCGACGCCGACCTCTCGGCCGGGCTGATCGACGAGGGCGAGGCCCGGCGGCGGCGCAAGGAACTCGAGGAAGAGACCGGCTTCTACGGCGCGATGGACGGTGCGGCGAAATTCGTCCGGGGCGATGCGATCGCCGGCCTGATCATCACCTTCATCAACCTGCTGGGCGGCATGGCGATCGGCGTCGCGCGGCACGGGCTGTCCTTCGCCGATGCGGCGCAGACCTTCTCCCTGCTGACGGTGGGCGACGGCCTGGTCAGCCAGATCCCCGCGCTGCTCGTCTCGGTCGCGGCCGGCATCGTCGTCACCAAGGGCAACACCGAAGGCACGGCCGACCAGGTGCTGGTCGACCAGCTGGGGGCCGGGCCGAAGCCGCTCGCCATCGCCGCCGGCGCGGCGGGCTTCATGGCGCTGATGCCGGGGATGCCGCTGCTGCCCTTCCTCGCGCTGGCGGGCGCCGCGGGTGC
>NZ_JACADQ010000612.1 GCF_016106015.1 Neoroseomonas rubea
CGCGCGGCGCCGTCACGTCGGCCGCCAGGGCCTCGAGCGCGCGGCGCGCTTCATCCCGCTGCCCGGCGCGCAGCGCGACCAGGGCGGCGAGTTCGCGCGCCGAGGCGCTCCAGGGCTCGTTCGGCCGCGCGAGAGGTGCGAGGCGCGCGGCCAGCACCGCAGGGTCGCCGGCGTCGAGCGCGCGGAGCGACCACATCAGAGAGGCGAGGTCGCGATAGAGCGGGTCCGCGGCCGCATCGTTCGCCACGCGGTCATAGAGCGCGAGCGCCTGGTCACGGCTGCCCGTCTCGGCGCGCAGCGCGGCCGCGCGGAGCAGCGCGATGGTGCGGTAGCCGGTGGGCGCCGTCGCGGCCATCTCCTCGAAGCGGCCGGCGATGGCGGCAAGGTCCGCCCCCTCCTGCTCGGCGGCGCGGTGGGCGGCAATAAAGGCGACCGCGGCGGCCTCGCGGTCCCGCGCCTCATGCCAGCGCCAGCCCTGCCAGCCCGCCACGCCGGCGACGACGAGCAGCAGCAGGCCGAGGATCGGCGTGCCGAAGCGCTGCCAGAACCGGCGGGCGCGCTCGGCGCGAAGATCCTCGTCGATCTCGTCGAAGATATCGGGCACGCGGGGCACCTCTGCTGGCGGGCCGACGGGCCCGGGGACGGAAAGGGGGCGGACCATAGCCGCACGTTGGCGGTGCGTTAAGCCCGTCCGGGCCTAGGATGCTCCCATGCGCGCGATCCATCTTCTTCTGGCCGTGGCCCTGCTGCCCGGCTGCCAGGCCATCGGCGCCCCCGGGGCGCCGCTGCTCGCCATCCCCGCGGCGGTGGAGGCGGTGTCGCTACGCGCCTTCGGGCGCACAACGGGTGATTCCATCGTGTCCCTGGTGACCGGGGAGGATTGCTCAATCGCCCGGATCGGCCGCGGGGAAGCCTATTGCGGCCGGGACGATGCGCCGGCGCCGCAGCCAATCTGCACCCGTAGCCTGGGCGCCGTCGATTGCTGGAACGTTCCGCCGGCGGCCTACCCTGCCTATCGCGGCGTGGCCGACGGGCCGGCGACGCTGAACGAAGCGCAGGAGAACAACCGCATCGGCTGGACCGGCCGGTTCGGCCGGGCGGTGGCCGCCGCGGCGCAGCCGGCCGCGCCAGCCGTGCCGGCCGCGCCGGTGCTCGAACCGGCAGCCGCCATGGCTGCCACCCCCGCCGTGCAGGCGCAACCGCTG
>NZ_JACADQ010000613.1 GCF_016106015.1 Neoroseomonas rubea
AGGGCCTGCCGGCGCCGGCAACGGGCGGGCAACGCCGGCTCGCGATCGGCCAGCCCGGCCAGGTCGGCACGCTCGCCTGGGACCCCGCGCCCACCCTGCCCGCACCAGGCCCGGGCGAGGTCCGCATCGCCGTCGCCGCCGCCGGGCTGAACTTCCGCGACCTGATGTGGGCGCAGGGCCTGCTGCCCGAGGAAGCGCTGATGGACGGCTTCGCCGGCCCAACCCTCGGCATGGAATGCGCGGGTGTCGTCACCGCCGCGGGACCGGGCGTCGCGCTCCGCCCGGGCCAGCGCGTGCTCGGCTTCGCCCCTGCCGCCTTCGCGACCGAGGCGCAGACCCGCGCCGAGGCGCTCGCGCCCATGCCGCCCGGCCTGTCCTTCGAGGCCGCCGCGACGGTCCCCGTCGCCTTCCTGACGGCTGCCTATGCGCTCGAGACGCTGGCGCGCATCCGCCCCGGGGAACGCGTGCTGGTCCACGGCGGGGCGGGCGGGCTCGGACTTGCTGCGCTGCAGGTGGCGCGCGCCGCCGGGGCGCGCGTGGCGGCCAGCGCCGGCAGTCCCGAGAAGCGTGCCTTCCTGCGGCTGGCCGGCGCCGAGCTCGTGCTCGACAGCCGCGACGCCGGCTTCGCCGACACGCTGCGCGCCGCCTGGCCCGAGGGCGTCGACGTGCTGCTGAACAGCCTGGCGGGCGAGGCGATGGAACGCGGCCTGTCGCTGCTGGCACCCTTCGGGCGCTTCGTCGAACTCGGCAAGCGCGACTTCGTCGAGAACCGCCGCGCCGCGCTGCGGCCGCTGCGGCGCAACGTGTCCTACTTCGCCGTCGATGCCGATGCGCTGCCGCGCGCGAAGCCGGAGGTCGCGGCAGCGCTTCTCGCCGACATCGCCGCGCGGCTCGCCGAGGGCTCGCTGCTGCCGCTGCCGCACGCCGCCTTCGCGGCCGAGGACGCGGAGGCGGCGTTCCGCACGCTCCAGGCCTCGACGCATATCGGCAAGCTCGTCATCCGCCCGCCGGGCGAAGCGCCGGAGGCCGCCGCGCCCTGGCGGCCTGACCCGGACGGCACCTACATCGTGACCGGCGGCGGGCAGGGCTTCGGCCTGGAATGCGCGAAATGGCTGGCGGCGAACGGGGCGCGGCACCTCGCGCTGGTCTCCCGCCGCGGCGCCGCGACGCCAGGCGCGCAGGCCGCGCTGCGCACGCTTGCCGCG
>NZ_JACADQ010000614.1 GCF_016106015.1 Neoroseomonas rubea
GCGCCTGGTCGGACGCGCCCGCCCCGCCCAGACTGCCCGCGCGCCGCCGCGGCCCGGCCCGCGGCCGGTGGGATGTCATTCAGGGGGAGGACGCGCATGCAGGGCGCCGACACGCCGCTACCGGTCGACCTTTCGGGCCTTCGCGTGGCCATCAGCGCGGGCGCGGGCGGCATCGGCCGCGTCATGGCCGACAGCTTCGCCGCCCGCGGCGCCAAGGTCTTCGTCTGCGACCTGGACCAGGAGGCGCTCGCCACCTGCCCCCACCCGGCGATGCGCGCGGACATGGGCGAGACGGCGGAATGCGAGCGCTTCGTCGACGCGGCCGCCGCGCATCTCGGCGGCCTCGACGCGTTGGTGAACAATGCCGGCATCGCGGGCCCGACCGCGCGGGTCGAGGATGTGACGCCCGAGGCGCTGGACGCCACGCTGCGCATCGACCTGTCGTCCATGTTCCATTGCGTGCGCCGCGCCGTGCCGCATCTGCGCGCGGCGGGCGGGGGCAGCATCGTCAACCTCTCCTCCGCCGCCGGTCGCTTCGGCTTCCCGCTGCGCAGCCCCTATGCCGCGGCGAAATGGGGCGTGGTCGGCTTCACCAAGTCGCTGTCGATCGAACTCGGGCCGGACGGGATCAACGTGAACGCCATCTGCCCGGGACTCGTCGCCGGCGACCGCATCCGCCGCGTCATCGAGGCCAAGGCCCAGGCGCAGGGCGTGTCCTTCCGGGAGAAGGAGCAGGAGCTGCTCCGCGACGTCTCGCTGCGCTGCTACGTGACGCAGCAGGACATCGCGAACATGGCGCTCTATCTCTGCTCCCCCTTCGGCCGGACGGTCAGCGGCCAGGCGCTGGCGGTGGACGGGGACCAGCAGCGGCTGGGCTGACCCGCTTGCCGGCGCGTCGCATCCGGCGATAGCGTTGCAGCCTGGGAACAAGAGGGCGGGCCGATGCGGCGGATCTTCAAGGCCGGCCTGCCCTTGGCATTGCTCGCGGCGCTCGCGGCCTGCGCGCCGGCGGGCCCGGGCTCACCGGGCACCGCCGCGCCCGTGGTCGATCCCTCCGACGCCTGCGGCCGCCAGCGGGCGAATTTCGAACTCGCCCGCGGGCTGTTTGCCGGTGCCGTCATCGCCGGCGCGGCCGGGGGTGCCGCGATCGGCGGCGGCCTCGCGCCGCGGCGCGGCGGCGTCATCATCGTCCCCGGCAGCGTCG
>NZ_JACADQ010000615.1 GCF_016106015.1 Neoroseomonas rubea
CGCCCGGCGATCGGGGTGGCGGCATGATGGCCGCCTCGCGCCGCGCGCTGCTCGCCACGGCGGGGCTCGGCCTCGCCGCGCCGGCGCTCGCCACAGGACGGCCCCCGCGCATCCTGATGATCCTGTTCCGTGGCTGGGAGGAAGCTTGCGACGGCTTCCGCGACTATTTCGCCGCGCGGCGGATGCCCGTGGACCTCATCGTGCGCGACGTGGCGCAGGACCTCTCCCGCGTGCCGGCGCTGGTGCGCGAAGCCAGGGTAATGCGGCCCGACCTCGTGTACCTGTGGGGCACCACGCTGACGATGGCCGTGCTCGGCCCCTGGGACGCGCATGACCCGGATCGCCATCTCAGCGGCATCCCGGCGGTGTTCAACATCGTCACCGACCCGGTCGGCAACCGCATCGTGCGATCCCGCGCCGCGCCCGGCCGGCCCGTGACCGGCACCGAGTACATCGCCCCCGTGGCGGTGCAGCTCGAGGCGATCGCCGCCTATCGCCCCTTCCGCCGGATCGCCGCGCCCTTCAACCCGCGCGAGCAGAACTCCGCGCGGCTGGTCGAGGAGATGGGCCTGCTGCTCGCCGCGCGCGGCGCCGCGCTGCAGAAGCTCCCCGTGCCGGTGCGCGCGGATGGCCGACCGGATCCCTCGGCCCTTCCTGCCATGCTGCGCGCCGCGCGCGACGGCGGCGCGGAATGGCTCTACATCCCGCCCGATACCTTCCTCAACGACCACCGCGCCCTGCTCACGCAGACAGCGATCGCCGAGGGGCTGCCGACCTTCTCGGCTTCCGAGCGCTTCGTCGCCTTCGCCGACGGGCTTGCCGGGCTCGTCAGCCGCTACACCAGCGTCGGCGCCTTCACCGCCTTCAAGGCGGAACAGATCCTCGCGGGCGGGCGCGACCCGGGCACCATCCCGGTCGAGACGCTGACGCGCTTTTCCTACCAGATCCGCATGGAGACGGCGCGGCTGCTCGGCGCCTATCCGCCGGTCGGCCTGCTGCGCATCGCGGAGCCGGTCTGATGCTGCTGCGCACGCGCATCGCCATCCTCGCCGCGGTCACGCTGCCCATCGTCGCGGCCGCGGTCGCGCTGCCCGCCTGGCTGCTTCTGGAGGAACGCGGCGCGCGGATCGCGACGCTGCGCCTGGCCCAGCAGGAGGCCGAGGTGGCGCGCGTGCTCGACGCGGCGGCGCGCCCGCTC
>NZ_JACADQ010000616.1 GCF_016106015.1 Neoroseomonas rubea
CGCCGCGTGCAGCGCCCCCAGCGGCGGCAGGCCCGCGCGCAGCGCATCGCGCGGCTGCAGCGCGGCGTCGTAGGCGGCAAGTTCGCGCACGGGAAAGCCCTCGGCGATGCGCGGCCGCAGCGCGGCGGCCAGGTGGTCGGCGCCGAGCGTATCGCCGATGCCCGCCGTGACCAATTGCGCGACCGTGTTGCGCAGCACCGCCTCGGCCACCGCAAGCGGATGGGCGCGCAGCGTCTCGCCCACGATCGCGCCGGCCTCGGCCGAGAGCAGCGCGCCGCCGAGGAAGCGCGCGCGCCCCTCGGCATCGCGGTTCACCGGGCTGTCCGCCGCCCAGAGGAAGTCGTTCGCGTCCATCGGCAGCCGGTCGGCGAAGGCACAGAGATACCAGCCGGCATCGGGGCAGCGGGCACGGATCACCGCCGCTGCCGGTCCATCCGCCTGCAGCCGCGCCAGCATGAAGGTCGCGCCATGCGGGGAGAGCGCTGCGCGGCCATGCCCGACCCAGTTCGTGCCGAACAGCAGCAGCACGGCGCCTGCCAGCGGCGCGGCCACGCGCAGCGCGCCGCGCGGGCCACCGAAGACCAGGGCGGGCAGCAGCAGCGCGAGCGCGAGCGGCAGATGCGCGAGATGCGCGGCGATGCCGAGGGCGGACAGCGCGCCGAGATAGACCGCCTCGACGCGCGAGAGCGCATCCCGCACGCAGCCCAGCAGCGCGAGTGCGAGCACCAGCGCCGGGGCGAAGACATCGGGCATCAGCAGCGCGACGGTGAAGGGCGCGGTCGTCAGCGCCGCGAGCGCGCAGACGAGCAGATGCGCGCGCTGCGTCGCCGCGCCCCGCAGCGCGCGCTGCGCGAGCCACAGCAGGTGGGAGAGCATCAGCGCCTGCGCCGCCATCGGCAGCCACAGCGAGACGCGCCAGTGGAAGGCGTGCAGCAGCGGCCCATACACCCAGGGCTTGTCCCACAGCATCAGGGGCCCGAGCGTCTGGTGCAGGAAGCCGCCGGTGTCGCTGAACACGAGGGGGTAGCCGTTGAGGAAGGCGGGCCAGGCGAGCAGCGCGGCACCCAGGATGATGCTCAGCATGGAACAGGGGGGGAGGGTGAACCTCCCCCGGACCCCCTCCCTTTTCTGTCTTTTGGGACCTGACACCCGAGGTCAGTCCCCAGCAGGCAAAGAAGGTTGAGGGGGGGCAAGGGGG
>NZ_JACADQ010000617.1 GCF_016106015.1 Neoroseomonas rubea
GCCAGGCCAGGGCGACGATGCCGCCATGGTGCGGCGTGCCGGCGATGCGCGCTAGCTCCTCCGGCGGCACCTCCCGATACGGCCTGCGCGCGCGCGCCAGCACGGCGCAATGCGGCCCGGCCTCGCGCCGCCGCGCCGCCACGTGGAACAGCCGCATCACATCCTGCGGGCGCCGGGCGAAGAGCGCCGCCACCGCGGCGGGTCCGCAATGGCGGTCGAGGTCGGGTGGGCGCGTCACGCCGCGAGCGCGATGAGCCGCTGGTGCAGCGCGTCGGGGATCTCGACGCCATCGGCCGCGGCGCGCGCGGCGAGCGCATCCCGTCGCGCGCCGGGCAGGCGCACGCCCTCATCCGCCTGCATGGCGGCGAGGAAGGCCTCGATGCGCGTGGCGAACAGGTCCGCGCCGGCGAGCGCGCCCGGGTCGATCGCGAGCAGCGCCTGGCCCAGCCGCGGGCGATTGCCCTCGTCCACGAAGAAGCTGTCGGCCTCGAAGCCGAAGGCGGCACCGGTCAGCGCGCAGCAGAGCAGTTCCACGACGAGCGCGAGCAGCGCGCCCTTCGATCCGCCCATGGCGAGCATCGCACCCGACAGCGCGGCCTGCGGATCGGTCGTCGGGCGGCCTTCGGCATCGAGCGCCCAGCCTTCCGGGATGGCGCGGCCTTCCTTCGCCGCGACCATGATCTTGCCGCGCGCGACTTCCGATAGCGCCATGTCGATGACGAGCGGCGGCGCGTCGCGGCGGGGGAAGGCGGCGGCGATCGGGTTGGTGCCCATCAGCGGCCGCCGCCCGCCGGGCACCGGCATGGCGGCGGGCGAATTGGTGAAGGCGAGCGCGACGAGCCCCTGTTGCGCGAGGCGCGCGACGGGCAGGCCCATCGCACCCGAATGGTGGGAGTTCGTCACGCCGGCGAAGGCGACGCCATGGGCGCGCGCGCGCCAGGCGGCCTCGGATTCCGCCAGAGCCAGCGCGGGATAGGCGAGGCCGTGGCGCGCATCGATCAGCACGGCGCCGCCGCGCTCGTTCACCATGCGCGGGATGGCAGCGCCATCGGCGCGGCCGTTCTTCAGGAAGGCGGCGTATTGCGGCACGCGGGACAGGCCATGGCCGGCCTGCCCGGCGGCTTCCGCGGCGGCCAGCGCGCGCGCCGTCGCCGCCGCCATGTCGGGGTTCGCCCCCGCGGCCGCGAGCGCGCGA
>NZ_JACADQ010000618.1 GCF_016106015.1 Neoroseomonas rubea
GTGTGCTCTACCGACCTGGCGGCGGCCGCGGCGGGCAGCGCGGCGTCGAGCGTGCCGGCGATCTCATGCGGCACGCCGTGCGCGGCGAGCGTCGCGGCGAAGGCGCGCGCGTCGCGCCCGATCAGCACTGCGCGGGCGATGCGCGGGAAGAACGGCGCCAGCTGCTCGATCCCGCCATCCTTGGCGATGCCGCCCGCGATCCAGACCACGCGGTCGTAGGAGGCGAGCGCGCGGGCCGCGCTGTCGGCATTGGTCGCCTTGCTGTCGTTGACGAAGACGACGCCGCCCGACGCGCCCACGCGTTCCTGCCGGTGCGGCAGTCCGGGATAGGTCGCAATGCCGTCGGCGATCTCCGCCCGCGTCAGTCCGAGCGCGAGGGCTGCGGCGGCCGCGGCGGCGGCATTCTGCGCATTGTGGCTGCCCGGCAGCGCGCCGGCGGCGGAAAGGTCGAGGATCGGTCCGTCCTCGTCGCGCAACATCCGCTCTTCCGCCCAGACGCCGCCCGGCTGGCGGGCGTGGCCCGAGATCGGAACGAGCCGCGCCGGCAGGCCCCTGCCCATCGCGGCCGTCATCGCGTCGTCCTGGCCGAGCACGGCGACGTCGTCCTGCTGCTGGCGCGCGAAGATGCGCGCCTTCACGGCGGCATAGCCGGCCATGTCGCCGTGGCGGTCGAGGTGATCCGGGCTCAGGTTGAGCATGACCGCCACCTTGAACCGCAGCGTGGCGATTCGCTCCAACATGTAGGACGACATCTCGAGGACGTAGACGCCTTCCGACCCCAATATGTTGAGGGAGAGGGCAGGGGGGCCGAGATTGCCGCCCGCTTCCGCCGCATGCCCCGCGCGCGTCAGAACGTGGTGGATCAATGCGGTGGTGGTGGACTTGCCGTTCGTGCCCGTGACGCCGACGAAGCGCGCGCGCGACTGCGCGGCGAGCACCGCGCGATAGAGGAACTCCGCGTCGCAGAGGATCGGCACGCCGGCTTCCGTCGCCGCGCGCGCGGCCGGATGGGGCTGCGGCAGCCGATGCGGAATGCCCGGCGATAGCAGCAGCGCATCCGCGCGCAGCCGGCCCTCGGTCGGGTCGCGCAGCGGGATGCCGGCCTCCTCCGCCGCGGCGCGCGCCTCCGGCCGGTCGTCCCACGCCGCCACCTCCGCCCCCCGTTCCGGGTCGGGAGAGCACACGGCTGA
>NZ_JACADQ010000619.1 GCF_016106015.1 Neoroseomonas rubea
GCGGCCGGGCGCGGCGGCGGGAGATGCGCCGAGAGGTTCAGCGCGCGCCGCCAGGTGGCCTCGTCGGGCTGCCCCGCCGTGCCGTACCAGCCGGGCGGGTGGCGGGGCGAGGCCGCCGTCTCCTCCACCCTGTTGGCCGGGATGGGGGCGGCGGCGGGCGGGGCGGGGCCAAGCCGGCCGAAGCCGTCCAGGATCTCGAGCGGGGCGAGCGGCGCTTCCCCTTCCGCCCCCTGCACGCCGGCCGAGAGCGAGACGAGGCGGCGCAGCATGTCCACGAACAGGCCCGAGAGCGGCAGGCTCGACCATTCCGCATTGGCGGTGACGTGGAACAGCACGATCCGCCCCTTGCCGCGCGCCACGGCGGTGACCAGCGGCGTGCCGTCCGACAGCCGCGCCCAGGAGCGCTCGGTCAGGCGCGGGGAGGGTTCCGCCAGCACTTGCCGCTCGATCGTCACTTCCGCCGGCGGCACCAGCCCGGCGAAGGGCGAGCCTTCGGGGAAGGGCGCGAGGGTCTGCGGCCGGTCCCAGGACAGCGCGCCGCCCAATTGCCGTTCGCCCGCGCGCAACGCCACGGGCAGCAGCGGGTCCGGCCGTTCGGCGAGCCGCGGGCCGGCGAAGCGCACCAGCGTGCCGCCCTCCTCGACCCAGCGCGTCAGTGCCTCGCGCTCCCGCCCCTCCGGCACCTCCCGGTCGGCCAGCACCAGCACGGCGAGGCGGCGGGCGAGCAGCGCCTCCGGCGTGCCGCGCCGGATCTCCGCATAGGGGGCGAGCGCGCGGTCGAGGTAGAAGAGGTCGCCGGTCAGCGGCGCGTCCGCGCTCGTCTCGACCGCGGCGGACAGGCCCACGGGGCGGCGGCGGAAGCGCTCATCCAGCAGCACCGTCCCGGCCGCGCCGGCCTCGGGTTCCAGGTCGAGGCGGACCACCTGGTTGCGGATCTCGATCGGCAGGTCGAGCGCGGCCTCGGCGCTCGTCGCGCCGGGCGGGAAGGACAGGGTGGCGGAGGCGATGGCGCGGCCATCCCCGGTCCGCGCCAGCACCGTCGCCTCGGTCGGCACGGTCATCGGCGCCTGCAGCGCGCGGGCGACCAGCCGGTCGGCTTCCGCGCGCGGGGCGGGAAGGATGCGCTGCGGCTGCGCGGCGGCACGGGCGAGGGTGAGCGGCCCGGCTTCCGCCAGCGCCGCGCCGAAGC
>NZ_JACADQ010000062.1 GCF_016106015.1 Neoroseomonas rubea
CTCTTCCGATCCGGTGCCGGCGCCGGCGCGGTCGGCGGCGGGCTGATCGGCTCGACCATCGGCGGCGACTGGCGGGCGCGGACCGTGGGCGGCGTGGTCGGCGCGCTGGCCGGCGGCATCGCGGGCGCAGCGATCGAGGAAGGCGTCACGCGCGGCAATGCCATGGAATTCATCATACGCGACGACAGCGGCGCGACGCGCTCGGTGATCCAGACCAACGAACTCGGCCTGACGGTGGGCGAGCGGGTGCTGATCACCCAGGGCGACCGGGTGCGGCTGTCCCGGGCGGGGGGCGCGGCCCCGGTCGGCTACGGCGGCGGTTACGGCGGCGGCCCGATCGACGCCCGCGGCGGGAAATAGCCCGCCCTTCCGGCCGGGGCGCGGGGCGTGTAGAAGCCCCCGCCCATGCCGAACGCGACCCGCCATGTCCACCTGTTCGACGCCGCCGACCCGCGGCGGCGGGAACTCGCGCTCGAGGACCTGGGCGGCGCGCTGTCGCGCTGGCGGCTTGCCTGGGCGCTGGCGCGCAGCGACATCATGCATCGCTACCGCGGCTCGGTGCTCGGGCCCTTCTGGCTGACGCTGTCGACCGGCATCATGCTGGCCTCGCTCGGCATCCTCTACGCCAAGCTGTTCCGCATCGATGTCACGGACTACCTGCCCTATCTCGCGGTCAGCCTGATCCTGTGGAACCTGGTCTCGGCGCTGGTGAACGACGCCTCGGTCTGCCTGACGGGGCAGGAGGGCGTGATCCGCCAGATGCCTCTGCCCTATTCGGTGCATGCGCTGCGCAGCGTGCTGCGCAACGCCGTCATCGCCGCGCACAACCTGCCGCTGATCGCCGTGGTCTTCTGGGTGTTCGGACTGGGCGCAGGATGGACGCTGCTTCTCGCGATCCCCGGATTCATGCTGGTGATGGCGGGGGGCTTCGCCGCATCCCTGCTGCTTGGCATGCTCTGCGCGCGGTTCCGCGACATCCCGCCGATCATCGGGTCGGTGATGCAGATCGCCTTCTTCCTGTCGGCGATCATCTGGAAGCCCGAGATGGTCGGCCACTGGGAACCGCTGCTGCCGATCAACCCGTTCTTCGCGGTGATCGAGGTGGTGCGCGCGCCGATCATGGGGACGACCGGATCGCTCTTCACCTGGCTCGCGGCAATCGGATGGGTCGGGGCCCTGATCGCCGTCGCCTGGTCCTTCTTCGTCCGCTTCCGCGGGCGCATCGCCTTCTGGGTGTAGGCCGATGGCGCTGATCGACGCGGCGGGGCTGGCGATCGAATTCCCGCTCTACCACCACAATGCCAGGTCGCTGAAGCAGCGGCTGATCTCCTCCTCCGGCCTGCGGCTGCGCAAGGACGACGACAACCGCATCGTCGTCGCCGCGCTGCGCGACCTGACCTTCCGCATCGGCAAGGGGGAACGCGTCGCACTTGTGGGCCCCAACGGGGCGGGCAAGACGACGCTGCTGCGCACCGTCGCCGGCGTCTACGAGCCCGTCGCGGGGCGGCTGCTGGTGGAAGGGGAGATCGGTTCGCTGATCGACCCGGCCGCCGGGATGGACCCGCTGCTGACGGGGCGGGAGAACGTGATCCTGCGCGCGCTCTATCGCGGCATGACGGAAGCGGAAGGCCGCGCGCTGGCCGAGGAAGTGGCGGGCTTCGCCGGCCTCGGCGACTTCCTCGACATGCCGATCCGCGGCTATTCGGCGGGGATGAACGTGCGGCTCGCCTTCGCCATGGCGACCGCGATGACGCCCGAGATCCTGCTGATGGACGAATGGTTCCTCGCCGGCGACGCCGAGTTCATGGCGCGGGCGGAGGAGAGGCTCGCGAAGCTTGTGACGGGCGCGGAGATCCTGCTGATCGCGACGCACGACATGGGCGTGGTGCGGAAATGGTGCACGCGGGCGATCAAGCTCGAAGGCGGGCGGATCGTGGCGGATGGGCCCGTGGCGGAGGTGCTGGGGCCGGTGCCGCCGGCGCCCACGCCTCAGCCGGGCCTGCGCAGCGCGATGTCGTAGAGCGCTTCCCCGTTCAGGCAGAAGAAGGCGACGGGCCAGCCCGATTCGACGGCGAATTCCGTCACCGCCTGGTGGACGCCGAACACCCCGAAGCCGGGGCGGACGATGCGGGCGAAGTCGTTGAACACCAGATAGCCGCCCGGCTTCACGCGTCCCCGCGCAGCGGCGATGTCGGCGACCACCGCCTCATACCCATGGTCGGCATCGACGTAGATCCAGTCGAAATCGGGCGCGTCGGAACCGCGCAGGAACGCCACCGTCGTCGTCTCGTGCCGATGCACATTGGCATCCGCCAGCACGTCGGCGCGGCAAAGCGCGAAGCTGACATCGACGAGGTGCAGCTCGGCCGGCCGCGTGATGTCGAGGATCATGCGGGCGAAGTCGCCCTTGTAGGTGCCGAGTTCCGCCACGCGCGCGCCATGGGGCAGCCGGTGCAGCAGTTCCCACCGGGTATTGACGAGCCGGGCATCCTCGAGCTGCGCCTGCGGGATCACCGGTGCCGGGGCGGGCGCCGGCTGGAAGGCCAGGCGCGCCAGGCGCGCAAGCGTCTTCAGCCCTTCCGGCAGGGTCCGTCGCAGGGCGAGTTCGGCGAGGTAGCCGCGGTCTCTGGTCATCGCCGGGGGCTTATGGCGCGGGCAGGCCGTGGCGGCCAGAGGCTGGCGGGCAATCGGGCCATGATCACGTGCGAGCGCCCGCGCGCGGGACGCCTGGCGCCGGGGAGGGCGTGCCCGCCGGTTGCTAAACGCGCCCGGCCACCCTAACAGGCCATGGCAGCGTGCTGTCAAAACGCCGAGAGCGAGAATACTTCTGCGCAGGAACAGGCTCGGAGAACATGATGATGCTTCGCCGTCTTGTGGGGCTACTCACTGGCACATCTTCATCGGCGCCCGATGACGTGAGACGGCAGGTGGCAAACGTGCCTGCGCGGCCGGCGCAGATGCCCCCGCCGCGGATGCCGTTCGAGAAGGCCTTCAAGCTGGCCGACGGTATCGAGGGCATGATGTCGACCTTCTCGATGGAACTGATGGACTCGCTTCTCTCCTTTCAGGAAGCGCTGGGCATCGCGGGACCTGTCCTGGAATTCGGCGTCTACAAGGGACGCTCCGCGGCGCTCATCAGCGCGCACGTCCTGCCGGAGGAGCGTTTCATCCTCGTGGATGTGCACAAGTACATTTCGGATGAGACGCTGCAATCCATGTTCCGGATCCCTGAGTTCACGCTGGGGAGCTCGGAGGACTTCGCATCTTCCGCGACAGCAGTCGAACTGCATCGAAAAGTACGCTTCATGCATGTGGACAGCAGCCATGCGTACCGGACGACCCTGGCTGAAATGCGGTTGGCCGAACAGCTCCTTGCCGATGGCGGTATTCTTTGCCTAGATGATTTCGCGAATCTTCACTATTCTCAAGTTCTTCCAGCAGTTTACAAGTTTCTGTATACGGAAAAACATGATCTCTGCGTCTTCCTGGTGACGAACGCCAAGGCGTATCTGTGCCGTAGCGCATACTTCGATGCCTATGCCGGCTTCGTCCTGGACGGGCTGCAGGATGAAATGCGTGCGCGCGGGAACGCCGAAACGATGCTGGCGCGCACCGACGCGGACGTGGACTATCGCGCCTTCTACCTTCGACCGCGCAGCCCCGGCGAAGCCGGCGACCGCTACGGACCGGAACTCTACGGCTCCCACTACGCGGCACCCTGAGAGGCGCGCCCATGGAGCCCCGCCGCGTCCCATCGGAGCAGGATGACACCCACGATGCCCAATGATTCATCCTGCGCGTGGCATGCGCTCGCCTGCCCACGCTGCGGCGCCCCGCTCGCCGGTCTCTCCTGCGAGGGGTGCGGCGCCACCTACGGGGAGGCCTTCGGCGTTCCCTTCATCGGCGATTTCGAGGCCGCGGACGCGCTCGGCCTGATCGAGATCGCGGCCAATGCCCGCAACCGTGCGACGCTCGCTGTCCCGGCCGGGACGATCGAGCGCCTGGACGCGCTCTGCGCCGGATACCACGCCGCGCCGGACAAGGCGGCGTTCAAGGCTGCGCACCAGGAAGCGCGCGCCTTCTACTTCATGAATCGCTACCATGAATGGCTCGCAGTCGAGACGCTGCTCGAAGGTCACGACCTGACGGGCAAGCAGGTTCTCGACATCGGCGCGGGCACGGGTTTCGACGCCGGGCGCCTCGCGCTGCGCGGGGCGCGCGTCACGGCCCTCGAATTCAGCCCCATCCTCGCGGAAGCCGGACGCCGCGGCTTCCCGGACATCCGCTGGTTCGGCGGCTTCTCCCATGCGCTGCCCTTCGCCACCGGCGCCTTCGACTACGTCTTCATCAACGCCGCGCTGCACCACATGCGCGACATCCCGACCTCCATCGCCGAGGCGCTGCGCGTGCTGCGCCCGGGCGGCACGCTGATCACGAGCGGCGATCCGTTCCGCGCTGATTCGGTCGGCGAGACGCTCGAGTTCAACGTCTTCGACCGGCATGAGGGCGTGCTCGGCGGCATCAACGAGCAGATCCCGCGCGCCTCGGACTTCTTCGCGACGCTGGCCGCCAACCGCGCCGTCCTCGCGCCCGAGCTCTTCACCGACACGCTGCATGGCGGGCGTTCGGGCAGCGGGCCGCCCCTGACCGACTGGACGCGCTGGGACTTCGACGCCGATGCCGATCTGCTGCGTCAGCGCTCGGGCGGTCTCGCCATGCGCGTCACGCTCAAGGCGCCCTGGCCACATCCGCCCGCGCTGCAGCGCGACGGCGCGCTGGCCCCCACGACCTTCGCCGCCTGGCTGGAGGAACCGGACAACGTTGTCGCACGCCTCGCCCGCATCGTCCCGCGCGACCTCGTCGACACGCCCTTTCCCGGCGCCCCCGCGAAGTTCGACCTGCTGAATGGCTGGCGCGTCGCGCAATCGACGGCGACGACGCGCACCGCCTTCCGCCGCGCGCGGCTGTTCCGCACCCGCCGCGCCGCGCCCCGCATCGAATTCGAGATGCGCGCGCCGACGCCGGCCACCTTCACCTTCCTGGTCAACGCCCATCCGGTCGGCACGGCGGAACTCGGCGCGACCTGGGGCCCCGTGTCGATCGAGGTCTCCGCGGTGCCGCAAGGCGATGTCTTCCTGCTGGAGTTCCGGCGGGAGGGCGAGGCGGCGGATTTCGACGCCGCCTGCTTCGAGGTGCGGCTACCGGGCGCGCGGGCCGGTCTTGCAGAACAATTGTTGGTTTTCGCACGGCGGCTGAGGCGGCGCCTGCGGGGCGGCTGAACGGCGGGCGCCGCGGCAGCACGATCCGATCACACCGGACAGCGTGACCGGTTCCTCGCTCTAGAGCCCTTCCCGTTCGCCGCGGCTCACGGCCACGCCTCTAGCACTTTGTTTTCGCGAGCATCCTTATCCGTCCGAACGATTCCTTTTGAACGGATGATGCTCTAGTCCGCGCGCGCCAGGATCGTCCCCATCGCGTCCACCAGCCGCTCCGCGATGGAATCCCAGTCGTTCAGGCGCAGCGCCGTCTCCCGAGCGCCCGCGACAAGGCGCGCGCGCGTCGCGCCGTCGCAGGCGGCGATCATCGCCTCGGCGAGCGCGCTCGCGCTGGTCTCCCGCGCAAGCAGCCCGTCCAGCCCATCCCGCACCTGTTCGACGAGGCCCCCCACGGGCGTCGCCACCACCGGCACGCCGAAGCCGTGCGCCAGCGGGGCGACGCCGCTCTGGCTTGCCTCCCGATACGGCAGCACGACCACGTCGGCGCCGGAGACGAGCGAGCCCATCTCCGCCTCCGACAGCCAGCGCGCCCGCACCTCGACGCCGGGCAGCGCCGAAAGGCCGGGGGCGAGCCCTTCGGCATCCCCTTCGCCGGCGACGAGCAGCCTGGCTTCCGGGTGCCGCGCCGCGACCATCGGCCAGGCGTCGCGCAGCAGGTCGAGCCCCTTATAGGCGCGCAGCCGGCCGAGATTGACGAAGCGCACGGTGCCATCCGCCGCCCGCGGCGCCGTCCCGCCGCTCGTCGGCAGCGGGGCGCCGTGGTCGAGCCGGTGCACGGGCAGCGCCGGCCGCCGCCGCGCGATGCCCGCGGCGACGCTGTCCGACAGGGCGATCGCGGCGATGGCGGCGTCGAGTTCGCGGGTCAGCCGCCATTCCCAGAACAGGCTGGGGTCGCCCGGATGCGGCTCCGCGTCATGGACGATCGGTACGTAGCGCAGCCCGGCGCGCGCCAGTGCCGGGGCGATCAGCGGCGTCCAGAGATGCGTCATGACCGAGACGACCGCATCCGCGCGGAACTCGAGCGCCTGGCGACGCAGCCGGCGGGACAGCGACGGAACACGCAGGAAGCCCGCCGCGAAGCCCGCCGCGCTGGCATAGGTCGGCACGGCGTCGATCGGCAGGCCGAGCGCGGTGAACTCGGGCAGCAGGTCCGCCTGGGCGGAGAGCGAGAGCGAAACCTCCACATCCGCGCGACGGCCCAGCGCGCGGGCCAGGGCGAGGGCGACGTGCCCTCCGCCGCCCCTGCGGCCCCAGTACCAGAGGAGGAGGCGCACCCTGGCGCTCAGCCCCGGCGGCGCAGCCCGGTGGCGCCGAGCGCGCGGATCGTCGCGTCCCGCAGTTTCCAGAAGGGGCTGTTGCGCATCCCCTCGATCTCCATCGCCTGCTCGGCCGTGCGGGCGGTGAGCGCGGCGATCCGCCCGCCCAGCGCGGCGATCTCCCCGCGCAGCGCGCCTGCCTCTGCGCGCAGCGCGCCGGCCTCTGCGCGCAGGGCGTGCGCCTCTGCCATGCTGTCCGCGGTCTGCTGGCGGCGCAGTTGCAGCGCGCGGGCGATTTCGGCGGCGAGTGCGACGCCGGGATCGCCCTGGACCGCGGCGGACGGATAGCCGAGGCGCTCCTGCATACGGGCGTGCAGCGCGTCGAACAGGGCGGGGCAGGCGGCGTTCAGTTCCGCGATGTTCTTCGAATCGTCGCCGCCGCGGAAGAATTCCGGAAAGGCCTTCCGCGCCGCCTCGAAGCCAAGGTCGGCAGGTATCCCCTTCGGCTCGACGCCCAGGAACTCCGCGATCCGCGCGACCGTCTCGGGCTGGAGCGTCGCGATCTCCTCGTAGCGCAGCACAAGGCGGCGGGAGAGCGGCGCGTCGAGCCAGGCTGCGACATGGGCGGACCAGGAGCCGAACATCACGTCGCCCGCCACCACCTCCTCCAGCGATGGCGCGGTGCCGCCGAAGCGCTGGCGGTAGTGCCAGTAGGAGACGGTGGAGGAGCGCCCGTCGCGCACCACCACGATCGCTGGCCAGTCCTGGCCGGCGGGGGGCAGATCGTGCGTCTTGACGTAGTGCGTCTGGTCGCTCGCCGCGGCCTGCGCGACGAATTCCTCCGCCGTCGCGCCGTGGGAGCGGTGCCCGACGAGGCGCGCACGCTCCTCGCTCTCGCCGATGTCGGTCCTGTCGTCATAGAGCGAAAAGGTCTCGAGCCCGAAGACCCGGTTCAGCAGCATCCGCAGCGCCGTGTTGCCCGAGCGCGGATAGGAGGCGAGCCAGACGATCATCCGTCAGCCCCGCCGGCGCAGGCCGGTCAGCCGAAGCGCGCCGATCACAAGGCTCCGCAGCCGCCAGAAGGGGCTGGTCTTCATCGATTCCATTTCCTGCAGCGCCCGCTGCAGTGCCGCGTTCATGGCGGGGGAGGCGCCGGATGGCGGCGCCATGCCCTGTCCCGCGCGCGCGAGCGCATCCTTCGCTGCGCCGTACGCGATCCAGGCCTGCACGCCGGCCTGGTAGGTGCGCAGTTCGCGCCAGCCGCTACCCGGCGGGGCGCGCCGGCCAGCGGCGAGGTCCGCGGCCGTGGCGCGGAAAGCGTCCATGGCCGCGGCCGCCTGCGCCGCCGTCGTGAACCGTCCCGCCTGGGCGAGGCCGGCCGCGATGCGTTTCGCACGCGTCGCCGGGTCGGCGAGCGCAATGAGCGCATCCGCCATCTGCGCCGGGTCCTTGTCGTCGACATAGATCGCCGCCTCCCCGCCCACCTCGGGCAGGGAGGAATTGGCGCAGGTGATCACCGGGCAGCCGCAGGCCATCGCCTCGAGCACCGGCATCCCGAAGCCCTCGTAGCGCGACGGATAGAGCAGCGCGTGCGCGCCGCCGTAGAGCAGCCGCAGCGTCGCGTCGTCCGCCTTCATGCGTCGCGCATCGACATGGGGCGCGGCGGCGCGGAAGGCGGCCTCGATCTCCTCATGCCCGCCGACGCAGATGATGGGGATGCGCGTGCCGCGCGCGGCGGCTTCCTCCGCCCCGCGGAAGGCGAGGATGCCGTTCTTGTAGCCATCGACGCCGCTGCGGTCGCCGACCATCAGCGCGTAGCGGGCGGGCAGGGACAGGGCGCGGCGCGCCTCGGCGATCTCGGCCTCGGAGGGCGGGGTGAAGCCGTCCGGCAGGCCGCAATACGCGAGTGCGACCGATTCCTCCGCCACCTCGGGATAGAGCGCCGCGAGGTCCCTGGCGGAACTGCGCGAGATCATCGCGTGCCCGGCCGCGTGGCGGATGGCGCGCGCCTTCTCCTGCCAGGCTTCGGCACGTAGATCCACGCCCGTCCGCTCGGGGATCATGTCGTAACCGAAGAAGAAGGAGGGCGTCTCGAGCGGCGTCGAATAGTAGGTCGAGACGCAGAGGTCGGCGCCGAGCTCGCGGCAGATGCGTTCGAGATAGACGCTGTCCTCGGCGGTACGCCCCGGGTCCCGCGCGGCGATGGTGCGGTAGTGAACGCCGGCGATGCGCGGCGCCGTCCCGGCGCGGTCCAGCACCACGACATGGTCGGACTGCCCGGCCTTCACCCATTCGGTCAGCATGGACTGCCAGACGCGCCCGATGCCGGAATTGAGGTCCTGCCAATAGACGCCATCGACCACGATGCGCGGGCGCACGGCGACGGGCAGCGGCGCGGCGGGCGCGCCGGCCGGATCGGCGAAGGTCCAGCCGCCGGCGCCGTCGGGCCTGGCAAGCGGCGGGATGCGGAACACCCCGGCCGCGTCGAACATGGTGCGGTCCTTCACCCAGTCGAAATGGTCGGCGAGGAAGCCCGAGCCCTGCACCGCCTGCAGCCCGCGCCACTTCTCGAGCGCCCCGGCATAGCCGTAGTAGCTCTCCTTGAAGGCCAGCTGCGCCTCGGTGACGTAGGCGAAATGCTGGAAGACGGCGCCAAGAGCCTCCGTCTCGTCCTGCGTGAAGGGATTGAGCGCTGCGATGTCCGCGGGAAGCCCACCGTCGAAGGCAGGGCGCACGAGCGTCGGCGGCTCGTGCTTCGCCCAGGTGTCGCCGGGGCGGAAGCGCCAGGTCCGCAACCATTCCTGCGCGGGGTTGTTCGCGTAGCCGTGGCGCGTGCTCGCGATCCGGTCGGGCCCGACGAAGTACCAGCACCAGTAGTAGGCGGCGCTGCGCGTCGGTTCGGCGAGGAAGCGGTCGCGCATCGCCGTGATCTGCTCCACGGTCCACAACTCGTCGGAATCCACCTGCCACAGCAGGCAGGATTCCGTGATGTTCGGCAGCGGCGCGTTCACCATCTCCCGCTTGCCGTCCCAGAATTCGCCGGGCGGCTTGCGGTAGATCGTCACCTGGCCGGGGAAGCGGCGGGCGAGGTCGTCGAGGTATTCGCTGGTGCCGTCGATGCTGCGGCCTTCGCGATGCAGGCCCTCCGGGATGCGGCCGCCGGTCGCCGTGCTCCAGGCCGTGTCGTGGCGCAGTTCGGCGACACCTTCCACGACGTGCCAGTGCCAGCGGAAGGGCAGGCGGGACAGGACCTGTTCGTGGTAGCGGATGAAGGGCTCGCCGTTCAGCACGATGGTCAGGACGTGGACCGGCAGGTCGCTGGCTTGCGGGCGGCGGCGGAAGGCGGAATAGCCGTTGCGCAATTCCTGGTCGTCGGCGATCAGCTCGTAGTCCGGGTCGGCCAGAAGCCGCTGGCGCGCGCGGTGGCACTTGAAGGTGCTGGTGTCGTCGAGGAGGATCAGGCGCGCGCCATAGACCTTCTCGAGTTCCACATCCCCGGTGAATTCCGATCCGTCGATCAGCACCATGTCGAAGGTGCCGATGCCGTGCTCCGCCTTGATGTGCTCGATCGCCCCCGCCGGCACGCCGGCGTCGCGCACATAGTCGATATCCTGGCGCAGCCAGCGCAGCACTTCCTCGAGCGGGAACTGGCTGAGCTTCGTGCCCTCGTGCCGGTGGAATGCCTCGACCACCTCGGGGGCGGGGAATTCCTCCGGCGCGACGGAGGACATGTTGTAGCATTGCACGAAGGGGCGGTCGGCGTAGGTCGCGCGCAGCATTTCGAAGCGCGGCTTCGAGACCTCGATGCAGAACAGCTTCGGCGCACCCGGATTGCGCGCGAGGCCCTTCACGAAGGCTTCGGTGCTGCCGCCGCCGGCCGATGAACCGATCTCGAGGACGTGGCGCAGATCCTCCGTGGCCGCGAGGTCGGAGATCAGCCGGTAGAAGGCGTCGTCCTTGATCTCCGGCGGAATGATCTGGTCGAGTTCGGAGGCAGTGTTGCCGGAGGGCTTGTCCATGGACCTCGCTCGCTCGGTCGGGAAGGAGTTGTTTTCGGGACTCGACCCGGCGACCGGCCGTCTTGGGCGGGTCGTGCCTCCGGTAGTGCAGCAGCCGGGTCCGGTCAACGGGACGTGATTGCCTAGGGCCGTGCGACACTGGCCGCCGGCGCGGGCGTGGCCGCGGGCACTGTGCAGGTTCTGGCGCCGCGGCGGCGGGACATGCCGGCCGACCCGCCGGTCGCCGTCGAGCGGGGCCTGCCCGGGGCGGGGGCCGCGCCGACCGGGCGGGTCCGTCCGATCGGGGATCCTGCCCGGAAGCGTTCCGTTACGTCCAGCGCAACCTGGGGTCGGCTATCGGCCCCGCCCGTCAGTGTCGTGAGGTTGGGCGCTGTCCTAGGACGTGGCCGGGGCCTTCGGAGCGCGCCCCGCGGGGCCTGTCGTGGCCTGGAATCCCTCGCCATCCTCGGGCTCCGCGGTGCCAGGGGCGGGGAAGCGGAAGGGGCCGAGCCAGATGTCGGGCCGCCCCGGATCGCACGCCGAGTCGAGCGGCGTGGGGAAGTTGCAGGTCTCGGATTCGAGAGCGTAGCTGTCGCGCCGTGCGAAGGTCACCTCCAGCACGCGCGGGAAGAACACGCCGCCGAGCAGCAGGCCGCCGGCGTGGTTGTTCGCATGCACGTGCACGACCGCGTGGGTTCGGTGCAGATGGTCCAGCGCGCGGAGCGCAGTCTCGAACCAGCGGCGCGTGGCGACCAGGTCGAACCAGTGGAACTCGATGACCACCTGTCGGAAGCGATGGAGCGGAGCGTCCTCGGCGCCCGCGGCCAGGGCCGCCCATTCCGCGCCTTCGGCATCCATCTTCAGGACAAGGTCGCCCGAATCAGGCAGGCCCGACACCGCAATCAGCGAGGCCAGGCAGCGCATGTCGTTGACATCCGCCGGCCCGAGGCCGAGCGGCCGCCAGGCGAGACCCGGCCCGGTCCCAGGTGGCGCCGCGATGGTGTGGTCGAACTGCGCGACCGGCAAGCGGCGCGCCGCGACCGCGCGGTCCCAGGCATCGTCGTTGCCAATCCCGATCGAGACCGCGCCCACGATGCCGGCCCAGTCGTCGAGCATGACGTAGCCGCCATCGGTCGCCGGGCCGACGCGGCATTTCGCGACGCCGACCGCGCGCTGCGGGATGAGAAGGTCGGCCAGGGCCAGGATACGCGCCTCGACACGCCGGGTCGCGAGGGGCTCGCGGCCGGGCACACCGGACGTCGCGCCGTCCGGCTGCGCCTGCCCGTTGCCGCCGCCTGCGACATGCCTCAGATCAGACGCCATCAGGGCCACGGACCGTTCAAGGTCATCGATGCGTTCGCCCAGTGCCTGGCTGGCCACTACAGCGGCCCTGCCATTCACCAGTATCTCCCGCAGAACGTTCCGAAGCCGGACAAGCGGGTTCCGCATGTCCTGTCCCCCGCACCCAGAGCCCCCGACGGTCGTCAACTAGACGCATCGCTCCTTCCGTGCAATCAGGCGCCCGGTCACGGATTCGCGCTTCCGCCGGACGTGATGCAGGTCCGGCGCCGCGCGCATGGCGCTGGCCGCAGGGCGAGGACAGGCATGCCAGAGAACAGTTCCGCCGCAGAAGCCGCCCGGAGCGGGGCGGGGGCGCCCCTCGTCAGCATAGTCACGGTCTGCTTCAACGCCGCCGCGACGCTCGAGGCCTGCCTCGACAGCATCGCCGCGCAGACGTGGCGGCCGATCGAGCACATCGTCATCGACGGGGCTTCAACGGACGGCACGCGCGAGATCCTGGAGCGGCACCGGCAGCGTATCGCCGTGCTCGTCTCGGAGCCGGACAGCGGGCTCTACGACGCGATGAACAAGGGCATCGCTCGGGCGCGCGGCGAATTCGTCTACTTCCTTAATGCCGACGACCTGTTCGCGGGCCCCGGCGCGGTGGCGGAGGCGATGGCCGCGATCGCGCGCGACCCGGAGGGCGATGTCTATTACGGATCGATCCTGGTGCGCGACGGCACGCGGACCATGCGCCACGACCCCCCGCCGCCAGAGCAGGCGGCCGAGGAGATGGTGCTTGGCTGCCTGCCGCACCAAGGGACCTTCGCACGGCGCGCCGTATTCGAACGCACCGGCCCCTTCGACCTGCGCTGGCGGCGCCATGCCGACTACGACTGGTGGATGAAGGTGATCGCCGATCCGGAGATCCGGCTGCGGCGGATCCCGTCCGTCGTCGCCTCCTTCGCGCTCGGCGGCACCTCCTCCGACCTCGCGAAGGGGCAGCCCGAGGCCTACGCCATCCAGAACAGCGCGCCGCTCTACCGCACCCCGGAATGGGACCGGAGGCGGCTCGAGATGTTCCAGAACGCGTACCTGGCGACGCGGCTCGAACTCGCGCGGCTGCGCGAAAGCCAGGCCCCCCCGCCGGGCGTGGCCGCGCCGCGCCGGACGATGCGCGAGGCGGCGATCTCGACCTTGCCGCGCCCCGTGGTCCGGCTCATCAGCATCGCGAAGCAGGCGGCCCTCCGCGTCGCCGGCCGGCGCGGGTAACGCGCGGCGCCGCAGGAACATTGCAGGGAGCAGGCCATGACGGATGAGGCATCGCCGACACGGATACCGATGGACGAGGCCGAGTTGTTCGAGCGCCGCATGGCGCGCACGGGCGGCGACCGTTCTCGCCTCGAATGGAGTGGCTACAAGGTCTACAGCCAGTCCGACGAGGACGGCATCATCGACGAGATCTTCCGCCGCATCGGCGCCCCGAATCGCACCTTCGTCGAGTTCGGCTGCGAGGTCGGACTCGAGAACAACACGCGCTACCTGCTGGAGCAGGGCTGGCGGGGCCTCTGGATGGAGGGCTATCCCGAATATGCGGGCGCGATCAGGGCGAGCTTCTTCGCCGATCTCGAATCCGGCCGGCTCGCCCTGCGACCCACCTATGTGAACCGCCGCAACATCAACGACCTGATCCGGGACGCCGGCCTCAGCGGGGAGATCGACTTCCTGTCGATCGACATCGACGGCAACGACTACCACGTCTTCGAGGCGATCGACGTCATCAGCCCGCGGCTCGTCTGCCTCGAGCACAACCACTCCTTCCGCAAGGGAGAGGAGTGGGTGATGCCCTACGACGAGGACTATCGCTGGGATCCGGCGGCCGGCCGGGCGGATTACGGCGCTTCGCTCGCCTCCATGGCCGCGCTGGCGGCGCGGAAGGGCTATACGCTGGTGGGCTGCGGCCTCGTCTCCCCCAATGGCTTCTACGTGAGATCCGACCTGGTGGGCGACCACTTCGCGGGGCCCTTCACCGCGGAGCGGTTCTTCAACCCGATCGATGTGGACGCCGTCCTGCGGTATCCCGTCACGCCGCATCACGGCATGCCGAAGCCGCGGCCGCCCCTGCCGGTCGCGGAACCACCGCCCACGCCGCCGCCGTCGCCCGACAGTCTGCGTGCCAAGGTCGCGAATGCCCTGCCGGGACCGTTGCGGTCCGCGTTGCGCGGCGCGAAGCGCCTGCTGACCGGCGGCTGACGGCCGCGACTGGACGATCCGCCCGCGCGCGCTGTATTCCGCCCGGGGTCCATGGGCACCGTTCCGCCCTCGCATCGCGGCCAGGCCGGTACCAACGGAAGGAAGACTATGACGGGTCAACGCAAGGTCGCCCTCGTCACCGGCATCACCGGCCAGGACGGTTCCTACCTGGCCGAGCTGCTGCTCGAGAAGGGCTACGAGGTGCACGGCATCAAGCGCCGCTCCTCCTCCTTCAACACGGGCCGGGTCGACCACCTGTACCATGACCGCCACGAGCCGGGCGCCTCCTTCACGTTGCACTACGGCGACCTGACGGATGCGACGAACCTGATCCGCATCCTCGCGCAGGTGCAGCCGACCGAGATCTACAACCTCGGCGCCCAGTCCCATGTCGCCGTGTCCTTCGAGACGCCGGAATACACCGCGAATTCCGACGCGCTCGGCACGCTCCGCCTGCTCGAGGCGATCCGCATCCTCGGCATGGAGAAGAAGGCGCGCTTCTACCAGGCCTCCACCTCCGAACTGTACGGCAAGGTCCAGGCCGTGCCGCAGGACGAGACCACGCCCTTCTACCCGCGCAGCCCCTACGCCGCGGCGAAGCTCTATGCGTACTGGATCGTGGTGAACTACCGGGAAGCCTACGGCCTGCACGCGTCCAACGGCGTGCTGTTCAACCACGAAAGCCCGCGCCGGGGCGAAACCTTCGTCACGCGCAAGATCACGCGTGCCGTCGCTGCCATCAGCCTCGGCCAGCAGGACTGCCTCTGGCTCGGCAACCTCGATGCGCGGCGCGACTGGGGCCATGCGCGGGACTTCGTCGAGGGCATGTGGCGCATCCTCCAGCAGGAGAACGCGGACGACTACGTCCTCGCGACGGGGGAGACCTACACGGTGCGGCACTTCTGCGACCTCGCCTTCGCGGAAGCGGGCATGGCGCTCGAATGGCAGGGCCAGGGCGTGGAGGAAGTCGGCATCGACAAGGCCACAGGCCGCGCCGTGGTGCGCGTCGATCCCACCTATTTCCGCCCGACCGAGGTCGACCTGCTGATCGGCAACCCGGCCAAGGCCAAGCGCGTGCTCGGCTGGTCGCACACGGTGAAGCTGCCGGAACTGGTCTCCGAGATGGTCGCCGCCGACATCGCGCTGATGCGCGGCGAGGCCGGCCCCGACCATGGCTGACGCCGCGCCCGCGGCACCGCCCGAGGTCTTCGCGCTCGCCGGCGCGCGGATCTACGTGGCGGGCCATCGCGGCATGGTCGGCTCGGCCTGCGCGCGGCACCTCGCCGCGCTCGGCGCCGAGGTGCTGACCTCCGACCGCGCCACGGTCGACCTCCGCCGCCAGGCGGAGGTGGAATCCTTCATGGCGCGCACGAAGCCGGATGCCGTCGTTGTCGCCGCCGCCAAGGTGGGCGGCATCCTGGCCAACGACACGCTGCCGGCCGAATTCCTCTACGACAACCTGATGATCGAGGCGAACCTGGTCGAGGCCGCGCACCGCGCCGGCGTCAACCGGATGCTCTTCCTCGGATCGTCCTGCATCTATCCGCGGGAGGCCGCGAACCCGATCGGCGAAGACGCGCTGCTGACCGGCCCGCTCGAGCGCACGAACGAGTGGTACGCCATCGCCAAGATCGCCGGCATCAAGCTGTGCCAGGCGTACCGGAAGCAGCACGGGCGCGACTACATCTCCGCCATGCCGTGCAACCTCTACGGCCCCGGCGACTATTTCCACCCCGAGCGCAGCCACGTCATCCCCGCCCTGCTGCAGCGCTTCCACGCCGCCGCGCGCGAAGGGGCGGAGGTCGTGACTTGCTGGGGCACCGGCCGGCCGCGGCGCGAATTCATGCATGTGGACGACGTGGCCGAGGCCTGCGCCTTCCTGCTGCGCCACTATTCCGGCGAAGGTCACCTCAACATCGGCACGGGCAGCGACATCACCATCGCCGAGCTGGCCGCCGAGATCGCCCGCGTCACCGGCTTCGCCGGCCGGATCGACTGGGACACGACCAAGCCGGACGGCACGATGCTGAAGCGCATGGACGTCTCCCGCATCAACGCCATGGGCTGGCGCGCGCGCATCGGTTTCCGCGAGGGGATCGAGGGAACCTATCGCTGGTTCCTCGACCAGCCCGCGCTGCGCCGCTGACGGACGCGGCGTGCGCGTCGCCTATCTCGGCCTCGCCTACCACCGGCGCACGGGCTCGACGCGCTTCCTGCTCGACCTGCTCGAGCGCAACGCGCGCGTCGATGTCTTCTTCGCGGAGCCCCATTTGCCGAAGCTGCGGGAGGCCTGCGCCGGCTTCGACGAGCGGAACTACGACGCGATCGTCGTGCTGCAGCTGCACGAGGCCTTCGCGCTGCTCTCGGGCCGCCACCCGAACGTCACCTACGCGCCGATGCATGACGCGATGTGGCGCGGCGGGGCCTTCATCTGGAAGCCGTCCTTCAACAAGGCGAAGGTGCTCTGCTTCTCCCGCGCCCTGCATGCGGAGGTGATGCGCCGCGCCCCGGTGCATGCCGCGGTCCAGTACTTCCCCGACCCCGCCGCCCTGCCGCCGGCCGATCCCGCGCCGGGCCTGCGCGGCCTGCTCTGGTACCGGCGGCGGGAGATCCCGCCCGAGGCCGCCTTCGCCCTGACCGAAGGCACCGTTTTCGACCGGCTGACCATCCACGACGCACCCGACCCGGGCCATGAGGCGCCCTTTCCTGACGCCGTGCCGCCCCATCTGCGCGACCTGCGCCGGACGGTCTGGTCGCAGGACGGACGCTCCTTCGCCGAGGCCCAGGCGGCGGCGAACGTCTTCTTCGCGCCGCGCCCGCTGGAAGGCATCGGCATGTCCTTCCTCGAAGCCATGGCGCGCGGCCTGTGCGTGGTCGCCCCCGATGCGCCGACCATGAACGAGTACATCTCCCACGGCGTGAACGGGCTGCTCTACGCGCCAGGCCGGCCCGCGCCGCGCGACTTCTCCCACGCGCGGGAGATCGGCGCGCGGGCGCGGGAGGACATCGCCGCCGGCCGCGCACGGTGGGAGGCGACGCTGCCGGCGCTGGCCGACTTCCTCCTCACCCCCACGGCGCGCATCGCCGCGCGAGGCGCCGCGATGCCCGTCGCGCTCGGCCCGCCCG
>NZ_JACADQ010000620.1 GCF_016106015.1 Neoroseomonas rubea
GGCGTGCTGCCGGGACATGACGCGCAAGCCGCCGCGAGCCTCGCGCGCGGCGTCGCCCGGCATCGCGGCCTCGCCGCCCACCGCCTCGTGCTGCGCGGCGCGGACGGGGATGCGCTGGCGGAAACCCTGGCCCGCTGGCAGGCCGGCGAAGCTGCCGACACCACTGCTGAGGGCGAGGCCGTCCGCGGCAGCATCGCCTTCGTCTTCAGCGGCAACGGCGCCCAGCATGCGGGCATGGCGCGCGCCGCGCTCGCCGCCTCGGCCGCCTTCCGGCGCGCGCTGCACGACGCAGACGAGGTCCTCGCCCCGCTACTCGGCTGGTCGCCATGCGCGTTGATCCGCAGCGGCGTGACGGCCGAGGAACTCGCCGCCACCGACATGGCCCAGCCGCTGCTGTTCGCCGTGCAGGTGGGCATCGCCGGCACGCTTGCCCGGCACGGCATCCGGCCGGCGATGACGCTGGGCCATTCGGTGGGCGAGGTCGCGGCGGCCTGGTGCGCCGGCATCCTGACCCTCCCCCAGGCCGCCGGCCTCGTCGTCGCGCGCAGTCGCCACCAGCACGCCACGCGCGGCACCGGCCGCATGGCCGCGATCGGCTGCGGGGCGCAGGACGCACAGGCTCTCCTCGCCGCCGCCGGCCCGGGGCTCGAGGTTGCCGCCGAGAACGGGCCCGCCGCCATCACCGCCGCCGGCCCGGCCGAGGCCATCGCGCGGCTTTGCGCGGCGGCCGAAGCCGCGCGCATCTCGGCGATACCGCTCGACCTGGACTACGCCTTCCACGCCGCGGCGATGGAGCCGGTCCGCGCAGGGCTGCTCGCCGACCTCGCGGGGCTCGCGCCGCGCCCGGGCCGCATCCCCTTCGTCTCGACCGTCACGGGCGGCCCGCTCGAAGGGGCGGACGCAACGGCCGGCTACTGGTGGCGCAACCTCCGCGCGCCCGTGCGCTTCCGCGCGGCGGTGCATGAGGCCGCGCGGCAAGGCGCGCGCCTTTTCCTCGAAATCGGGCCGGCGCCGGTCCTGCAATCGTACCTGCGCGAAAGCCTGCGGGAGGAGACGGAGGAAGCGGCGATCCTCGCGAGCCTCACCCGCCGCGACCCGCCGGGCGATCCCTTCCCCGCCATCGCGGCGCGCGCCGTCGCGCGCGGGGCCGACCCGCGCGCCGCCCGCGCCTTCGCCGGCACC
>NZ_JACADQ010000621.1 GCF_016106015.1 Neoroseomonas rubea
GCCGGCTGTCGGGTTGGTTGGCCGGGCTGGCTGCCGCGCTGGCGCTGCTGGCCGCCGCCTGGACCGCCGGGCGGCGGGAGGGGCGGCGGAGTTCGGAGGCCGAGGCGCTGCGCCGCGCGGCGCGCGCAAGGGAGGTTCGCGATGCGGTGGAGAGCGATGTGGATCGCGCTGGCGATGCTGCCGGCGAGTTGCGCCGGGACTGGCGGCGGCGGTGAGGCCTGCGCGCCCTGGCGCCCGGTGCTGGTCTCCGCGGCCGATGTGCTGAGCGAGCCGACGGCACGGGCGATCCTGGCGCACAACCGTACGGGGCGGAGGCTCTGCGGGTGGTAAGGCGGGCATGATTGCAGGGAGCGCCGCGGCGAAATAAGTTCCGCGATCGCATCCTTCTGGTCGCGCACGCTGCCCCCCCGCACCGCCCTCATCCTCTCCCCCTTCGCCACCTGGCCGGAGACCGCCGGCCATCGCCGCCGGACCGCGCAGGTCACGCGCCTGCTGCGCGATGCCGGCTGGCGCGTCACCTTCCTGCTCTACGCCTTCGAGGAGTCCTGGACGCATCGCTTCGACGAGGCCGGCTACGACGCCATGCGGCGCGATTGGCCCGAGGTCCTGGTCTTCCACGCCAATGCCGGTGTCGGCGGTGTGCCGGCGCAGGGGCGCCACCACGGCCTCGACGAATGGTGGGACCCCGCGCTCGGCGCCTTCCTCGACAACCTGTTTTCCCGCCGCCGCTTCGACGGCTTCGTCGTGCACAACCTGTGGCTGTCCCGTGCCTTGCTGCACGCCCCACCGGGCACGGCGCGCGTGCTGGAGATGCACGACCTTTTCCACAAGCGGGACGCGGTCTTCGCCGCCCTCGGCCTGCGCGCCGACTTCTTCCTGCCGACCGAGGGCGCGGAGCTGGAAGGGCTCGCCCGCGCCGGCCTCGTCAGCGCGATCCAGTCCAGCGAGCGGGACTGGATCCATCGCCGCCTGCCGGGCCGCGCGCTGCTGCTGCCCTATGCCGATGCCGCGCTGCTGCGCCGGCCGCGCCGCCCACCGGGCTATCTCGAACCGGGCGTGGTGCGCTTCGGCGTGCTCGCCTCCGCCCATTCGCTGAACCATGACGCTTCGACGATGCGCGCTTCGAAGCCGCAGAGTTCGAGGGCGCGGCGCAGCCCGGCCGGGTCGGCGGAGG
>NZ_JACADQ010000622.1 GCF_016106015.1 Neoroseomonas rubea
CGGCGCTGGTCGAGATCAACCGGCGCGAACTGGCCGCAACGCTCTCGTCCGCCGGCGCCGCGCGCCCGGCCGTGCCCGCGCCCGCCGACAAGCCGCCGGCGGCGCCGCGATGAGCATCGCCATCCTCTTCCTGCTCTGCGCCGCGGGCCTGATGTGGCTTGCCTGGCGGCAGGCGCGCGCGCTGACGACGGGCGAATGGCTGCGCGCCGCGGGCACGCGGCTGCGCGTGGGTTCGCCGCCCGGGAAGGAAGCCGCGCTCGTCTCCCTGGAACGCGGCGGCACCGTGCTGCACGGCCCGCTGCCGGCGCAATGGGACCCGCCGCCTTCGGTCGCGCGCATGATGCTCGACGCCGCGGGCAGCGACCCCGCGGTGCTCGCGCGCGGCGGCGCCTGGCGCGTGCTCGCGGCGGTCGATCTCGCGGGGGAGGATCCGCTCGGCGCCGGCGATGCCGCGCTGACGGCGGCGCTGCACGAGGCCTTCGGCCACACCGCCATCATCCTGGTGCCGGAGGGGCGGGACGGCCCGCCGGTGCTGCTGCACGGCCTGCCCAAATCCGCGCGCGGGAGCGCGGGCGGGGTGGGCGTGGAGCAGTCGCGGCTCGACACGCTGCTGCAGGTCACGGGCGATCCCGCGGGGTTGCTGGTCGAGATCGAGCGGCGGCGCATCCGGCGTGGCGGCTGGGGGACGCGACAGGCGGCGCTGGCCGGGCGCTGACCCTCACGCGCGGAGCACGAAGGCCCGGCCTTCGTGCGGCACAGGGGCTGGCGCGCGGGGCTGGCGGGGCGGCCGCGCGCAGGACGACGCGACCCTGCGAAGGTCCAATCTCCGTGCGGTCGGAATCAGCCCGCCACGAAGCGCGCCGCGAGCGCCGTGCGTTCCTCCGCGCTCATGTGCAGGCCGAGCTTGCTGCGGCGCCAGAGCACATCCTCGGCCGTCGCCGCCCATTCCTCCCGCCGCATCCAGGCGAGCTCGCGCTCCGTCAGCCCGCCGCCGAGCGGCGCGCCGAGATCCTCCATCGACCGCGCGCCGTCGAGCATCGCGTCGAGGTCGGAGCCATGGGTGCGCACCAGCCGGCGCAGCAGCCCGGCCGGCAGCCAGGGATGGCGGCGCGCGGCCTCGGCCTCGAAGGCCGGCAGCCCGCCCGCGCCGAG
>NZ_JACADQ010000623.1 GCF_016106015.1 Neoroseomonas rubea
GCGCTCTTCCGGTCTAGGCGGCGGGCGGCGTCGCGACGCGGGAAACGCCGGCGCCCGCGGGGGCGGAGTTCGGCTTCGGTGCGACCGGGCCGGCGGATGCCGGCGTGGCCGGCACGGCGATGCCCGCCGGCCGGAAGGGCGGCATGGCGAGATCCGAATCGCGCGCGGCCGGAATGGTCGTGGGCGCGGCCTCGTTGCCGGTGGCGGTGGCTGGTTCGTCCTTACGGCGGAACAGCGACATCGAAGACCCCCCTCGATTCCATGGGTTTACGTGATGCTTCGGGGCTAGCATGCGGCCGCGCGCCGCCACAACGCCCGAACCCGGCTTATCCCCAGGTTTTACGCGGCCTCGCCGCGGTGCAGCAGATGCACCGCCGCAGCCGTCCCGAGCACCGGGACAAGCAGGTTCAATCCTGGGACGAGTGCCGTCAGGGCGAGCAGCAGGCCGAGCGTCCAGCCTGCGAGACGCCGCCGCCGCCAGGCCATGCGCGCCGCGGCCGGTTCCATGCGCAGCAGCGCCGTCTGCTGCACGAGCCCCGACCCGAGCGCATAGGCGGACGCCAGCAGCGCCGCCATGGGACCGACCACCGGCACGAAGAGCAGCGGCAGGAGCAGGAGCTGGAGGAGCAACAAGCGCAGTCCGAAGCGCAGTCCGAAGGCAAGCTGCGCGGCGACCGAGGCGCCCCGCGCCGCCGGCAGGCCGGGGTAGTGGCGCCGCTCCACCGCCGCCGCGACGGGCTCGACCAGCTGCGATGAGATCGCCGCCGCGATCGGCAGGAACAGCCACCAGGCGGCGACCAGCGCCGCTGCACCCCCGCCGGCCTGCGCAAGCCACGAAAGCCAGCCTGGCTCGCCGGCCGACGCCCAGGCGGCGAGCTCCACCGCGCCCCAGGCGAGCAGCCCGATCGCGACCGCGGCGCCGAGCACGCCCCATAGCAGCGGGCGGCGGAAGGCTGGGTCCCCGATCTGGCCGAGGGCGAGGAAGAGGGCGGCTGGCATGGCGCCGACATGCCGCCGCGCGCGGCGCAGGTCCAGAGCCACGCCGGGCGCCGGCCCCGTCGCGGGAGATGCCCCGCGCCGCGCCATCCGGTCGTCTCCGGCGCCTTCCGCCCGGCGCGGCGCTG
>NZ_JACADQ010000624.1 GCF_016106015.1 Neoroseomonas rubea
GCGGCGCCCGCGCCCGCGAACGCCACGCTCCGGGCGCTGCCGGGTGGCGCCATCGCGATCGCCGCCGGCGCGGATGCCGGGCTTGCCGCCTTCCGCCGCGGCGAATGGGTGCACATCGTCCTCGACCGCCCGCTCGTGCTCGACACGGCGAGCCTGCGCGGCCATCCCGTGTTCGCCGGGCTCGAGGCGCGGTCCGCCGGCGATGGCGTTGCACTGCGCGTCCACATGCCGGCGCCCGCGCGGCTCGATGCGCGGCGCCAGGGCGATGCCTGGGTGCTCGAGGCGACGCGCGAGCCGCTGCCCGCCGATGCACCGACGCTCCGCGTCCAGCCCGAATCCGGGCCACCGGCGCGCCTCGTCTTCTCGGGCGGGGAGGCCGGCGGCACCGTCGCGCTCACCGACCCGGAGACGGGCGAGACATTCCTTGCGGCTACGCTCCGCCGGCCGGGCCCCGGCATCCTGCAGGGGCGCCGGCTGGCGGAACTCGACCTGGTGCCGAGCATGCTCGGCGCCGTCGTGCTCGCGCGGTCCGACAACCTGGCCATCCGCGCCCTGCCGGAAGGCCGCTTCGCGGTGCAGGCGGCGGGTGGCGGGTCGATCCGCCTCGGTACCGTCACGGGTCGCGACGTGACGCCGGCGGCGGCGGCGATGAGCCGCCTTCTCGAACTGCCGCACGGCACGGTACCGGTGTTGCTCGAGCGCATGCGCCAGCAGCTGGTGAGCCTGGGCGGCGCGCCGTCCCTCACGCGCGGTCATCTGCGCCGCGACGCGGCCGAGACGCTGCTCAGCCTCGGCATGCCGCAGGAAGCGCAGGCGATGGCCGGGCTCGGCCTGCAGGAGGACCCCCGCGCTCGGGGCGACGCGCGGCTGCTGCTCGCCCATGGCGTGGCGGCGCTGCTGTCGGGCCGCCTGTCCGAGACGACCCATCTCGACGATGCGCGGCTGCCCGCGACCGACGAGGTCACGCTCTGGCGGGCGCTGCTCGCCATGGCGCGCGGCCAGGAAGCCGGGGCCACGCTCGCCGCCGTCGCGCCGATCGTCGCGACCTATCCGGATGCGCTGCGCGACCGCGTGCTGCCGCTGGTGGCCGAGGCGCTGGTCGGCGGCGGCGAGACCCGCGCC
>NZ_JACADQ010000625.1 GCF_016106015.1 Neoroseomonas rubea
CGGCGGGGCTCAGCGCGGCGGATCGCGACCTCGCACTTGCCGCGGCGATGCCGGAACGCCGCCTGCCCATGCCGCGCCTCGCGCCGCACCTGTCGCGCGAACTTGCCCGCGCGGCGCGCGGCACCATCGCGACGACACTCGACGCACCCCTGCAGCGCGCGGCGGAACGGCTGGTGGCGGAGATCCTGCCGTCGCTGCCGGACCGAGCCTCGGTCGCGCTCATCGTCGCGGACACGGCGTCGCGGGAAGCGCGCGCGATGGTTGGCGGCGCCTGGGGGTCGGAAGCGCGCGCGGGCACGCTCGACCTGACGCGCGCGGTGCGCTCGCCGGGCTCGGCGCTGAAGCCCTTCCTGTATGCGATGGCCTTCGAGCGCGGCATCGCCACGCCGGGCACGCTGATCGCCGACCTGCCGCGCCATTTCGGCGCCTATGCGCCCGAGAATTTTTCCCGCGACTTCGCCGGGCGCATCACGGCGGCGGATGCGCTGCGGTTGTCGCTGAACCTGCCGGCGGTCGCGCTGCTCGACCAGCTTGGCGCGCTGCGCTTCGCCTCGGCGCTGAAGGTGGCCGGGGCGGCGCCGCGCCTGCCGCGCGGGGCGGATCCGTCGCTGCCGCTCGCCCTGGGCGGCGCGGGGACGACGCTGCGGGAGATGGTGGCACTCTACGCCACCCTGGCCGATGGCGGCCGCGCGCTGCCGCTGCGGATGACGCCTGGCACGGCGGGAGAGGCACAGCAGGCGGTCGATCGCCGCGCGGCGGACCAGGTCGCGGCCATCCTCGTGCAGCGCTTCCCGGGCGGCGGGCCGGCCGGCGTGGCGTGGAAGACCGGCACCTCCTGGGGTGGGCGTGACGCCTGGGCCTTCGGGTTCGACGGGCGGCACGTGGCGGGCGTGTGGATTGGCCGGCCGGACGGCACGGCGATGCCGGGTGCGACGGGCCGCTCGCTGGCGCTGCCGGTGCTCGCACGCGTCTTCGCGCTGCTGCCGGAAGCACCGCGGGAGGGGATGCGCGTCGCGGCCGATGTGCCGCGCAGCGCCCCGCCGGCGGATCGCCTGCGCCTGCTGTTTCCGCCCGCCGGCGCGGCGCTGGCGGAAGGCGCGGGGCCGGTCACGCTGCGCG
>NZ_JACADQ010000626.1 GCF_016106015.1 Neoroseomonas rubea
GCGCGGCGGGCGCGGCCGGCAGCACGGCAGCGAGCGAGGTGCGCACCACGATCGCCGCCGGCCCCGGCGCGGCGAGCGCGGCGGCGAGCGCCGGCATGTCCGCGTTGCTGTCCACCCGCGTCACCGGCACGCGGAAGGAGGCGCACCAGGCGACGAAGTCCGGGTTCTCGAGCGTGGTGCCGGAGACGCGGCCGGGATGCGCCTTTTCCTGGTGGATGCGGATCGAGGCATAGGTGCCGTTGTCCGACAGGATCATCTTGAGCGGCACGCCGCGCGCGACCGCCACGGCGAATTCGCCCGCCGTCATCAGCGCGCCGCCATCGCCGACCGCGGCGATCACCTGCCGGCCGGGATAGCGCAGCGCGGCGGCGACACCCGCCGGCACGCCGAAGCCCATCGCGCCCGAGACGGGCGCGAGCAGCCGCTGCGGCGGCGTCCATGGGGTCTTGCGATAGAAGGGCGCGCCGAAGGTGCCAGCATCCAGCGCCACGATCGCATCCGGCGCGGCGATCTCCCCGATCCGGCGCGCGACCTCGGCGAAGGCGACGCCATCGGCGTGGGTGCCGGCACGCACGCCCGTGTCCGCCACGTGCAGCGCGCGCAGCCTCGCGTTCCAGGCGGCGCGCGCGGGTGGCGCGGCGGGCGCTTCGGATGCGAGCGCGGCGATCAGCGCGAGCGCATCGACGGGCAGCGCGAGCTCGGTCGGGAACAGCCAGCCGAGGAAGCGCGGCTCGGCGCAGACATGCACTAGGCGCTGCCCCTGCGCGGGCCAGGTCCAGCCCTGCGTCGTGATGTCGGTCAGCCGCGTGCCGAGCGCGATGACGAGGTCGGCTTCCGCGAAGGCCGCGCGCTGCGCGTCGGGGTTCCTCAGGCCGAGGTCGCCCGCATAGAGGTCATGCCCGTTCGGGAACAGGTCCTGCCGGCGGAAGGACACGGCGACGGGAAGGTTCCAGGCCTCGGCGAAGCCGCGCAGCGCCTCCCGCCCGCCGGGGCGGTCGAAGGCGTGGCCGGCGAGCAGGATGGGGCGTTCGGCCCCGCGCAGCAGCGCGGCGAAGCGCGCGGCATCGGCGGGCGCGGAAGATCGCGACCAGCAGCGCGGCGGCTTCGGGATGCGCGGC
>NZ_JACADQ010000627.1 GCF_016106015.1 Neoroseomonas rubea
GCGGCTCTGGCCGCGGGCGGAGGTCGCGGCGGCGGATGCCGCCCTCGCCGCCGTCGGGCTCGAAAGGCTCGGCGCGCGTCGGGCGGACCGCCTGTCGGGCGGGCAGCGCCAGCGCGTCGCCATCGCGCGCGCCCTGGTGCAGCGCGCGCCCGTGCTGCTCGCCGACGAACCGGTGGCGAGCCTCGACCCCGAGACGGCGGAAGGCGTGCTGTCCCTGCTGCGCGACCTGGGGCGGGCGGAGCGACTGCCCGTGCTCGTCAGCCTGCACCAGCCCGACCTCGCCGCGCGCTTCGCCGACCGCACCCTGCTGCTGGAGGATGGATGCCTGACCGAGCCATGATCGACGCCGATGGCCCCGTGCTCGTCTTCGGCGGCCCCTATTCGAACCTGCAGGCGACGCGCGCCGTCCTCGCCGAAGCAGGCATGCGCGGCATCCCGGCCCGGCGCATCGTCTGCACCGGCGATGTCGTCGCCTATGGCGCCGATGCCGCCGCCTGCTGCGACCTGGTCATCGCCTCCGGCATCCATGTGCTGATGGGCAATTGCGAGGAGAACCTCGCCGCCGGCGCGCTCGATTGCGGCTGCGGGTTCGAGGAAGGGACGGCCTGCGACCTGCTCTCCCGCGCCTGGTACGCGCATGCGGACCGGCAGGTGACGGAAGCGCACCGCGCCTGGATGGGCGCGCGGCCGCGGCGGCTGACCATCGCGCTGCCGGATGGGCGGCGGCTGGCGGTGCTGCATGGCGGCGCCCACGATATCAGCCGCTTCCTCTTCGCCTCCGCGCCCGAGGCCGTGCTGGCGGAGGAGATCGCGACGACCGGCTGCGACGGCGTGATCGCCGGGCATTGCGGCATCCCCTTCGCGCGGAGGGTCGGCCACGCGCTGTGGCTGAACGCGGGCGCCATCGGCATGCCGGCCGATGACGGCACGCCGCGCGCCTGGCTCGCGGTGCTGACGCCTTCCGCCGATGCGCTGTCGGTCGAGCTTCTGCCGCTCGCCTACGACCATGCGGCGGCGGCGGCGGCGATGCGCGCGGCAGGCCTGCCGGAGGGCTACGCGGCGGCGCTCGGATCGGGGCTCTGGCCCTCCTGCGACGTGCTGCCGCCGGCCGAGCGC
>NZ_JACADQ010000628.1 GCF_016106015.1 Neoroseomonas rubea
GGCGCGACGTCGTGGCGGCGGGCGCCTCGGTGCTCGCGGTCGTCGCCTCGGTGGCGGCGGCGCGGCTGCGGCTGCGCGCGGCCTCGGCGGGGCTGAGCGTGCCAAGCGCCAGCACGAGGCCGGCGGCGATCAGGAAGGCGCGGAACATGGGCATGAATCCTTTCGACCGGGATGACCGGGGAAGACACGGTCGGCACGGTCGGGGGCCCGCAACCTGGGCGCAGGTTTAATCCTGCGAGCCTGTCCCAGGACTATCCGCCAAATGACTGATACGCCATGTTTCTCTCCATGGCGTCAGGGGCGGAGCGCCAGCCGCGCCAGTCGCACCGCCTTCAGCGCCTTGCCAGGATGGCCTTCCCCCATTTCCCGGGCCGCCGTGCGCAGATGCGCGGCCAGCCATTCGACATGCTTCGGCGGTGCCTGGCCGCGCGACGCATCGAGGCTAACCCGCGTGCCGGCAAGCCCCAGGGCGGTGATGGCGGCCTGTTGCCGCCCCTCGAGCAGGTCCTGCTCCACTTCCGACAGCAGATGGTCGAGCACGCCATGCGGGCCGGCGAGGTTGTCGGGCAGCGCGGTGCGGGGATCAGTCAGCGAGGCGTCGCCATGCCCCGGCGCATCCGCCCGCGGCAGGCTGATATGCGAGAGCAGGTCCATCATGGACTGGGTGAGCGGCGTGTTGGGCATGGTCTCGGTCCTTGCTCCCGGTGGTGACGGCGCCGATGGGGCCGTCCCTTCATGGGGCGAGAATGCCGCGCGCAAATTCGTGAAGCCTTGATCCGCGTCAAGAACCGCGCCGGCGCAGCCCGTCTGCGACCAGCGTGCAGGCGGCGACGGTCGCCATGATGGCCAGCCCGGGCCAGACCGCGGCCCAGGGCGCGCTGAACACCAGTTCCTGCGCGTTCGCCAGCATGTTCCCCCAGGAGGGCGCCGGCGGGCTGATGCCGAGGCCGAGGAAGGACAGCGTGCTCTCCGCCAGGATCGCCCCGGCGACGGCGAGCGCGGTGGCGACGGCGACCGGCGGCAGCAGCGCGGGCAGCACGTGGCGGCGGAGGATGCGGGCCTCCCCCGCGCCGAGCGCGCGCGCCGCGCGCACATGGTCGCGGGAGAAGGTG
>NZ_JACADQ010000629.1 GCF_016106015.1 Neoroseomonas rubea
AGGTGGTGCAGGCGCTGGCGCGCGCCGCGGAACGGCTGCGCGCGAACGACCCGCCTGGCGCCGCGGCCGCGCTCGACCGTCGCCTGTTCGAACCGGGCGGGGAGGTGACGCGCGATCGGCTCGCCGAACTGGGCCCGCTGCCCGCGGCGGAACAGGCAAGCGCGGCGCTGGCGCGGGAGGTCCGCAGGCTCGACCTCGAGCGCGGCTGGGCGGGCGCGGGGAATTGGTGGCAGGCGGGTGAGCGCGGCACGATCACGGACGGCCTTGGCGCGGGATTTTGACCTCGCGCCAGTTTGCGTGACGGCATGTGCTGTCCGGTAGGCAACGAACGGGACAGCGGGCGAGACGACCCAGCGATGATTTGGCGACCGGGCGGAAGCGTGTCGCGCATGCGAATCGCGTGAACTCCGCTTGGTCCGTTCGTCCCCCCCCCTTCATTCGATCGCAGCGGTGGCATCAGAGGCTGGTGTCCTGCTGCACCGTCCGAGCACACTGCGGCAGCGTGGTCAGATTTTGTATTTCAGGATCAATGACTTCTCGCGTGAGCCTGAGCAGCTGCCCCTGCGGCGGCAACTGGTGGGGCTGCGGGAGAACCCTCGCCGGGGGCCGATCAGTCCCGGAAGCATGGATCACGTCGATGCGATGCGGATGCCTCGACGCGGAGGCGCGGCGGGTGCCTTGCCCTGGCCTCGGTTTCCCCTGGTCGCTGAGGATCCGGCCGGGTTGCGCACGCCACGGGCGAAGCGCGACGTCCGGCATGGTTGCTGAACATGCCCGCTGTCCCGGTGCCCCGCGGAACATGACAAGGAGTGACCCGTGGTCGATGACGGAGACGCCGCGGTCGGGAACGCGCGGCGGGCCGCCTCGGTCCTCGAATCGACGCGGAACGAACGTCCGCCCGGGCGGCCTGAAGGTGCCCCACCGGAGTCAAACGCGCCAAAGCAGGGAAGGGGAGCGGGCACGAATCGGTCACCCGTGTCTGCCCAGCTGGCCTTCACGAACGGAGATGGAGAAGGCAACGCAAATGGCGCGCCCGCATCGCGGGCGCGCCACGCCGAAAACACTTCCAGGTCTCGTCGAGGAGGCGGCGGCGCCGCGTCGGCGTGGGC
>NZ_JACADQ010000063.1 GCF_016106015.1 Neoroseomonas rubea
TCGCACCACCGGCCTTCGCAAGCACCTTGGTGATCGCCGCCGTCAGCGACGTCTTGCCATGGTCCACGTGCCCGATCGTGCCAATGTTGCAGTGCGGCTTCGTCCGCTCGAATTTCGCCTTCGCCATTGTCGTCGTTCCCGATCGGGTTTGCGTTACCAGCGGTAGTGGCTGAAGGCCTTGTTGGCCTCTGCCATCCGGTGCGTGTCTTCGCGCTTCTTGACGGCCGAGCCGCGGTTGTTGGCCGCGTCCATCAGCTCGCCGGACAGGCGCTCTTCCATCGTGTGCTCGCCGCGCTTGCGCGCGCTTTCGATCAGCCAGCGGATCGCCAGGGCCTGGCGCCGCTCGGGGCGGACCTCCACCGGCACCTGGTAGGTCGCGCCGCCGACACGGCGGCTGCGAACCTCGACGGCCGGCTTCACATTGTCCATCGCCTCATGGAACAGCCGCAGCGGGTCGCTGTTCGGCCCGCCACGCTTCTTCAGCGTGTCCATGGCGGCGTAGACGATCCGCTCGGCCGTGCTCTTCTTGCCGTCGTACATGAGCACGTTCATGAAACGGCTCAGCACGACGTCGCCGAACTTCGGATCGGGCAGGACTTCGCGCTTCTCTGCGCGGTGACGACGCGACATCTCTCAGCCCCTCACTTCGGACGCTTCGCGCCGTACAGCGAACGACGCTGGCGGCGCTTGGCGATGCCCTGGGTGTCGAGCACGCCGCGCAGGATGTGGTAGCGAACGCCCGGAAGGTCCTTCACGCGGCCGCCGCGGATGAGCACCACGGAGTGCTCCTGCAGGTTGTGGCCTTCGCCCGGGATGTAGCTCACCACCTCGAAGCCGTTCGTCAGGCGCACCTTCGCGACCTTGCGGAGCGCCGAGTTCGGCTTCTTCGGCGTGGTCGTGTAGACGCGCGTGCAGACGCCGCGCTTCTGCGGGCTGCCCTTGAGCGCCGGGACCTTGTTCCGGGCCGGCTTGGTCTCACGCCCCTTGGCGATGAGCTGGTTGATCGTCGGCATGACGCCCCTTCGTAACCGTCCGCGCCACAGCACTACGCCCTGGCAAACACGTCGGCCCGGGTCGCGTGCGCTTGCACGCCCTCCGGGCCCCCGTCTCGCTGCCGGCCTCAGCCCCTGGAAATCAGGGCGGCGCCGGCGGCGCAGCTTTGTGGTCCAAAACCTGGCGGGGCGCCGCTGCCGGTGCCCTGCCGAGGGGCGGCTATCTACGCCCGCCCCCCGTATGAGTCAAGCGCATGAACATCCGATTCATGCGCCCTTGGTCGCTGCGATGCGAAAGGGCCGGTCTTCCTGTGAAGGCCGGCCCCGAACGCATGGCGCAGCGGCCCGCTATTCGGCCGCCCGCGGCTCCGGCAGCGCCGGCGCGGAGCCCGGCAGGCGCCCCTTGTCGCGCTGCGCGGCCAACGCGCGCAGCCGGTTCATCACGGAGCCCGTCCCGGCGGGGATCAGGCGCCCGACGATGACGTTCTCCTTCAGGCCGGCCAGGTAGTCGACCTTGCCCGCCGTGGCGGCCTCCGTCAGCACCCGCGTCGTCTCCTGGAAGGAGGCGGCGGAGATGAAGGAGGTCGTCTGCAGCGACGCCTTGGTGATGCCCTGCAGCACGGGTTCGGCCACCGCCGGGCGTTCCCCGGCCGCGACCCGCTTCTCGTTCTCGATCTCGAACTCGATGCGGTCGACCGTCTCGCCGATCAGGTAAGTGGTGTCGCCCGGATCGGTAACCTCCACCTTCTGCAGCATCTGCCGGACGATGACCTCGATGTGCTTGTCGTTGATCTTCACGCCCTGGAGTCGATAGACCTCCTGGATCTGCTCGACGAGGTAGTCGGCGAGCTTCTCCACCCCCAGCACGCGCAGGATGTCGTGCGGCACGCGCGGCCCGTCGACCAGCGGGTCGCCGCGCTTCACGTAATCGCCTTCCTGCACGGACACGTGCTTGCCCTTCGGCACCAGGTATTCGCGGGGGCTCGGCTGCTCGTCGCCCACCTGCTCCGGCACCACGAGGATGCGGCGCTTTGCCTTGTAGTCCTTGCCGAACTCCACGCGCCCGTCGATCTCGCTGATGATCGCGTGGTCCTTCGGGCGCCGCGCCTCGAACAGCTCCGCCACGCGCGGCAGGCCGCCCGTGATGTCGCGCGTCTTGGACGATTCGCGCGGCAGGCGCGCCAGCACGTCGCCCGCGGCCACCGCCGCGCCGTTGTCGATCGAGAGAATTGTGCCGGGGGTGAGGAAGTAGATCGCCTCCGTCCCGTTCTCGCGCTTGACGACGTTGTTCTTCTCGTCGCGCAGGATCAGGCGCGGACGCAGGTCCGCCGCCTTGCCCGGTGCCTTGTATTCCACGACCTCCTTGAACGACAGGCCGGTCACCTCGTCCTGCCGGTCGACCAGCGTGACATTCTCGATCAGGTCGGAGAACTCCACCTTGCCGTTCCGCTCGGTGATGATCGGCAGGGTGAAGGGGTCCCACTCGGCCAGCTTCTGGCCGCGCGTGACGGTCGCGTCGTCCTCGGTCAGCAGCCGCGCGCCATAGGGCACGCGCTGGCGGGAACGTTCCCGCCCCTGCAGGTCGATCAGCACGATCTCGCAGTTGCGGCTCATGACGATCGGATGGTTCTGGCTGTTCGCCACCACGACGCGGTTCAGCACCTTGATGGTGCCGTCGCCCGCCGCTTCCACCGCCGACTGCTCCGCGCCGCGCTGCGCAGCACCGCCGATGTGGAAGGTGCGCATCGTCAGCTGCGTGCCGGGCTCGCCGATCGACTGGGCGGCGATGACGCCCACCGCCTCGCCGATGTTCACCGGCGTGCCGCGGGCAAGGTCACGCCCGTAGCAGAAGCCGCACACGCCCTGCCGCGCGTCGCAGGTCAGCACGGAGCGGATCTTCACCGCCTCCACGCCCGACTTCTCGATCCGCTCTGCCGCGACCTCGTCGATCAGGCTGTTGCGCGCGACGATCAGCTCGCCCGTCGCCGGGTCCGCCACATCCTCCTGCGAGGTGCGCCCAAGGATCCGCTCGGACAGCGAGGAGACGACATCCGCCCCGTCCATCACCGCGCCCACCGTCAGGCCGCGCTCCGTGCCGCAATCCTGCTGCACGATGATGCAGTCCTGCGCCACGTCGACGAGACGCCGCGTGAGGTAGCCCGAGTTCGCCGTCTTCAGCGCCGTGTCCGCGAGGCCCTTGCGGGCGCCGTGGGTGGAGTTGAAGTACTCGAGGACCGACAGGCCCTCCTTGAAGTTGGCGATGATCGGCTGCTCGATGATCTCGCCCGAGGGCTTCGCCATCAGGCCGCGCATGCCGGCCAGCTGGCGCATCTGCGCCGGCGAGCCACGCGCGCCCGAATGGGACATCATCCACACGGAGTTGGCGGGCTTGCCGATCTCCTGCTTCATGATCTCCTTCATCATCGCGCCGGCGACTTCGTCGGTGCAGCGCGACCAGGCGTCGACCACCTTGTTGTAGCGCTCGCCCGCGGTGATCAGGCCGTCGAGGTACTGCTGCTCGAACTCCTTCACCTCGTCCTTCGTCTTGGCAATCAGGGCGGCCTTGGTGTCGGGCACCACCATGTCGTCCTTGCCGAAGGAGATGCCGGCCTTGGCCGCCTGCTTGAAGCCCAGGCCCATCAGCCGGTCGGCGAAGATCACGCTCTCCTTCTGCCCGCAGTGGCGATACACCGCGTCGATCACGTCGGAGACGTTCTTCTTCGTCAGCATCCGGTTGACCAGCGAGAAGGGCAGCTGCGGATGCAGCGGCAGCAGCGCGCCGATCATCATCCGCCCGGCCGTCGTCAGCGGGCGTTCCGTCACCACCTCGCCCGCCGCGTTCATGGTGCGGCGGCGCGCGCGGATCTTGCTGTGCAGCGTGATCGCGCCGGCTTCGAGAGCCTGCTCGATCTCACCCATGCTGGCGAAGGCCGGCGTGTCCTTCTCCTCGGTCGCCAGGAATTCCGGCGTCTCGAGGCTGAGGTAGTACAGGCCGAGCACGATGTCCTGCGAGGGGACGATGATCGGCTTGCCGTTCGCCGGGCTGAGGATGTTGTTGGTCGACATCATCAGCACGCGGGCTTCGAGCTGCGCTTCCAGCGAGAGCGGCACGTGCACCGCCATCTGGTCGCCGTCGAAGTCCGCGTTGAAGGCGGTGCAGACCAGCGGATGCAGCTGGATCGCCTTGCCCTCGATCAGCACCGGCTCGAAGGCCTGGATGCCGAGGCGGTGCAGCGTCGGCGCCCGGTTCAGCATGACCGGGTGCTCGCGGATCACCTCCTCGAGGATGTCCCACACCTCGGGACGCTCCTTCTCCACCATCCGCTTCGCGGCCTTGATGGTGGTCGCATGCCCGTACTTCTCGAGCTTGCTGTAGATGAACGGCTTGAACAGCTCGAGCGCCATCTTCTTGGGCAGGCCGCATTGGTGCAGCTTCAGCTCCGGACCCACGACGATGACCGAGCGGCCCGAATAGTCGACGCGCTTGCCGAGCAGGTTCTGCCGGAAGCGGCCCTGCTTGCCCTTCAGCATGTCGGACAGCGACTTCAGCGGGCGCTTGTTCGCCCCCGTGATGGCGCGGCCGCGACGGCCATTGTCGAACAGCGCATCGACCGCTTCCTGCAGCATGCGCTTTTCATTGCGCACGATGATGTCGGGCGCACGCAGCTCGATCAGCCGCTTCAGGCGGTTGTTGCGGTTGATGACGCGACGATAGAGGTCATTCAGGTCGGACGTCGCGAAGCGGCCGCCATCGAGCGGCACCAGCGGGCGGAGTTCCGGCGGGATGACCGGCACCACGTCCAGGATCATCCACTGCGGATGCGCGCCCGATTCGCCGAAGGACTCGATCAGCTTGAGCCGCTTCACGAGCTTCTTGCGCTTCGCCTCCGACGTCGTCTCCTTCAGCTCGGAGCGCAGCTTCACGCCTTCGGCCTGCAGGTCGATGCCGCCGAGCATCTGCTTGACCGCTTCGGCGCCGATGCCGACCGAGAAGGCGTCCTCGCCGAACTCGTCCATCTTGGTCTGGTACTGGTCCTCGGTCAGAAGCTGATGCAGCTTCAGGTCCGTCAGGCCCGGCTCCAGCACGACGTAGTTCTCGAAGTAGAGGACCTTCTCGAGCTCCTTCAGCGACATGTCGACCATCAGGCCGACGCGCGAGGGCAGCGACTTCAGGAACCAGATATGCGCGACCGGGCTGGCGAGCTCGATATGGCCCATGCGCTCGCGGCGCACCTTGGCCAGCGTCACCTCGACGCCGCACTTCTCGCAGATGATGCCGCGGAACTTCATCCGCTTGTACTTGCCGCACAGGCACTCGTAGTCCTTGATCGGACCGAAGATGCGCGCGCAGAACAGCCCATCCCGCTCCGGCTTGAAGGTGCGGTAGTTGATGGTCTCGGGCTTCTTGATCTCGCCATAGGACCAGGACCGGATCTGCTCGGGCGAAGCGATCGTGATCTTGATCTGGTCGAAGGTCATGGCCTGGCCGGTCTGGCCCAGGATCTTCATCAGCTCGTTCATGCGGTCCTCGTGTGTGAGGCCGCCGCCGTGGACATCCCACGGCGGCTGAGCGTTTCAGAAAGGATGGCGCGCCCGCGCATCAGGTCGGGCGGGTCTCCAGATCGACATTGAGGCCGAGCGACTTCAGCTCCTTCACCAGCACGTTGAAGGATTCCGGAATGCCGGCCTCGAAGTTGTCCTGGTCGCGCACGATCGCCTCATAGACCTTGGTGCGGCCCGAGACGTCGTCCGACTTCACCGTCAGCATCTCCTGCAGCGTGTAGGCGGCGCCGTAGGCTTCCAGCGCCCAGACCTCCATTTCGCCGAAGCGCTGGCCGCCGAACTGCGCCTTGCCGCCCAGCGGCTGCTGGGTGACGAGGCTGTACGGCCCGATCGAGCGCGCATGGATCTTGTCGTCGACCAGGTGGTGCAGCTTCAGCATGTAGATGTAGCCGACCGTGACCTTGCGCTCGAACTGCTCGCCCGTGCGGCCATCACGCAGCCAGACCTGGCCGGAGCGGTCGAGCCCGGCCTTGTCCAGCATGTCCTCGATGTCCGAGGGCTTGGCACCGTCGAAGACCGGGGTCGCGATCGGGATGCCCTTGCGCAGGTTCTCCCCGAGCTCGACCAGCTGCTCGTCGCTCATCGGCGCGATGTCGCGGGCGAAGATCTCCTCGCCGTACACGTCCTTGAGCTTCGCCTCGAGCTCGGACCGGCGGGCGCCGCGGTGGCGATATTCCTCCACCAGCTCGCCCACCTGCTTGCCGAGGCTCGCGCAGGCCCAGCCCAGATGCGTCTCGAGGATCTGGCCCACATTCATGCGCGAGGGCACGCCGAGCGGGTTCAGCACGAGATCGACATGGCTGCCGTCCTCGAGGAACGGCATGTCCTCGATCGGCACGACGCGGGAGACCACGCCCTTGTTGCCGTGGCGGCCTGCCATCTTGTCGCCCGGCTGCAGCTTGCGCTTCACCGCGACGAAGACCTTGACCATCTTCATCACGCCCGGCGGCAGCTCGTCGCCGCGCTGCAGCTTCTCGACCTTGCTCTCGAAGCGCTTCTGCAGGCGCTCGACCGCCGCGTCGAACTCGCGCTTCAGCGCCTCGATCTCGGCCATGGCGGCGTCGTCGGCGACGCCGATCTGCCGCCAGGTCGCGCGGGCGAACTGGTCGAGCACCTCATCCGTGATGACCGTGCCGGCCTTGACACCCTTGAAGCCGCCCGACGCCTTGCGGTTCAGCAGGCGCTCGCGCAGCCGGCCGTAGAAGGACCGCTCCTGGATCGCCTTCTCGTCGTCGCGGTCCTTGGCGAGCCGTTCGATCTCGGCGCGCTCGATCGCCATGGCGCGCTCGTCCTTGTCCACGCCGCGGCGGGAGAAGACGCGCACGTCGACGATCGTCCCCGCCACCCCGGGGGGCAGCTTCAGCGAGGTGTCGCGCACATCCGACGCCTTCTCGCCGAAGATGGCGCGGAGCAGCTTCTCCTCCGGCGTCATCGGGCTCTCGCCCTTCGGCGTCACCTTGCCCACCAGGATGTCGCCCGGGTTCACCTCGGCACCGATGTAGACGATGCCCGCCTCGTCGAGGTTGCGCAGCGCTTCCTCGCCGACATTCGGGATGTCGCGGGTGATCTCCTCCTGGCCCAGCTTCGTGTCGCGGGCCATCACCTCGAATTCCTCGATGTGGATCGAGGTGAAGACGTCATCCTTCGCGATGCGCTCGCTGATCAGGATGCTGTCCTCGAAGTTGTAGCCGTTCCACGGCATGAAGGCGCAGAGCACGTTGCGCCCCAGCGCCAGTTCGCCGAGTTCCGTCGAAGGACCGTCGGCGATGATGTCGCCGGCCTGAACCTTGTCCCCCACCTTCACCAGCGGGCGCTGGTTGATGCAGGTGGACTGGTTGGAGCGCATGAACTTGCGCAGGCGATAGATGTCGACGCCACGCGTCGTGCCGTCGTCGCCGGATGCACGCACCACGATGCGCGCGCCGTCGATGCTGTCGATTACGCCGTCCCGGCGCGCGACGATGGTCGCACCCGAATCCCGCGCCACCGCGGCTTCCATGCCCGTGCCCACCAGCGGCGCATCGGCGCGGATCAGCGGCACCGCCTGGCGCTGCATGTTCGAGCCCATGAGCGCGCGGTTGGCGTCGTCGTTCTCGAGGAACGGAATGAGCGCGGCCGCGACCGAGACGAGCTGCTTGGGCGAGACGTCGATCGCCGTCACCTCCTCGGGCTTCACCAGGCGGAAGTCGCCGCCCTGGCGCACCGAGACCAGCTCGTCCTTGAAGGCGCCGCCTTCGTCCACGTTCGCGTCCGCCTGCGCGACGACCAGCCGCTCCTCCTCCATCGCGGAGAGGTAGCGCGGGTCGCCCACGATCCGGCCGTCCTTCACGAGGCGATAGGGCGTCTCGATGAAGCCGTACTTGTTCACCTTGGCGAAGGTGGCCAGCGAGTTGATCAGGCCGATGTTCGGCCCTTCCGGCGTCTCGATCGGGCAGATGCGGCCGTAATGCGTCGGGTGCACGTCGCGCACCTCGAAGCCCGCGCGCTCGCGCGTCAGGCCGCCCGGACCGAGTGCGGAGAGGCGGCGCTTGTGCGTCACCTCCGACAGCGGGTTGGTCTGGTCCATGAACTGCGACAGCTGCGACGAGCCGAAGAACTCGCGCACCGCGGCCGCGGCCGGCTTCGCGTTGATCAGGTCGTGCGGCATGACCGTGTCGATGTCGACCGAGCCCATGCGCTCCTTGATCGCGCGCTCCATGCGCAGCAGCCCGACGCGGTACTGGTTCTCCATCAGCTCGCCGACCGAGCGCACGCGCCGGTTGCCGAGGTTGTCGATGTCGTCGATCTGCCCGCGCCCGTCCTTCAGGTCGAGCAGCACGCGCAGCGTCGCCACGATGTCCTGCTTCCGCAGCGTGCGGACGTGATCAGGCACTTCCTCGGCGCTGAAGCCGAGGCGCATGTTCATCTTCACCCGGCCGACGGCCGACAGGTCGTAGCGCTCGGCATCGAAGAACAGGCCGCGGAACAGCGCCTCGGCCGTCTCGGGCGTCGGCGGCTCGCCGGGGCGCATCACCCGGTAGATGTCCATCAGCGCTTCGTCGCGGTTGGTGTTCTTGTCCACCGCGAGGGTGTTGCGCATCCAGGGGCCGACCGACTGGTCGATGGCGAGCGTGGGCAGCCGGTCGAGACCCGCTTCCTCGATCGCGGCAAGCTTGGGTTCGGTCAGCTCGTCGCCGGCCTCGGCCCAGATCTCGCCGGTCGTCGCGTCGACCATGTCCTCGGCGACGAAGCGGCCGAGCAGGTCGGCGCGGCCGACGAGCACTTCCGTCGTGCCGGCCTCGGCGATCTTGCGCGCGGTGCGCGGCGTCAGCTTCGCGTCCTTCTCGGCGACCACCAGGCCGGTCTTGGCGTCGACCAGCGGCTCCGCCAGCTTCACGCCGCGGAAGGCCTCGGGGTCGAAGGCGCGGCTCCAGCCCTTGGCGCTGCGGCTGAACACGACCTGGCCGTAGAAGGCGTTGAGGATCTCCTCGGCATCCATGCCGCGGATCTCGCTCGGCTCGAGGTCGCGCCCCTCGGCCACGCGTTCGGCGCGGCGCCGTTCCGTCAGGTCGGAGTCGAGTGCGAGCAGCAGCGTCGTCGTCGGCAGCTTCCGCTTCCGGTCGATGCGGACGTAGCAGATGTCCTTCGCGTCGAACTCGAAATCGAGCCAGGAACCGCGATAGGGAATGACGCGCGCGGCGAACAGGTACTTGCCGCTGCTGTGCGTCTTGCCCTTGTCATGGTCGAAGAAGACGCCCGGGGAGCGGTGCATCTGCGAGACGATGACGCGCTCGGTGCCGTTGATGATGAAGGTACCGTTGTCCGTCATGAGCGGCATGTCGCCCATGTAGACATCCTGCTCCTTGATGTCGCGGACGGACCGGCTGCCGGTGTCCTCGTCCACGTCCCACACGATCAGGCGCAGGCGCACCTTGAGCGGGGCGGCGAAGGTCAGGCCGCGCTGGATGCATTCCTCGACGTCGTATTTCGGCTCCTCGAGCTCGTACTGCACGAATTCGAGCCTGCCGCGGCCGGCGAAGTCGTCGATCGGGAAGACGGACTTGAACACCTCCTGCAGCCCGGCATGAAGCCGGCTGTCGGGGCTCACCTCCATCTGCAGGAAGGCTTCGTAGGAAGCCCGCTGCACGTCGATGAGGTTCGGCATCGGCGCCACTTCGGGGAGACGCCCGAAGCTCTTGCGGATCCGCTTGCGCCCCGTGAACGACTTCGTGATAGCGTTCATGCCTGTCCTGCTTCCCTATCTGCCCCGGCCCGCACACCCCGGCCGGCGGGGAACCCTCGCATCGCCGTGTCCGGCAACGCAGGAACGGGCGGCATTCCCGGACCGTTCCGGAAACCCCACCCGCACCCTCTCGAACTGCTTCCCCCATCCCGCCCGTCGCCGGGCGGGACAGGGGACGAGATCACTTGATCTCGACCTTGGCGCCGTTCTCTTCCAGCACCTTCTTGATCTTGTCCGCTTCGTCCTTGGACACGCCTTCCTTGACGGTCTTCGGGGCGCCCTCGACCAGATCCTTGGCTTCCTTCAGGCCCAGGCCGGTGATGGTGCGGATCTCCTTGATCACGTTGATCTTCTTGTCACCGCTGTTGGCCAGGATGACAGTGAACTCGGTCTGCGCCTCGGCGGCGGGCGCCGCGGCGGCAGCGGCCGGCGCCGCCGCAACGGCGACCGGCGCCGCGGCGGAAACGCCCCACTTCTCCTCGAGCATCTTGGAGAGCTCGGCGGCCTCCAGAACGGTCAGGGACGACAGCTCGTCCACCAGCTTCGCGAGATCGGCCATGTCTGAATACTCCTCGATCTAATGGCTTGACATCGGTTGTGCAACTCCCCCGTGGCCGCGCCCTTCAACCTATGGGCGGAACGACCGCGGGGGACGGTTCCTGCGGCCCTCAGGCCGCCTGGGCCTCGTCCTTCTTGGCGTAAGCCGAAAGGACCCGTGCCACCTGCCCACCAGGGGCCTGGAGGATGCCCGCGATGCGCGTCGCCGGGGTCTGGATCAGACCCAGCAGCTGCGCACGCAGCGTCTCCAGGGACGGCAGCTCGGCCAGAGCCTTCACGCCATCGGCGCTCAGCGTCTGGGTTCCGAGCGCACCGCCCAGGACAACGAACTTGTCGTTCGTCTTGGCGAACTCGACCGCGGTCTTCGCCACCGCCACAGGATCCGTCGACCACGCGAGCGCGGTCGGACCCTTCAGCAGCGGCTTGACGCCGTCGAAACGGGTGCCTTCGAGGGCGAGGGTGGCCAGGCGGTTCTTCGCGACCTTGTACGTCGCGCCCGCCGCGCGCATCCGCCGGCGCAGTTCGCTCACATCCGCGACCGTGAGACCCTTGTTCTGGGCCACGAGCACGAAGGAGGTCTCTGCGAAGACAGCCGCGAGCGAAGCGACGAACTCACGCTTCTCCGTACGGTCCACTCCACGTCTCCGTCGGTGGCCGGCGCCTTGTGGAGGGGCTCCGACCGGTCCACACGGGGGCGCCGGCACCATGCCGGACACCCCTGTTCGCCTGTCAGGCCGGAACACCAAGCCAAGCCATGCCGGGACCCGAAGGCCCGGCCATGTCATCGGTTCGGCACCCCGTCTCTCCCCTGCCCGGCTTCGCCGAATCAAGGCCCCGAAGGGCCGCAGGAGGTCTCCGACAGGTTTCGGACAAAGGGCCTCGGCCCCCGTCCTGCCCACCCAGCCCCGGAAGGGCTGGGCGTATTCCATCAGGGCGTGGCGCCCGAAAGGCTCGCCACGTCCACCTTCACGCCCGGCCCCATGGTCGAGGAGAGCGCCACCTTCTTCAGGTAGGTCCCCTTCGCCCCGGTCGGCTTGGCACGCTGGATCGCGTCCACGAAGGCGCGCGCATTGGCCAGCAGCGCATCCTCGCCGAACGACGCCTTGCCGATGCCGGCATGCACGATGCCCGCCTTCTCGGCGCGGAATTCCACCTGGCCGGCCTTGGCCGCGGTGACCGCACCCTTCACGTCCATCGTGACCGTGCCGAGCTTCGGGTTCGGCATCAGCCCGCGCGGGCCGAGAACCTTACCGAGCCGGCCCACCAGCGCCATCATGTCGGGCGTGGCGATGCAGCGGTCGAACTCGATCTTGCCTTCCTGCACCAGCGCGGCGAGGTCATCGGCGCCGACCACGTCGGCCCCGGCGGCCTTCGCCTCATCTGCCTTGGCACCGCGGGCGAAGACGCCCACGCGCACCGTCTTGCCGGTGCCATGCGGCAGGCCCACCACGCCACGGACCATCTGGTCCGCATGCCGCGGGTCGATGCCGAGATTCATCGCGATCTCGATCGTCTCGTCGAACTTCGCCTTGGCGTTCGACTTCGCGATCTTCACCGCTTCCTCGAGCCCATAGGCCTTCTCCCGGTCGAACCCGGCATAGACGGCCTTCAGACGCTTGCCCTGCTGCGGCATCGGATCAGCCCTCCACCACGGTGAGGCCCATGGAACGGGCGGAGCCCGCGAGCATCCGCACCGCGGCGTCCACGTCGTTCGCGTTCATGTGCTGCATCTTGGTCTTGGCGATCTCGGCCAGCTGGGACTTCGTCACGCGACCGATCGACGCACCCTTGCCCGGCGTCGTGCTGCCCTTCTCGAGCTTCGCGGCCTTGAGCAGGAAGTACGTGTTCGGAGGCGTCTTGGTGATGAAGGAGAAGGTGCGGTCGGTGTACGCGGTGATGACGACGGGCGTCGGCGTGCCCGGCTCCATCTGCTGCGTCGCCGCGTTGAACTCCTTCACGAACTGCATGATGTTCAGGCCGCGCTGACCGAGCGCGGGCCCGACGGGCGGCGACGGATTCGCCTTGCCGGCCGGGATCTGCAGCTTGATGTAGCCTGCGATCTTCTTCGCCACTGTGACAGTCCTCTGCTGTTGCCAGAGGCCCGCGGTCCTGACGGGCCGAAAGGCCCTCCCGCGTTCCCTGAAACGCCGAAGGCCGGGGAAACACCCCCGGCCGCTCGGCGAGGGCGGGCGTGTAGCGGGACGGGCGGGACTTGTCCAGGGGGGCGCGGACCGGAGGGGCTCCGCCCCTCCAGACCACGCATCCACCTGGAGGGGCTCCGCCCCTCCAGACCACCGGGCCAGGGCGCCGCCCTGGACCCGCCGAGGGCCGAAAGGCCCTCGGAACCCATCGACCAGGGACAGCATCAGCGCAGGCGCCAGTAGCGCATGCGGCCGCCGGCGATGCTGATCAACCGGGCGAAGCCGGAAAACACCCCCGGCGGCTGGTCCCACGCCGTCTTGAGCGCCTCGACCACCTGGGACTGTATGGCCTTGGACAAATCCGGGTCGGGCAGGAACCGCGGATGGGCGGGCAAGGCCTCCAGCACGCCCAGCCGCTTGGCCAGCAGCAACTGCGACAACCTCACCACCCGCGACACCCGCCGCCAGGCCCGCGCGATCCGCCAGGCGAGCGCCTGCCACAGCGCATCCGCGCGCGTCCGGTTCGCCACATGCGTGAGCAAGAGGTCGAGATGCCCCGAGGCCGCCCAGCGCCGCAGCGCGCGGGAGGCCGTGTCCGCCCGGCCATAGTCGCGCGGCAGCGCCTTCCACGGCCCGCGCGAACAGGCGACCCAGAAGATGGCATCGAGCGTGCGCCGCCGGTCCTGCGGCGGGCGGCCACGGACACCCTTCTCCGGGGGAAGGCTCCGGGCGAGGAGAGAATATTCCTCGTCGGTCAGAGGGCGGAAGGGGTGAGGGTCGATGGGGAGCGACGTCATGCAGGGCGGTCCAGGGGCAAGAGGACGACAGGATGGAGGAGAATATAGGCGTTCTTTCCTATTCACAAGCAGATTGAGCGAAAGCCGGAGGAACATCAGCCTTCCGGACCATGCGTTGTCCCTCGGGGCTTCGTCCCTCCGGCTGAGCGAAGCGCCGCCCGCCAGCGGAACCCTGGCCCGGCAGCGCGCGCTGCGCGTGCCGCGCCGGGCATGGGCTGGTCGCGCACCTTGGGCGTGCTAGCGTCTGCGCTTCCGCCCCAGGACAGGTTGTGCCATGCGCCATGCGATCGCCCTTGCGCTGACCGCCATGCTCGCGCTGCCGCTCGGTGCCCAGGCCCAGGCTCCGTCCGGGCCGGCCACGCCCGGACAGCTCGTCGATGCGCTTGAAGGGATGTTCGGCCGCAATGGCGGGCTGCGTCGTGCGCATCCCAAGGGGTTCTGCGCCGAGGGCGAGTGGGTTTCGACCGGCGCCGGCGCTGGGCTGACGACGGCGGCGACCCTGGCGGCGGGCACGCGCGCGCCGGTGCTGGCGCGTTTCTCCTTGGCCGGCGGCAATCCGCGTGCGCCGGACAATGCGGACAATGCGCGCGGCCTGGCCTTGCGGCTCAACCTGCCGGGCAATGAATCGCACGACTTCGTCGTGATCTCGACGCCGATGTTCGGCCTGCGGACGCCGGAGCAGTTCCGCGACAACCTGTTGGCGCGGCGGCCGGACCCTGCCACCGGGCAGGCGGACCAGGCGCGCATCCAGGCCTTCGTCGCCGCCAATCCCGAGGTGACGCGCCAGGCTGCCTGGATACGGGCCAATCCTCCGTCGGACAGCTATGCGAGCGCGCCCTATTTCGGCGTGCACAGCTTCCTCTTCACCGATGCCGCGGGCCAGGTGCGCCCGGCGCGCTGGAGTTTCGAGCCTGTCGAGGGTCGCCGGAGCATGACGGCGGAGGACCGGCAGCGGCTCGGGACGGATTTCCTCGAGGGTGAGTTCTCGGCGCGGCTCGCGCGGGGTGCGGCCGAGTGGCGCGTCTTCCTGACCGTGGCGCGGGACGGCGACGTGCTGACGGATGCCACCGTCGCCTGGCCGGAGGATCGCCCGCGGGTGGAGGTGGCGCGGCTCTCGATCCGTCGCGTCGCCGCGGCGGAGGCCTGTGTGGGGCTGATGTTCAGCCCGGTGTCGCTGCCGCGCGGGATCGATCCCTCGGACGATCCGATCCTGCAGATGCGCACGCCGGCCTATGCCGAGTCGTTTTCCCGTCGCGTGGGCGGCCAGTAGCGACCGGGGGTCCGGCGAAGTCTTGGGTTCCGAGGGCCTTTCGGGCCTCGGCGGGGTGGTCTGGAGGGGCGGCGCCCCTCCAGGGAGACAGCGCGACGCCGCGCGCTTCCCCGGCTAACCGAACCCGCCCCCCGACCGTATATCCCCGCGTGATGACCTGGACCGACCTGACGCCCTGGCGCGACCGCGCCGGCGCCTTTTCCCCCTTCAAGGCGCTCGTCCTCGCGGCGTTGACGCTGCCCGCGCTCCTGCTCGCCCACGCCGCCTGGACGGCCTCGCTGGGCCCGAAGCCCTGGCAGGCAGCGACGCATGATGCCGGCACCTGGGCGATCCGGCTGTTGCTGCTGTCCCTGCTCGTCACGCCGCTGCGGCAGATCACGCGGCAGGCGCGGGTGGCGGAGCTGCGGCGCATGGTGGGTGTCGCCTGCTTCGCCTATGCGGGTTTGCACCTGCTGCTCTATGCGGGGGATCTCGGCTTCGACTGGCTGAAGGTCGGCAGCGAGATCATCCGCCGCGTCTATCTGACGATCGGCTTCGTCGCGCTGGTCGCGCTGGCGGTGCTCACCGCGACGTCGACGGATGGCGCGGTGAAGCGGCTGGGTGGGGTGGCGTGGCGCCGGCTGCACCGGCTGGTCTTCCCCGCCGGCGTGCTCGCGCTGGTGCATTTCACGCTGCAATCCAAGGCGGATGTGACGGAGCCGATGCTGATGGCGGGGTTCTTCGCCTGGCTGATCGGCTATCGCCTGCTGGCGCCGGCGGGTGGCGCGCCGGGGGTGGTGGCGATGTTCGTGCTGGCGATGGGCGCCGGGGCGGCGACGGCGGCGCTGGAATTCGCCTGGTATGGCCTGGCGACGGGGATCGACCCGTGGCGCGTGCTGGCGGCGAACCTGGATGTCGCCTTCGGCCTGCGCCCGGCTCTGTGGGTGCTGGTGGCCGGCCTTGGCGCGGCGGCCTTGCGTGCCGTGCCGCGCGCGCGACGCGTCGCTCGGGCGGCCTGAACCCTGGCGGGGTCCGGGGTGACACTGTCATCCCGGCGGGGGTCAGAGCGATGCCAGATCGGCCGCGACCGGCCGCTCGGATATCGCTCTGACGCGTTGGATTCAGCAGCACGAAATCCGATCACGCCCATGCAGCGTGATCGGACAGTGCCGCAGGGGGCGGCGCCCCCTTGGTCTCAGAGCTTCTCGACCTGCCCGTATTCGAGGTCGACCGGCGTGGACCGTCCGAAGATGGAGACGGAGACCTTCACGCGGCCCTTCTCCTCGTCCACTTCCTCGACCACGCCGTTGAAGGACGTGAAGGGGCCGTCGGCAACGCGGACCTGTTCGCCCACCTCGAACACCACGGCGGGCTTGCGCGGCTTTTCCACGCCTTCCTGCACCTGCTTGAGCAGGCGCTCGGCCTCGGAGGCCGGGACGGGCTGGGGCTTGTTGCGCGCACCGAGGAAGCCGGTGACCTTCGGCGTGTCCTTCACCAGGTGCCAGGCGTCGTCGGTCATTTCCATCTTCACCAGCACGTAGCCGGGGAAGAACTTCCGGTCGGTATCGACCTTCTGGCCGCGGCGAACCTCGGTGATCTGCTCGGTCGGGACCAGCACCTCGTCGAACTTGTCGGCGAGTCCCTTCTGCGCCGCCTGGTGCTTGATCTGCTCGGCGATCTTCTTCTCGAAGCCCGAATAGACGTGAACCACGTACCACTTCTTGTCGGCCACGGTGCCGCTCTCCTTCAGCCGATGCCGAACACGAGGCGCATGGCCAGCTGGATCAGCTGGTCCACCACGAGGAAGAACACGGCCGCGAGCGCCGACATGGCCAGCACCAGGCCGGTCGTGACCAGGGTTTCCTTGCGGGATGGCCAGGTTACCCGGCTGACCTCCTGCCGGACTTCCCGGATGTACTGCGCCGGATCGAACTTGGCCAAGTCGGTGTCCTCTGGAACGACGGCGGGCGGCGACCCTGGCTGGGCCACCACCCGGTGCGAGACCTTATGTCAGCCGGTGCGGCGGTGGCAGGGGCGGAGGGTCTCGAACCCCCAACCTCCGGTTTTGGAGACCGGCGCTCTAGCCAATTGAGCTACGCCCCTCTGCGTCCCGCCGCCGTCACATAGCGCCACGGCGGCGGGCAGGCAACGCGGCCCGTTACGCCGTGATCTTCGCGACGACGCCGGCGCCGACGGTGCGGCCGCCTTCGCGGATCGCGAAGCGCAGCCCTTCGTCCATCGCGATCGGCGCAATCAGTTCTACGTCCATCGACACGTTGTCG
>NZ_JACADQ010000630.1 GCF_016106015.1 Neoroseomonas rubea
GCCCGCCGCGCGCGCGCAATGCCGGCGCCGGCCCGCGCCGCACGGTGCGGGGGCGGCTGCAGCGCGGACGGGACGAGTGATGCGCGGCCTGCGGCGTCCGAGAGCCAGGAATACGGATCGAGGCGCTGCCTCGATCCGCGAGCGCGAAGCGGGACCGCGCCCATCGTGTCCGCCGTCGCCGGCGCGCCAGTCCACGGCGCGAAGCCAAGCCGCGCGGATGCGCGGCGCCCGGCGTCTGAGGGCATAGAAAAATGCGCATCATCGCCGGGCGCCATCGCGGCCGGAAGCTGATCGCACCGGCCGGGGACGCCACGCGCCCGACCGCGGAGCGCGTGCGCCAGGCGCTGTTCGACATGCTGTGGCACGCCCCCTGGGGCGGGCGCATGGCGATCCAGGACCAGCTGGTGCTGGACGGTTTCGCCGGCACCGGCGCGCTGGGGCTGGAGGCGCTGTCGCGCGGCGCGGACCACGTGACCTTCGTGGAGAAGGACGCGGCCGCGCTCGCCGCGCTGCGCGCCAACATCGCCGCCTGCCGGGAGGATGCGCACAGCGCCGTGCTGGCGATGGACATCGCGCGCGTCCCGCGGGCGATGGTGTCCTGCGGCCTGGTGTTCCTCGACCCGCCCTATGGGCAAGGTCTGGTGCCGCGCGCCGTCGCGGCGCTGGAGGCGGCGGGCTGGATCGCGCCCGGTGCGCTGGTCGTCGCCGAGACGGGCGAGGGCGAGGCACTGGTGCTGCCGGGCTACGAGGCGCTTGCCGAACGCAGCCATGGCGCGGCGACGCTGCGTGTGCTGCGCGCGCCCGGGGTGGCGTGCTGAGGCGACCAGCCATGCCCTGGCCATCGGCCGCGCCGGCGCCTGGGGTTCTGGAAAACGGATCGAGGCGCAGCGTCGATCGGGGAGGGCGAAGCCCGACCGCGCCCAGACCGTCAGCGGCGGGGGGCGCGCCCGTTCATGGCGCGCAAGCCAAGCGGCCGGATGGCCGCGCCGGCGCCTGAGGTTCTGGAAAACCGATCGAGGCGCAGCGTCGATCCGGGAGGGCGAAGCGCGACCGCGCCCAGACCGTCAGCGGCGGGGGGCGCGCCAGCGCATGGCGCGCAAGCCAAG
>NZ_JACADQ010000631.1 GCF_016106015.1 Neoroseomonas rubea
GCGCCCGGCGCGGTCGAGGGGTGCTCCGGGGCGTCGCCCCAGGCGCGCCCCGCGGGGCATGGGATGAGCGCGCCGGCCCGTCCTTCAGGCGCCTCATGGCGCATCGGTCTCGGCGCGTGCGGGCGCAGCGCGTCCCGCGTTCGCCCGCCTGTCAGTGCAGGCGGGCATCCGCGGCGACCGCCCGCGCGTCCGTCCAGGCGCTCCCGGCGCGTCATTCCAGGCGCGCATTCGCTCCTCATTCCAGGCGCGCATTCGCGCGACGCACCACCTCCGGCCAGCGGGCGGCCTCGGCGCGGATATGCGCGGCGAAGCGGTCAGGGCCGGTCGCGGTCACGGTGAAGCCCTGGCGCTCCAGGTCGCCCGCCACCTCTGGCAAGGCCAGGATCGCCGCCAACTCCCCGGCCAGCCGGGCGATCGCCGCGGGCGGCGTGCCGGCGGGGGCGAGGATGCCTTGCCATGTCACCACGTCGAAGCCGGGCAGCAGCGCCTCGGCCACCGTCGGCACATCCGGCAGCGCGGCGCCGCGCTGCGCCGAGGTCACCGCCAGCGCCCGCAGCCGGCCCGCGCGGATATGCTCGATCGCGGCGGGCAGGGTGACGAAGAGCGCCTCCACATGCCCCGCCACCAGATCCACCACCGCCGGCCCGCCGCCGCGATAGGGGATGTGGGTGAAGGCGAGGCCCGCCTCCTGCGCGAAGCGCGCGCCGGCGAGATGCCCGATCGAGCCATTGCCCTGGGAGGCGACGGAGAGCCTGCCCTCCGCCTCCCGCGCCCAGGCGACGAAGCTCGCCAGGTCCCGCGCCGGGGAGCGCGGGTTCACCACCAGCACCTGTGGGGCGCGCACCGCCTCGATCACAGGGGCGAAGTCGCGCACCGGGTCGAAGCCGATTCGCGGATAGAGCGCCGGATTGATCGTCAGCGGGTCGGAGCCGACGAGCAGCGTATGCCCGTCCGGCCGCGCCCGCGCGGTCAGCTCGAAGGCCAGGTTGCTGCCGGCGCCGGGGTGGTTCTCGGCGACCACCGGCTGGCCCAGGCGCGGCGCCAGGTGCCGCGCCAGCACGCGGCCGAGGATGTCGAGGCTGCCGCCCGGGGCGACGGGGA
>NZ_JACADQ010000632.1 GCF_016106015.1 Neoroseomonas rubea
CGGAACTGCTTGCGCTGCAGGAAGGCACCATCCAGCGGCTGCTGCCCGATGGCCGCACCGAAGCGGTGCCGGCCGAACGCGCCGCCGCCGGCGACCGCCTGCTGGTCGCGGCGGGCGAGCGGCTGCGCCTCGATGGCGTGGCGGAAGGCGAGACGCTGCTCGACGCCGCCGCCACGACGGGCGAGAGCCTGCCGCGCCGCTTCGCCGCGGGCGAGGCGCTGCCGGCCGGCGCGATCAACATGGGCGCGGCCTTCACCATGGTGGTGAGTGCGGCGGCAAGGGATGGCTCGCTCGCCGCCATGGCGCGGCTGCTGGAACGCGCCGAACAGGCGCGCGGCCGCTTCGTCGCCATCGCCGACCGGGCGTCCCGCTGGTACGTGCCGGTGGCACACATCGTCGCGGCGGCGACCTTCGCGCTGTGGTGGGGCATCCTCGACGCGCCCTGGCAGGTGGCGCTGGTGAACGCCGTCTGCGTGCTGCTCATCACCTGCCCCTGCGCGCTCGCGCTCGCCGTGCCGGCGGTGCAGGTGGTCGCAGTCGGGGCGCTGTTCCGCCGCGGGGTGCTCGTCACCTCGGCGACCGCGCTCGAGAGGCTGGCGAGCGCGGACCATGCGGTGCTCGACAAGACCGGCACGCTGACCGAAGGGCGCCCGGTGCTGATCGACCAGGGGCAGGACCCTGCGGTGATGCTGCGCGCGGCCTCGCTCGCCCGTGCCTCGCGCCATCCGCTCGCCCAGGCGCTGCTGCGCGCGGCACCCGAGGCACCGGCGGCCGATGGCGTGCAGGAAATCCCCGGCCAGGGGCTGGCGCGCGGCACGGCACGGCTCGGCTCGCCCGCCTTCTGCGGCGTGCTTGGGACCTCCGACGGCATGACCCTGGCCTTCCGCGAGGGCGACGGCGCGCCGGTCCTGTTCCGCTTCGCCGACCGGCTGCGGGGCGATGCGACCGCGTCGGTCGCGGCGATGCGCGACCTCGGGCTCGGCGTGGAACTGCTCTCCGGCGACGGGCCCGGCGCGGTCGCCGTGGTGGCGCGGGACGCCGGCATCGGCACCGCGCGCGTCGGCGCGGACCCGGCGGCCAAGCAGG
>NZ_JACADQ010000633.1 GCF_016106015.1 Neoroseomonas rubea
GGGCCGAAAGGCCCTCGGAACCCAATACAGACAAAGAAGGGAGGGGGTTCGGGGGAGGTTCCCCTCCCCCCACCTTTACTCGGCCCGCGCGCCCGAAGCGCGAACCGCTTCCCGCCACCGCGCACTTTCCGCCGCCACGAAGGCAGGCAGCTCCGTGCGCGCGATCGGCATCGGGTCAAAGGCGCGCTCGCGGAACAGCGTCGCCATCTCGGGGCCCGCAAGCGCCTTGCGCGTCTCCGCGTCGATGCGCGCGATGACCGGCTCCGGCGTCCCGCGCAGCGCGAACAGGCCCGTCCAGTTCACCGAGAGGAAACCCGGCAGGGCGGAGGCGATGGTCGGCACGCCGGGCAGCGCGGCGTTCTCGCGGTCCGACGCGACGCCCAGGCAGCGCACCGCGCCGCCGCGGATCTGCGGCAGCGCCGTACCGAGCCCGTCGAACATCATCGGCACATTGCCCGCGACCAGGTCCGTCATGGCCGGCGCGCTGCCGCGATAGGGGATGTGCGTCATCTCCACGCCGATGGCCGCGCGGAACATCTCCCCCGTCAGGTGCAGCTGGGACCCCGTGCCGGACGAGGCGTAGTTCACCCGCCCCGGATTGGCGCGGATATGCGCGATCAGCTCGGGCAGCGTCGCCATGGGCAGCGCGCGCGGATTGACGACGAGCACGTTGGGCTGCTGCGCCAGCATCGCGATCGGCAGGAAGTCCGCATCCGGGTCGAAGGGCAGGCGCGCATAGAGCGCCTTGTTGATGCAGATGAGCGACGCTGTCGCGACGAGCAGCGTGTGCCCGTCAGGCTCGGCGCGGGCGAAGGCCTCCCCGGCCACGGTCCCGCCGGCGCCGCCGCGATTGTCGATCACGACGGGCTGGCCGAGCGCGGCCGACAGCCTCTCTCCGATCGCGCGGGCGAGGATGTCGGTGGTGCCGCCGGCGGCGAAGGGCACGAGGATGCGCATGGGGCGCGTCGGGAAGCCCTGCGCGCGGGCGGGCGCGGCGAGCGCGGCGAGCGCGGCCGCGCCGAGGGCAAGCGCAGCGCGGCGGGTGATGTGCGGCATGGCGGGCCTCCTTTTTCCGACG
>NZ_JACADQ010000634.1 GCF_016106015.1 Neoroseomonas rubea
GCCCGGCAGCCGCGCGGTGCCGTTCGCGCGCAGCACTGCGCCCGCCGATGCCTCCAGCCGCACATCCGCCGCGCGCGCCCCGGCCGTGCCCTCGACCAGAACGCGCGCCGGCGGCAGGCCGCGGAAGGTGGGATCGGCGATGGCTAGGCCGGTCGCTTCCAGCCGGAAGCGCGCCGCAGGGTCGGCAACCGGGCCAGTGACGCGCGCCTCGGCCGAGATGGTCCCGCGCGCGGCAAGGTCCGGCGCGGCGAGGGCGGCGATGCCCGCGACCGGCAGCGCGGCGAGGGTCGCGCGAATGTCCGCCTGCTCCGGCCCCCAATTCCCTTCCGCGCGCAGCGTGCCGCCGCGGCTCGTCGTCAGCGCCACGCCTGCGATGCCGATGCCGCCATCGGCGGCAAGGGTTATGCGCGCGGGCGCTGTCAGGCGCAGGCTGTCGGCACCGCGGCGGAGCAGCATCTCCGAGACATCGACGCGCCGCGCCTCGCCTTCCTGCGTCAGCCGCGCGCGTGTGGTCAGCCGCGCATCCTGCGCGCGGGCCTCGATCTCGGCTTCCGCTGCGGCGAGGGTGCCACGCGCGGCGATGCGGCCTCCGAGCGCGGTCCCGTCCACCCGCGCCTCCGGCACCTCCAGCGTCGCGTCGAAGCCCTGCACCCCGTCGCGGACATCGAGCGCTGCGCGCAGCGCGACGCGTCCGGCGAGCCGCTGTCCGGCCAGGGCGGAGAAGGGCGCGAGGTCGGCCACATCGAGCGTCGCGTTGCCTTCGAAGGTCGCGGCGGCCGGGTCGGCAATGCCCGCCGCGTCCAGCGAGGCCGGACCGAAGCGCGCGGCGAGGCGTGCGAGTCGGATGCGCTCGCCCTCTGGCGCGGCGGCAAGGTCGAGCGCGACCGGCAGGCCGGCATAGCTCGCCGTCAGCCGCCCTTCCGCGCGCGGGGCGGAGAGCGGCGTGGCGACGTTCAGCGCCAGGTCCGGCGCCTCGAGCACCTCGGCACCGCGCGCCACGCGTTCCCCGCGCGCCGTCAGGGCCAGCGATGGATCGCCGCGCGGCCCGGTGATGCGCGCCTCCGCCGCCAGCGC
>NZ_JACADQ010000635.1 GCF_016106015.1 Neoroseomonas rubea
CTGGAGGGCGTCGCATCCGCCGCGGGGGTCGCGGCCTGCGCCGCGCCACCCGAGCCGAGCGCGCCCATTAGCATGTTGCCGAGCAGCATACCGCCGGCCACGCCCGCCGCGGCCGCCGCGGCGGTGCCGAGGAAGCCCATGCCGCCGCGGCCCTGCTGGCCCTGCAGCGCCTGCGGGTTGTAGCCCGCCGGATACTGCGGCTGCGGGCGGGGCGGCATCGGCGGGGGCATCGGCCCGGCCTGGCGGCCGCCGAACAGCCCGCCGAACATCCCGCCGCCACCGCCGGCGCGCGCGGCCGTCGCCTGGCCTTCACGCCGGGCGTTCTCGACTTCCCATTCCAGCTGCTGGATGCGGTTCTGCGCTTCGATCAGCGCCGCTTCCTGCACGAAGGCGGTCTGGGTGATGCGGTACCGCGCTTCCGGGTGCCGGGTGAAAAGCTCCTGGATCAGGCGGTCCGCCTCCGGATCCACCGGGGGCAGGCTGGGCTTCTGCGGGGGCGCGGCCGCGCCCCAGGGCCCGCTCGGCGCCTGCGCCACGGGCGCCGCGCCGCTGATCCGTTCCACGAAGGCGGTGATGATCCGCCGTTCTTCGTCCGTCATCCGTCAATCCTCTCCCGACATTGCGCGGGGGCGGATTCACGCCCGCCTCTCCGTCCGGGCGCGAATTGGCCCGGCACCCGCCCGGTTTCAAGGCGGGCGGGCGTGACATTGCGTGACGTGAAATGGATCACCGACGGGCAACCGTTCCGGCGCCAGAGTGCGCGCCAGGCACCCCCAGCTTGCGAGGCTGATCCATGAGCGGCACGACGTCCCAGACCGGCGGCAACTTCACGCCGCCCGCCCAGGCCAACGGCATCACCGACCTTATCAACAACAGCTCGAACATGGGGCGGGAGGTGACGCAGACCATCGCCTCCGTGACGCTGGAACAGGGCTTGGCCGCCGCCGGGCGCGTCGGCGCGGGCACGGTCGCGGGCGCGCTGGTGCAGCCCGCCGTCTGGGTGCTGAGCGGCCGTCCGCCGCAGCCCGGCGACATCGCGCTCTGGGGCGGGGGCGTCGTCGCCGGGATCGTC
>NZ_JACADQ010000636.1 GCF_016106015.1 Neoroseomonas rubea
CCTCGGCTACGAGGTCGGCGCGCGCGCCGGCGAGGCCTGGCGCATCCGGCCGGGCATGCATGTGGACGGGTCCTGGCACGGGCTCGGCGCCGCCGCCGCCGCCACGCGGCTTGCGGGTGGCGACGCGGATGCCGCGGCTCGCGCCGTGCGGCTTGCGTCCTGCCAGGTGCCTTTCGCGCTCTACGCGCCGATCGCGGCGGGGATGGACGGGCGCAATTCCTACCCGGCGCATGCGGTGCTGCTCGGCACCCTCGCCGCCGCCGCCGCGATGGCCGGGATGGACGCGCCGCAGGGCGGCTTCGCCGAGGCGCGTGCGCTGGCCCTCGGCCTCGACGCACCGGTGCAGGTGACGCCCTGCGACCGCTTCCTGATCGAGGAGGCTTATCTGAAGCCCTTCGCCGGCGTGCGCCACGCGCACTACGCCGCCGCGGCGGCGCTGTCGCTGCGCGATGCGGTCGGCGATCCGGGGCAGCTGCGCGGGCTGACGCTCGCGACCTATGCCGAGGCGCTGCGCTACGCCGCCAACCGCGCGCCGGCGCGGGCGATCTCGGCGCAGTTCAGCCTGTCCTGGGCGATCGCCGCGGCGCTGGCGCAGGGCGATCTCGGCCCCGCTGCCTACACCGATGACGCGCTGGCGGACCCGCTGCTGCGACGGCTCGAAGCCGCTGTGACGCTGGTCGAGGATGCCGCGCTGACGCAGGCGGGGCGGCGCGGCGCGACGCTGACGGCGCATCTCGCCGATGGCCGCAGCATCGTCGCGGAGGCGATGCGCGTGCCGGGCGATGCCGCGCTGCCGCTGGAGGAGGCGGCGGTGCGGGCGAAGTTCCTGCGCTATGCCGCACCGGTGGTGGGCGAGGACGCCGCGCGCGGCGCGCTGGCGGCGGTGCTCGATGGCGCCGACGCGCCGCTGCTGCCGGAGGCGCTCGCCGCCTGACGGGATTCGGCCGCGCGCCGGAACGCGCCTAGACTGGCCGCGTCGGAAAAAGGAGGCCCGCCATGCCGCACATCACCCGCCGCGCTGCGCTTGCCCTCGGGGCGGCCGCGCTCGCCGCGCTCGCCGCAGATCCGAAGA
>NZ_JACADQ010000637.1 GCF_016106015.1 Neoroseomonas rubea
GGTCCAAGCGCGACTGGCGCTCCGACCCGTGCTCTTCCGCTCTCCGCGGCATCGCGCGGGGCGCCTGCCGCGCGATGCCGCGGCTGCGGCGCGGGACAGGCTGCGCGCGGCGGGCGTTGCGGTCGCCGGCGTCGTGCTCAACGCGCATCGCGACCCGGTGCCGCGCTGGCTGCGGGGGTGGCTGCGATGAGCGTGCCGGACGTGAGCGTCGTCATCCCGTGCAAGAACCGCGCGCGGATGTTGTGGGACTGCTTCGAGGGACTCGCGGCGCAGACCCTGCCGCGCCATCGCTTCGAGGTGGTGCTGGTGGACAACGTCTCCACCGACGATCTCGCGGCACTCTGCGCGCGCGCGCGCGATGAACTCGGGCTGGCCGTGGCGCATGAACGCATGGCGGAGGACCGCGGCCCGGCCCCGTCGCGCAACCGCGGCGTGGCGCTTGCCCGCGCGCCGATCATCGCCTTCACCGACAGCGATTGCCGGCCGGAGCCGGGCTGGCTCGAAGCCGGGCTCGCCGCCTTCGCCGACCCGGCCGTCGCGCTCGTCAGCGGGCCGGTCGTGCCGAAGCCGGGCCAGCCGGTGGGCATGACCTCGAAGATCACCTTCGTGACGGAGGTCGAGCACCCGACCTTCCCGACCGCGAACGCCTGGTACCGGCGGGACCTGTTCCTCGACCAGGGCGGCTTCGATGCGACGCTGTCCTTCCGCGATCCCTTCGACCGCGCGACGGAGGGTGCGGATGTCGACCTCGCCTGGACACTGATCAAGGCCGGGCATGCGCGCCGCTTCGTGCCCGAGGCCGTGGTGCTGCACGAGATCGAGGACCAGCCCTTCGGCCTCTGGCTGATCGAGGGCACGCGGCTCTTCATCCTGCCGGAGCTGGTGCGGCGGCATCCGGAACTGCGGCGCGAACTGCTGCGCGCGCGGCTGTTCTTCCACCCGCGCGGCACGGCGAAGGTCGTGCTGGCGGGCGCGCTGCTGGCCGGCGCGGTGTCGCAGCCCTGGCTGCTCGCGGTGCCCGTGGCGGCGCTGCTCGCGCAGGCGGTGCGGCGCGCGGGCGG
>NZ_JACADQ010000638.1 GCF_016106015.1 Neoroseomonas rubea
CCGCGCGCCGCGCCGTGCGGGCGCATCGCGCGGTGGAGCACCACCTGCTCGCCCTCGGCGCCGCCGACACGGCGGGCGCGGACCGGCTCGCCGACCTGGTGGAGCATGGGCTCAGTCCCGAGGCCGCGGCGCGGCTGCTGCCGGAGCCCTCGGCGCTCCCCGCCTCCCCCCACGCGCTGGGCGGCAAGGCATGAGCGCGGTCGATTTCCTGCGGCTGGACCTGCCGGCGCTGCTCGCGGCCGTGCTCGCCTGCGGCACGGCGGGGCTGCTCGGCGCCTTCCTCGTGCTGCGGCGGGAAAGCCTGCTGGGCGATGCGCTGTCCCACGCCGTGCTGCCGGGCATCATCGCGGGCTTCGCGCTGACCGGCGCACGCGCGGGGCTGCCCATGCTGATCGGCGCGCTGGCCGCGGCGATGGCGGCGACGCTGCTGATCACGCTGGTGCGCCGCGCGGCGCGGATCGAATCGGGTGCCGCGACGGGCGCGGTGTTCACCACCTTCTTCGCGGCGGGCCTGGTGCTGATGGAGGTGACGGGGGCGCGCAGCGTCGATCTCGACCTGGACTGCGTGCTGTTCGGGCAGCTGGAGACGCTGGTCTGGCTGGAGGCAACCGGATGGGGCTCGCTGCTGGACCCGGCCGCGCTCGCGGGCCTGCCGCGGCAGTTGCACCTGCTGGCCGGGGTCGCGGTCGCGGTCGCGCTGCTGGTCGCGCTGCTGTGGCGGCCGCTGCAGATCCTGTGCTTCGACCCGGACTACGCGGCGGCGCTGGGCTATCCGGCGCGGCGGCTTGAACTGGCGCTGAACATGGCGGTGGCGGCGGCGGCGGTGGCGGCCTTCGAGGCGGTGGGCAGCATCCTGGTCGTGGCCATGCTGGTCTGCCCCGCGGCGGCGCTGCGGCTGCTGACCGACGACTACCGGGTGCAGGTGCTGGGCAGCGCTGTGGCGGGGGCGGCGATCGGCGTGGCCGGCTACCTGCTGGCCGGGCCGCTGCCGGCCGCGCTGGGCGGGACGGTGGCGCTCAACGCGGCGGGCGTGATCGGCACGCTGGGCGGCGTGG
>NZ_JACADQ010000639.1 GCF_016106015.1 Neoroseomonas rubea
GCGCACCGCCACGCCCTGGCCGACCTCGAGCGGCGGGCGCGCGACGGCCTCGACCAGCGTCGCGGCGGGCGCATCCGGGGCGCGCGGCGGGGCGGCGGCGAGTTCGAGGTCGAAGGTCCCGCTTGCCTGGTCCAGCAGCCCGACGCGGAGGAAGAGCGGCCCGGCCTGGTCGCCGAAGATGTCGATGCGGGAGGCGAGGTCCTCTTCGCCGCCGTCGTCGTCCTCGGCGAGCACGCGGCCCTGCGAATCGACGAGCGCCATGACGGTGTCGATGTCCCGCGCGAGGCGGCGGGTCTGGGCGACCAGGTCGCCCGCCCCCTCCGGCAGGCGGAGATGGGCGGCTTCGCCGCGACGGAGGCGGATCGTGACCGTCGCGCCGGGGACCAGGGCGGGCCTGCCGGCGGCCTCGCGGAGGTCGAGCGCGAAGGGCTCTGGCGCGGCGGGCTGGGCCAGAGCCGGCGCAGCGAGCAACGCCGCCACGGCGAAGAGGGCGGCAAGGCGCAAGGGCCGGCCGGAAATCGTCGCCATGGAAGTCGCTCCCCTCGCGAAACCGAGGGGCAGCGCTAGACCCTCCGCCCCGCGCCGGTCAACCGCGCGGGCGCGGCAGGGCTCAGCCGAGTTCGAAACTCGTGATGCCGTAGATGTCGGCCAGCGGCAGGGCCGGATCGGGGCCGGCGTACATCCGCGCCGTCTCGAAGGCGGGCGTCATGCCGGCCGCGACCGCCATGGCGACGGCATCCGCGTTCGGCTCCGGCAGGTCGAGGTACACCGGCCCCTGGGGTGCAGCTGCGAGGAGCGCGGCGAACAGCGCGCGCGCCGCGCGCGGATCGGTCGCGACGAGGGGGCCGATCTTCGATCCCTCTAGGCAGGGGCGCAGCACCCCGTAGCCGGCCAGGCCGCCCGGCCCGCGCGCCGCCAGCGCGACATGGCCCGGCGCGGCCAGCCAGCCGCGCAGGAAGCCATCGCGGGCGACGGGGAAGACGCGGCGGTCGAGCGCGGCGACCGCCTCGAAGGGCACATCGGCGGCCGCGACGACCCCC
>NZ_JACADQ010000064.1 GCF_016106015.1 Neoroseomonas rubea
GCGGTGCCGCTGCGCGCGACGGCGCCCGCGCCCTCGGGCACCACGCCCGCAAGCCGCAGCCCGGCGTCGATCGTCGCGCGGTCATAGGGCATGCCGCCGAGCTCATGCTGGATGATGGCCTCGACCAGCGGGCGGAGATCCTCGTGCCGGTGCAGGTCCAGCATCTCCCGCGCATGCCGCCCGGTCCGGCGCGCCACGGCGGCGATGTAGGCTTCCGTGTCGTTCTCGGCCCCCGGCGCCCAGCGGCCGACGATGCCGCGGATGCTGCGCAGCCCGTGCCGGTCCTGGTAGGTGATGAGCAGCAATGCGAGCGCCCGGATGCCGTATTCGTGGGAGACGAAGCGCGCGAAGCGGGCGCGCCCGCCGCCCGCGGGCGGCGGCTCGATCGGCGGCTCGGCGAGGCCCTGCCAGCGATTGGCGGGGACATGGTCGATGTTGCCCGGGTTGCGGTTGCGGTATCCGCGGGTCTGGCGGGGGTCCATGCGATGCTCCTCGCGATGCGGGGGAAGGGGATGGGAATGGCGATGCGCGCGGGCGTGCTGGCGGTGGCGGGATGGTTGGCGGCGGCCGCGCCCGCGGCGGCCTCCTGCATCCATGTCGTCCGGCATGCGGATGCGCGGGACGACGCGAACGCCTTCGCCGCCGGCCTGCAGCGGGAGGCGCGCATGGCGATCGAGCGCAACGGATCCTGCACGCCGGAGCTGCATGCGAGCTTCATGGTGCTGGAACTGTCGGTGATCGCCGGGCGCGTCGGCCGCGGCTTCCTCGTCACCTACGCGGTGGTCGACGAAAGGCTCGGCGACCTGCGCCCGCAGATGGGCGCGACCTGGTCGCTCGACCGCACCCAGGCGCTGATCGATGCGGGCCGCTCGGCCGGGGGCGTGATCCGCGCCCGGCCGGCGGAGCAGTGATCAGTCCGGCGCGATGGTCAGGCTTTCCGCCGGCACGGTGATGGTGCCGGCGGCAGGCAGGTTGGCCGGCGTGCCGAGCGGTGCCCAGGCGAGCGGATTGCCCCCCGCCATCGCATCGAACAGCCCGACATGGGTGAGGGTCCCCGCGGCCGCGGTGAAGGCGAAACGGACGGGCGCCGTGTTGCGCTGGGCGCCGCTGCCGGTGAAGGCGACGGGCTGGCGGGCATAGCCGGTGGGTGCCGCGGGTTCGCCCGTGACACCCGTGGCATCCGTGCCGCCGGTCCCGAGCGCGGCCCAGACCGCGGTCGGCAGGGCGGGCTGCCGGCCGGCGAGCGCGCGGCCGAGCAGGTTCTTGGCGTAGTCGGTCAATGCGGTCATCGCGATCTGCCTTCCTTGCTCAGCTCACCACGTTCCCGTCCGGCCACCGCCAGGCGACCCCGTCGCTGACCGCAAGCCGCTTGTTCGCGGTCCCGTCCGCGACGAAGGCGATGCAGCGGGTGAAGGTCAGCGGGCTCGGCAGCGTCGCGACGGTGTAGCTCGGCAATTGCAGCGGCATGCTCACGGCGACCGGCGCCGCACCCTTGGCGCGCAGGTCGAGCGCGACATTGGCGTCGCCGCCCGCCGCCTCGACCCGCGGCGCGCCGCCCGAGGCATTGCCGCGCAGCAGGATGCGGTTGGTGGGGGTGGAGAGCGCGTCGATCTCCACCGCCGTATTGCCGCGCGTCTGCAGCCGGATCACGGATGTGCCCTTGGCCGCGAGGGCGACGGGGATATTGGCGTCGGTGCCCTGCGCGGCGAGGCTCGGCGTGCCGCCCGCGGCGGCGCCGCTGACCACCATGCGGTTGACGCTGGCCGCGGGCGTGGTGACGCCGAGGCCATGCAAGCCGTTCGCCGCGCCGATCGTCACGCTGCCCGTCGCCCCCGCGCGCAGCACCTCGACGCCGCCAGCCACCGCCGCGATCTCGTTCGTGGCGGGGGCGAAGAGGCCGGTTGTCTCGTTGCCCAGCATCAGGCCGGGGCGGTCGATGCGGCCAGCGGGCGCGCCCGAGGCGACATGGCCGTTCGTGCCGGCGTTGGTCAGCGGTCCGCCATTGCCGTTGGACAGCAGCGCGGCGCTGCCGAGGAAGACGGCGTTGGGCGTGCCCGTCGCCGCATTCGCCACATGGATGGCGGCGGAGCCGTTGTTCAGCTGGTTGTAGAACTCGGCGCGGAAGGAAAAGATGTCGAGCCGGTTGCCGACGCCGTTGACTCGCACAGCGTTGCTCTCGGCGTCGTCCACGCGCAGGTTGCCGACCTGGATGCGCGTGTTGTTCGCGTCGATCCGGATGCCGTGGCTGCCGGGCAGCGGCGCGGCGGCGCCGTTGAACAGCTCGCACTGCATGCTGGCGTTGGCGATCTGGCCCGAGGTGCCGTTGCCCTCCACCCAGATGCCGTTCAGCGCGAAGTCGGCGTAGAGGTCGCCGACGGAGAATTTCTGCGTGATGCCCGAGGCCGAGGAGGCGAAGCGCAGCACGGACCGCGCGGCCAGCACGAAGACGTCGTCGATGAAGATGCCGTCCACGCGCCGGCAGACGATCGCATCCGTGTTCAGCTGCTGCCAGCGCACCACGTCGTCGTCCGGCGCGGCGAAGGGCCAGAAGTGGACGTGCTCGATGCGGCAGGTGTCGAAAGCGCGGTCGATCTCGATGCCGGTGGTGAAGACCTGGCCGCGCAGCCGCTCGATCGTCAGCCGGCCGGAATTGTCGCACCAGATTCCGCGGTTGACGCCGCAGAGGAACACGTTGTCGAACTCGACCGCGCCGAGGCAGTCCTGGATGCGGAAGACGAAGTCGTAATTGGTCGGCACCCAGCCCGGAACCTGCGCCGCGCCGTGCGGCTGGTAGACCGCGAGGTCGCGCACCGCGGACCCGCGCGCGCCCGGGCCGCTGAAGGTGAAGGGCGTGAAGCCCAGCGTGTCGACGATCAGCCAGGTGCCGTCGGCCGGCCCCGGTCCCTCCGTATAGCCCGCGCCCTGGAGGCGGATGGTGACGCCGTCCGCGACCACCGGCCCGGCGAGCCGGTAGCGGCGTGGGCCGAATTCCACCACGCCGCCGCCCGAGGCCTTGAGCGCGTCGATCGCGGCCTGGATCGCGGGCGCGTCGTTCGCCACGCCGTCGCCGACGGCGCCGAAGTCGCGCACATGCACGGCGCGTTCGGCGAACAGCGCGGTGCGCAGCTGGGCGAGGCTCGCGCGCCGCGTCGTCGCGGCGGGCCCGCTGCCCTGCACGATGGGCAGGAGGTCGGCATCCGCGGTGGCGGCCAAGGCGGGCAGGGCGCTGATCTTGCTGTCGGACATGATGGATCGTGTCTCCGGAAGGGGCGGGGATGGATCAGGCGAGGAGGAGCAGGAAGCCGTCCTCGAGCAGGAGCCGCCCGCCGGCCTCGGTCAGCAGGCGCGGCGGCAGCACGACGGAGAAAGGGGCGGAAAGGGCGAACAGGGTCGGGTCGGCGGCTTCGCGCGCCAGCAGGCGGTAGCCGCCGCCAGGCGGCGGGGCGGTGAAGGCGGCCTCCGCCCTGCCGGATGCGACCGGCACGGTGACGGGCGCGGTGGCATCCGCCCCGCCCACTGTGCGCAGCACGAAGGTCACGGATGCGATCGGGCCGGTCACCGTCGCGCCGACCGTGATCGGCTCCCCGGTCACGACGATGCCGGGCAGGGGGTCCGGCAGGATCGCGCGCGCTACCGCGTCCGCTGTGAGCGCGGCCGAGAAGGGGAGCAGGACGGAGCGCAGCAGCGCCGGCTGACTGCCCGAGCCGTCCACGGTCACGCCGCCGCCCGGCAGCGTGCCGCTGCGGATCGGGACCATGGCGGTCGCGTCCGAGGCCTGGACGAAGACGATGTCGCCAGGCAGCAGCCGCCCCGCCGCCGGGGCGAAGTAGCCCGGGGCGAGCACGGTCGCCCGGTCGTCGGTGGTGCGGTAGTGCCACAGTGTGAAGCCGTTCGCGGTGCTGAGCGCCGAGAGGCCGGCGTCGGAATAGGGCATGCAGGGCTCCTCGCCCGCCGCATGGGCGGTCGCACGGTGTCAGGATGGAGGGGGGGAGCGGAGCAGCGGGCGCACGTCGCCCGGTGATGGTGTTCCGATACAGGAACGAATGCCGTCATGTCAAGGTAAATTATCCTATGAGCGCGAAGGCGGCGCCCAGGGGATGGCGCGCGCGCCATGCGCCATTACTCTGGCGGCCTTCCTCCGACCGCCGCCCCAAGGGACCCGCGCCGATGCTCCGACGCCTGCTGCCCCTGATCGCCCTGCTGCTCGCCGCCCTGCCGGCCGCGGCGCAGGAGCGCGTGCTGAACGTCTACAACTGGTCCGACTACATCGACCCCTATGCCGTCGCCCGCTTCACGCGAGAGACGGGGATCCGCGTACGCTACGACGTCTACGACAGCCTCGAGACGCTGGAGGGGCGGCTGTCCGCGGGCCGGTCTGGCTACGACATCATCGTGCCCACCAGCGAGCCGACCTTCGCGCGGCTGCTGCGCGCCGGAGGCCTGCGCGAGATCGACCGCGCGCGCATCCCGAACTGGCGCAACCTCGACCCCGTGCTGATGGAGCGCGTCGCGGCCATCGACCCGGGCAACCGGCATGGCGCAGTGTATCTGTGGGGCACGGTGGGGCTCGGCATCCGCGTCGATCGCGTGCGCGCGGCCCTCGGGCCGGACGTGCCGCTCGACAGCCTTGACATCCTGCTGCGGCCCGAGAACGCGGCGCGGCTCGCCCGCTGCGGCATCATGGTGATGGACAGCCCGACCGACGTGCTGCCCTCCGTCCAGCGTTGGCTCGGGCGCGACCCGAACGGCAGTTCGGCCGAGGACCTCCGCGCGGCGGGCGACGCCCTGATGGCGATCCGGCGGCATGTGCGCGCGATCGTGCCGTCATCCTCCATCCTCGATGCGCTCGCCTCCGGCGAAGCCTGCGTGGCGCTGACCTATTCCGGCGACGTGATCCAGGCCCAGGCCCGCGCGCGGGAAGCCAATCGCGGCGTCGAGGTCGCCTATGTCATGCCGCGCGGTGCGCAATTGTGGTTCGACCTGCTGGCGATCCCGGCCGATGCGCCGAACCCGGAGGCCGCGCACGCCTTCATCAACTTCCTCCTCCAGCCCGACGTGATGGCCGGCATCACCAGCCATGTGCGCTACCCCAACGCCGTGCCGGCGAGCCGGCCGCTGGTGGAGGAAGCGGTGCGCAACGACCGCAGCGTCTTCCCCGAGGCCGCGCTGCTCGCCGAGACCTTCGTCGCCGGCACGCCGCCGCGCGAGGCGGAGCGCGCGCGCACCAGGCTCTGGGCGAGGTTCAAGGCCGGGCGCTGAGATGCTTTCGATGACCGGGCCGAACCAGACCTCCGGACCCTCCGGCCCTCCGGTCATCGGGTCTTCGTCTGCCGGGCCGATTCAGACCTCCGGGCCCTCCGGCCCTCCGGTCATCGGGCCGGTGCTCCTGTCCGCCGAGGCGCTGACGAAGCGCTTCGGCGCGACGCTGGCGCTGGATGCGCTCGACCTCCAGATCGCGGCGGGGGAGTTCTTCGCCCTGCTCGGCGGATCGGGCTCTGGCAAGTCCACGCTGCTGCGCATCATCGCGGGGTTCGAGGCGCCGGATGCGGGGCGCCTGCTGCTCGATGGGCGGGACATATCCGCGACGCCGCCCTGGGCGCGGCCGGTCAACATGATGTTCCAGTCCTACGCGCTGTTCCCGCACCTGACCGTCGCGGACAATGTCGCCTATGGGCTGCGCCGCGCGGGCGTGGCGGCGGCGGAACGCGCGAAGCGCGTCGGCGATGCGCTGGCGATGGTGGGGCTCGAGGGCTTCGACCGGCGCCGCCCGCATCAACTCTCGGGCGGGCAGAAGCAGCGGGTCGCGCTGGCGCGCAGCCTGGTGATGCGCCCGCGGCTGCTGCTGCTGGATGAGCCGCTCGGCGCGCTCGATGCGGGCCTGCGCGAACGCACGGGCTTCGAACTGCGCGCCCTGCAGCGCGCGACCGGCGCGGCCTTCGTCATGGTGACGCATGACCAGGAGGAGGCGCTCGCGCTTGCTGATCGCGTCGCCCTTCTCGATGGCGGGCGTATCGCGCAGCTGGGGGCGCCGCGCGCGATCTACGAGAAGCCCGCGAGCCGCTTCGTCGCCCGCTTCCTCGGCGCGGCGAATGTGCTGGAAGGCCGCGCCGCCGAGGGCCGCTTCGAGAGTGCCGAGGCCGGCATAACCTTCGCGGGCGACATCCCGCCCGGGACCGTCGCAGTGGCGCTGCGGCCGGAGCGCATCGCGATCCTTCCCGCCCCGGCGGACGGCCCGAACCGCGTGCGCGGCACGGTCGAGGATGTCGCCTTTCGCGGCGACGATTCCCTCCTGCTCATCCGAACCGAGGCCGGCGCCGTGCTCCGCGTCGCCCATGCCGAGGAGGATGGCGCGCCGCCCGCGCGCGGCGCCGTGGTCGGCCTCGGCTGGGAGCCGGGGGATGTGGTGGCGCTGCCCGCGTGAAGGCCCGCGCCCTGCTTCTTGCCCCGGCCTGGGCGTGGCTGCTGCTGTTTGTCGCGGCGCCGGCGGCGATCCTGGCGGCGATCGCGCTGGCCGAGCCCGATTCCGGCCTGCCGCCCTTCCGCCTGGCGCTGTCGGGGGCGGGCTTCGCGCCGCTGGTCGAGGATTCCTACTACCTCGATGCGCTGCTCGTCGCGCTGCGGGTCGCAGCGATCACGGCCGGACTGTGCCTGGCTCTTGCCTATCCGATGGCCATCGGCATCGCGCGCGCCGCGCCGGGGCGGCGCGTGCTGCTGCTCGCCGCGCTGATGCTGCCCTTCTGGACCGGCTTCCTGCTGCGCGTGGGCGCCTGGATCGGGCTGCTGCGCGACGAGGGCTGGATCAACGGCCTGTTGCGCGGGGCGGGGCTGATCGAGGCGCCGCTGGCCATGCTCTACACCGAAGGGGCGATGCTGGCGGGCATGGTCCATGCCTACCTGCCCTTCGCGGTGCTGCCGCTGTTCGCGGCGCTGCTGCGGCTGGACCCGACGCTCGAGGAAGCGGCGGCTGATCTCGGCGCGCGGCCGGCGACGGTTTTCCTCACCGTCACGCTGCCCGCGACGCTGCCCGCGGCCCTTGCCGCCTTCCTGCTGGTGTTCATCCCGGCGGCGGGCGAATTCGTCATCCCTGACCTGATGGGCCCGCCGGAGGCGCAGATGGTCGGGCGCGTGCTCTGGCAGGAATTCTTCCAGAACAGGGACTGGCCGGTGGCCGCGGCGCTGGCGCTGTGCCTGCTGGGGCTGCTGATCCTGCCGATCCGCCTCTTCCAGCGGCTGGAGGCCCGGTGATGCGGCGCGGGCGTGCGCTGCGCTGGGCGATGGGCCTCGGCTTCGCCTTCCTCTGGGCGCCGATCCTGCTGCTGGTCGCCTATGCCTTCAGCGCGGACCGCATACCCTACCAGTGGGGCGGCTTCTCGCTGCGCTGGTTCGCCGCACTCGCCGCCAATGAGAGGCTGGTGGAGGCGGCGTTGCTGTCGCTGCGCATCGCGGCGGGGGCGGCGAGCCTCGCCGTGCTGCTCGGCGGGGCCGCGGGCTGGGCGCTGGCGCGCTTCGGGCCGTTCCGTGGCCGGGCCGTCTTCGGCGCCTTGATCGGCGCGCCGCTCGTCTTGCCGGAGGTGGTGACGGGCCTGTCCCTCCTGCTGCTGTTCGTCGCGCTCGAAGCCGCGATCGGCTGGCCCGCGGGGCGCGGCGCCACGACGGTGCTGCTGGCCCATGCGACGCTCGGGGCGGCCTTCGTCGCCGTGGTGGTGCAGGCGCGGCTCGCCGATGCGGATCGCACCCTCGAGGAAGCGGCGATGGATCTCGGTGCGACGCCGTGGACCGCCTTCCGCACGGTGACGCTGCCGCTCATCGCACCCGCGCTGGCGGCGGGCTGGCTGCTGGCCTTCACCCTGTCGCTGGATGACGTCGTCATCGCCTCCTTCGTCTCGGGGCCGGCGGGGACGACGCTGCCGATCGCGCTGTTCTCCATGCTGCGGCTGGGGCTGACGCCGGAGGTGAATGCGCTCGGCGCGGTGGTAGTGCTGGGGGTGGGGCTGATGCTCGGCCTGGCGGCGCTGCTGCTGCGGCCGCGCCGCGGCTGAAGTCTCGCCACCCTTTCGCCGTGCGGATGCGGCAGGATCGCTTCATGCGGAAGGTCGCTCTCCTCCTCCTGCTTCTGCTGTCCGCCTGCGCCGAGCGCTGGGAACGGCCCGGCGCGACCGAGGCGGAGTCGGAGGCCGCGCAGGCCCGCTGCACCGGCATCGCCGCGCGGGAAATCCCGCCCGCCCTGGTCTGGACCCAGGTGCAGGCCGGCTACTGGGAAGCGTCCCGCCGCGAATGCTTCACGCGGCACGGCCGCACGGAATGCTACTACCGCCCCGGCCGCTACATCCCGCCGCGCTACGACTGGGTGGACGTGAATACCGCCCGCCGCCGGGCCGTGCGCGCAGCCTGCCTGGCCGAGGAAGGCTTCACCTACCAGGGGCTGCGGCCGCTGCGGCTCTGGTAGCCGGGTTGCTGGCGGGGGGAGGGGGGATTAGGTTCGCGATCTTCCGCCATTCCGGACCGGGCTTGCCATGAACCTGATCGCCGACCGCCTCAATCGCATCTCGCCCTCGCTGACCATCGCCATGACGGCGAAGGCGCGCGCGCTCAAGGCCGCCGGCAAGGACGTGATCGGCCTGTCCTCCGGCGAGCCCGACTTCGACACGCCGCGCAACGTCAAGGATGCGGCGATCGCGGCGATCGAGCGCGGGGAGACGAAGTACACCGACGTCTCCGGTACCGTCGCGCTGCGCAGCGCGATCTGCGAGAAGTTCAAGCGGGACCACGGCATCGAGTACAAGCCGGAGGAGATCATCGTCGCAACCGGCGGCAAGCAGGTGATCTTCGACGCGCTGGTCGCCACCATCAATCCGGGCGACGAGGCGATCATCCCCGCCCCCTGCTGGGTGTCCTACCCGGACATCGTTCAGCTGGCCGAAGGCACGCCGGTGATCGTGCAGTGCGGCCAGAACGCCGGCTTCAAGATGACGGGCGAGCAGCTGGAAGCGGCCATCACGCCCAAGACCAAGTGGCTGATCCTGAACAACCCCTGCAACCCGACCGGCGCGGCCTACAACGCGGCCGAGCTCAAGCAGATCACTGACGTGCTGATGCGCCACCCGGATGTCTGGGTGTTCACCGACGACATCTACGAGAAGCTCGCCTATGACGGCTTCAAGCCGGCGACGATCCTCGAGGTCGAGCCGCGGCTGCGCGACCGCACCGTGACCATGAACGGGTGTTCCAAGGCCTACGCCATGACCGGCTGGCGCATCGGCTTCGCCGGCGCGCCCGTGCACCTGATCAAGGCGATGGACAAGCTGCAGGGGCAGTCCACCTCCAACACCTCCTCCATCTCCCAGGCCGCGGCCATCGAGGCGCTGACCGGCCCGCAGGAGAGCATCGAGGAGATGCGCAAGGTCTATGAGCGCCGCCGCAACATGGTGGTGGAGATGCTGAACCAGGCGCCCGGCCTGCGCTGCCACAAGCCGGAAGGCGCCTTCTACGTCTTCCCCGACATGCGCGGCTGCATCGGCAAGACCACCGCGGGCGGCAAGAAGATCGCCACCGACGAGGACTTCACCATCGCGCTGCTCGAGGAAGCGGGTGTCGCCACCGTGCATGGCGCGGCCTTCCTCAGCCCCGGGCATTTCCGCATCTCCTACGCGACATCCGACGAGGTGCTGCGCGAGGCCTGCACACGCATCCAGAAGTTCTGCGCCGCGATGACGTGACGCCGGGCTTCCGGCTGCGCCCGGTCGGGGAGGCGGATTTCGCGCCGCTCCTCGACCTCTCCATCCGCGTGCTGCGGGCGGACCTTGACCGCGTCGGGCGCTTCGACCCTGCCCGCCGCGCGGGGCGGATGCGCGCGGTCTTCGACCCGGCGACGCTCGCCGGCATCGAGGTCGAGGGCGCGCTTTCCGGCTGCATCGGCTGCGTGCCGCACGCGGACCACGTCGAGCTCCATTCCTTCTACCTGGAACCCGCCTGGCAGGGCCGTGGGCTGGGGGCAGCCGTGCTTGCCGCGGCGCTGGCGCCCCATGCCGGCCTGGCCGTGCGGATCGAGGTGCTGAAGGGCGCGCCCGTGCACCGCTTCTGGGAACGCCAGGGCTTCGTGCGGACCGGCGAGCAGGATTTCGACTGGCTCTACGAGCGGCCCGTGCCGTGAGCGCGCCGCCGCGCAGCGCCGGCTGGAGCCTCGCGCAGCTGGCCGTACTGGCCGGCGCGGCCGCGGTCCTGGCCGCGCCCTTCCTGCTCTTCGGGGCGCTGCCGGGGCACAGCACGATCTACAACGTCACCTGGACGAGCCAGTTCGTCGCCGCGGTCGCCGGCGGCACAGCCTATCCGCGCTGGCTGCCCGACAGCTTCGCCGGCTTGGGCAGCCCGGCGTTCTTCTTCTACGCCCCGCTGCCCTTCTACTGGGCCTGGCTGCACGCGCCGCTGGGCGTGGCGGCGGAAGGAACCTTCCGGCTGCTCGGCGTGTCGATGGCGACCATGCTGCTCGCCTCGGGCGTGACGATGCGGCTCTGGCTCGGGCGTCATGCCGGGCCGCGCGCGGCTACGGCGGGCGCGGTCGCCTACATGGCGATGCCCTACCACCTGTTGGACCTGTACCAGCGCGCCTCGCTCGGGGAACTGGCGGCGTATGCGGTGGTGCCGCTGGTGGCGATCGGGGTGTCGCGGCTGGCGCGCGAAGGCGCGCGGGCAATCGTGCCTCTGGCAGTCTCGGCGGCGCTTCTGGTGACCAGCCATCTCCCGACAGCGATGGCGGCCGCGACGATCGTCTTTCCAGCCCAGTTCGTCTTCGAGGCATTAAGAACCTGTCGGTCACCAGCGTGGCTGCTACGACGCTCGGTACAAGCGATTGCCGCTGGCGTTCTCGCCGTGGGGATCGCGGCGGTCTACCTGCTACCAGCGATTGCGTTGCAGGAGCATGTCTCATTCTACGTCATGCAGGACGACTTCTATGATCCTCGAAACTGGCTGCTCCGCGCGCCTGGTCGATGGCGCAACGATTTGCTCCTTATCTTCGTCGCCTCGCTTTCAAGCGCGAGCGGCATCCTTGCGTTCCTGTGCTGGCTGAAAGCATCGCAAGGCCGGGATGGCGCGAGCGTCCGATTCTGGTCAGCAACGGCGGCGTTCATTCTTCTGGCCATCGTGGGGCTCGTGCCGGGCTTGTGGGAGCCTTGGTCGCCGTTCTTTCGCGGCCAGTTTCCCTGGCGGCTGCTCCTTTTTGTCGAGTTCGCCATCGTTACGGCTATCGTGGCGCTTGGCTTCGCGGCCTGGCGAAGGCGCCGCGATGGTATTGCGATCCTGACGATCGTCTTTGTCGGCGTGCCGGCCTTCGTGACGCTGATTGGTGGGACCTGGATCCATATCCGCAGCTTGGAGAGCGCTGCCTGGCAGGCGCTCCGGACCGCGGCTATCGAAGGCCGTCCCGATGCCCTCGAATACCTCCCCAACGGCGCGCTGATTCGCTACGCCCATGACGGCGGCTACGATGTCGGGCGCTTTGCGGAGATGTTTCGTCCCTACTCTTTTCAAGGCATCGCCTGGGCCGAACCAGAAAGTCACGCGCGGGTCGCAGCGGCGGCGCGACGAGACGGCGGCATCGGTCTTGAGATCTCCGCTACGCGTGACGTGACGATCGTGATCCGGCGCTTTTACTTTCCGACGTGGCGACTCGATGCAGCCGATGGCACCTTTGCACCGCCGCTCGAGGCACACGGGCCAGATCGCTTGCTGAGTTTCCGTGTTCCAGCAGGCCAGCACGCCTTGTCTTTGCGATGGGCCCCACCGTGGACTGTCCGCGTCGGTGAAATTGTCTCGATCGCCAGTCTCGCACTTTCTGCGCTGGTCATCGCTATCTTTCGCCGCCGTCGTCATTGTGGCCGGCAGGCTTGCCCGCGCGAGAAAAATCCGTAGCGTTCGGCCCTCCTCGAAGGAAACCAACATGCCCGCTTTGTCCGCCCGCGTCTCCGAAGTCTCGATCTCCGCTTCCGTCGTCATGACCATGAAGGGGCGCGAACTCGCGGCGAAGGGCATCAAGGTGATCAGCCTTGCGGCGGGGGAACCCGACTTCGCCACGCCTGCGCACGCCATCGAGGCCGCGCACAAGGCGGCGCTGTCGGGCGACACCAAGTACCCGCCGCAGGACGGCACCAAGGCGCTGAAGGAGGCGATCCAGCGCAAGTTCAAGCGCGACAACAACCTCGACTACGCGCTCGATGAGATCATGGTCGCCAATGGCGGCAAGCAGTGCATCTTCAACGCCTTCATGGCGACGCTGGATCCGGGCGACGAGGTGGTGGTGCCCGCGCCCTACTGGATCTCCTACGCGGACATGGCGAAGGTCGCCGGCGGCAAGCCCGTGCTGGTCAGCTGCCCGCAGAACAACGGATTCAAGCTGCGGCCCGAGGACCTGGAAGCGGCCATCACCCCCAACACCAAGTGGGTGATGCTGAACTTCCCGAACAACCCGACGGGCGCGGCCTGCTCGCGGGAGGAGATGCAGGCGCTCGCCGACGTGCTGAAGCGCCACCCGCATGTCTGGGTGATGACCGACGACATGTACGAGCACCTCGTCTATGACGGCTTCGAATTCTGCACGATCGCCGAGGTGGAGCCCGCGCTGAAGGACCGCACGCTGACGGTCAACGGCGCGTCCAAGACGTATGCAATGACCGGCTGGCGCATCGGCTTCTGCGGCGGGCCCAAGGCGCTGATCAAGGCGATGGTCAACATGCAGGGGCAGGCGACCTCGGGCGTGTCCACCATCGGCCAGGCGGCCGCGGCCGCGGCGCTCGACGGGCCGCAGGACCTGGTGCGCGAGCGCGCCGAGGAATATCGCCGGCGCCGCGACATGGTGGTCGAGATGCTGAACCAGGCGCCGGGCATCGCCTGCCACAAGCCGGAAGGCGCCTTCTACGTCTTCCCGAACATCGCCGGCTGCCTCGGCAAGACGACGAAGGCGGGCAAGCGGATCGAGACCGACACCGACTTCGCCCTCGCGCTGCTCGAGGAAAAGTACGTCGCCGCCGTGCAGGGCGCGGCCTATGGCATGTCGCCCTACCTGCGCATCTCCTACGCGACGGACACCGAAAGCCTGCGCGAGGCCTGCACGCGCATCCAGGAGTTCTGCAAGGAGCTCGCGTGATCCCGTCCGATGACCGCAGGGCGCAGGCGCTGTTGCGCCGAGCACCGGAGGTCTGAATCGGGTGGGTGTATCTGCCGCATCCGATGACGGCAGGGCGCAGGCGCCTTTGCGCCGGGCACCGGAGGTCTGACTCGGATGGGTGAATCTCAACTACGCGAGGGGCGCGATTCCGACGCCGACGGCTTCATCGCGCTGATCGGCGCCTGCTGGGCCGAGTATCCCGGTTGCGTCCTCGACGTGGACGGGGAGGTGCCGGAACTGCGCGCCCTCGCATCCTACTTCCGCGACCAGGGCGGGGCGCTCTGGGTCGCCGAGGACCAGGGGCGCGTCGTCGGCATGGTCGGGACGCGCCCGCTGAAGGACGACGCGGCCTGGGAGATCTGCCGCATGTATGTCGATGCCGGGGCGCGCGGCGCGGGGCTTGCCGCCGCGCTGCTCGGCACGGCGGAGGCGCATGCGCGCGCCGCCGGCGCCGAGCGCCTCGTCCTATGGACGGATACGCGCTTCACGCGCGCGCACCGCTTCTATGAGAAGCGCGGCTATGTCCGGCACGGATCGATCCGCATCCTGGACGATCTCTCCCACTCGCTCGAATTCCGCTACGCCAAGCCGCTGCGCGGCCTGGTCGTGGAGGCGCTGGACGCCGCCGCCGCCGCGAGCGCCGAGCGGGTCCTGGCGGATCTCCTCGTCACCTGTGTGGCGGAGGGTGCCTCGCTCGAATACCTCCCGCCACTGGCGCCGGAACGCGCGCGCGCATTCTGGAAGCAGGCTGCGACGGCGGTCGCGGCCGGCACGCGCGTCCTGCTCGCCGCCTGGCATGAGGGCCGACTCGCCGGCACGGTGACGCTCGACCTCGCCACGGCGGAGAACCAGCCGCATGTCGCCGCGGTGCAGAAGCTGCTGGTCGATCCGGCGCTGCGACGCGCGGGGATCGGCCGCGCCCTGATGCGGCGCGTGGAACAGGCCGCGCGCGCGCATGGTCGGCGGATCCTCACGCTGGATACGCGCGCGGGCAGCGCGGCGGCGGCGCTCTATCTCGCCGAGGGATGGTCCGAGCTCGGCCGGATCCCGGCCTTCGAAATGGACGCCACCGGCCGCGCCGCGGACACGCTGTTCTTCTGGAAGCCCATCTAGGCGCATCGGCAGGACGATCGCGCGATCGCCCGGCGCATCTCCCGGCCGGCGCCGGCCGTTCGAGGTGGACGTGTCGTGACGGTGCTGAATGCGACATCGATGCCGCGCGCGATGGAATCTTGTCCGATATGCGTTAAGCCTATCCGTAAAGCGAAGACGACGTCGCCGGACTCCGCGTTCGGCGGACCGGGGAAGACAGGTTGCGCATGACGCCTGACTGGTGCCGCATGATGGCGGCCTATAATGCCGAGATGAACCAGCGCCTCTATGCGGCGGCGAACCTGCTCGACGACTCCGCCCGCCGCGCCGATGGCGGCGCCTTCTGGGGCTCGATCCACGGCACGCTCAGCCACCTGCTCTGGGGCGACACGCTCTGGATGAGCCGTTTCGATGGCTGGACGCCGCCGTCGGTCGCGATGAAGGGCAGCCCACGCATGGTGGAGGACTGGAACGAACTGCGCGGCCATCGCGTCGTCGCCGATGCGCGCATCATCGGCTGGGCGAGCCGGCTGACGGCGGCGGATCTCGCTGCCGAGATGCGCTGGTTCTCTGCCATCGCGCAGCGCGAGGTCGGCATGCCGCGCTGGATCGCCGCGACGCATTTCTTCAACCACCAGACGCATCATCGCGGCCAGGCGCATGCGCTGATCACGCGCGCCGGGGGCGCGACCGGCGACACGGACCTGCCCTGGGTGCTGGACCTCGCGGCGCTCGGCCTGGTGCCGTGACCGGCGACGCCACGGAGCGCCGCGGACCGGAGGAGGAGCGCACGCTGCTCCGCCGCCCCGCGCCGGCCGCGACCGCGGCGGATCCGGTGCTGCATGTGCTCGACCTCGAAGCGGCGGAGGGACTGGCCGCGCGGCGCATCGTGCTCGGCCCCGCGCCGCTGTCGATCGGGCGGTCGCCGCAGAATGGGCTGTCGCTGCCCTCGGGCGATGTCTCGCGCACCCATTGCGTCGTAGCGGTCGAAGGCGGCGTGGCGGTGGTGACGGATCTCGGCTCGACCAACGGCACGCTGGTCGACGGGGTGCGCGCGGCGGGGCCGGCGCGGCTGGCCCATGGCGCGCGGCTCGGTCTCGGCCCCTTCGTACTGGTCTATCGCACGGGCCGTGCGTCGGACCTGGCGCGGGAGGAAGAGGCGCGGCGGGAGATGGAGCGCGCGCGCCGCTACATCGCGGCGCTGCTGCCCGCGCCGTTGGCCGAAGGCCCCGTGCGCGCGGACTGGCGCTTCGTGCCCTCGGCCGAGGTGGGGGGCGACGGCTTCGGCTATGGCTGGCTCGATGCGCGGCGCTTCGCGGTCTGGCTGCTCGATGTCTCGGGGCATGGCGCAGGCTCGGCGCTGCTCGCCGCATCCGTGATGAATCTGCTGCGCGAACACAGCCAGCCGGGAATGGATTTCGCCAGCCCCGGCGTGCTCCTGTCCCAGTTGAATGCGCGCTTCCAGGCCGAACGGCAGGGCGGGCTGTTCTTCACGATCTGGTATGGCGTGGCGGATGTGGTGGAACGGCGGCTCGTCTTCGCCTGCGCGGGCCAGCATCCGGCCTTCCTGCTGGCGCCGGGGGGCGCGCCGGCACCACTCACGGTGCGCAACCCGGGTGTCGGCATGGCCCCGGACATCGCCTTCCGCACGGCCGAGGCCGCGCTGCCGGCGGCATCGCGCCTGGTGCTCTTCAGCGACGGTGCCTTCGAATCGCGCGACGCCGACGGCGCGCAGCGCGGCATCCAGGACTTCATCCCCGCGCTCGCGGCGCAGGCCGAGCCCGGCTTGGCGGAGGCCGAGCGCCTGCTGCGCGCCGCCCGCACCGGCGCGAGGCCCGGCCCGCCCGAGGACGACATCGCCATCCTCTGCCTCGACTTCGCCTGATCGGCGGGGCAGATGGCGCGCCGGGGACCGGACCGGAGGACCGCATGGAATTCAGCATCGCCGCCGCGGGGCCGCGCGCGGCCCGCATCGCCTTCCGCGGGCGGCTCGACGCGGCCGGGGCGGAACGGATCGAGGAGTCGCTCGCCGCCGCGCTGGCGCGCGAACAGCGCCATCTGCTGTTCGACCTGACCGAAGTGCCCTTCGTGGGGTCGCTCGGCATCCGGCTCATCACCGGCGCGTCCCGCGCGGCGTCGCGGCGCGGCCTGCGCCTGGTGGTGTTCGGCGCGCAGCCACCGGTGCAGGAGGTGTTCGACACCGTCGCCCTGGACACCATCCTGCCGATCGCCGCGGATGAAGCCGCGGCGCTCGTCGCGATCGGCGCATGAACCCGCCGCGTGCCTTCGTCATCCGCGGCGACGCGGCGGCGCTGGCGCGCACCCAGGCCGAGGCGGTAGCCGCGCTGGCCGAGGCCGGCGCCGGCCCGCGCGGCC
>NZ_JACADQ010000640.1 GCF_016106015.1 Neoroseomonas rubea
CGCCCGGCCGTCCGTCCGCCCCTGGCCGCTGCGCCTGGCCGCCGCCGGGACGTTCGGTCCCACCCAGCGCGCCGCCCGGCTGCTGCGTGCGCCCGCGGAATTCCTCGCGCGAGGCCGCCTGGCGCTGCCGGTCGCCCTGGTAGCGGTTGCGCACCTCGTCACCGCGATAGGCGACGCCCTGGCGATGCGTGGTGTCGTGCTGCCAGCGATTGCCCGAGCCGACATTCGTCCGGCTACGGTCGACGTTGCGGTTGATGTTGTTCACGCGGTCGACGTCGACATTGATGTCGCCGCGGCCCCAGTTCGGGCTCGACCAGCCCCACAGGCTGCCGACGATCGCGGCCCCCCCGGCGAAGGCCATGCCGGTCAGCAGCGCGCTGCCGAGGCCCCAGCCGGCCGGGGGCGGGTAGTAGGCCGGCGGGCTCGCCGGATAGGGCCAGGATCCGTAGACGACATTGGGATTGTAGGCCGGCACGTAGACCGTCTCGGGCTGGGTGGGCGCGATGGTGATGACCTGCGGCGGCGGTGCGACCGCCGGCGCGGGGGCACCAGCGGGCGGCGCCGTGATCACGTTCTGCGTCACCGTCACGGTCTGCTGCGGCCCGGATTGCAGCGCGCCCGCCGCCTGGGCGCGTTGGCGCAGCACCTGGACGGCGTTGAACACGTCCTGCTGCTGCGCGAGCACCGCGTCGCCGACCTGCTGCGTCCATTCCAGCTGGTCGTTCATCATCGCCAGCACCTCGGGGAAGGGGACCAGCGACTTCACGCTGGCGTCCCAGGGCTGGTCGGCCAGCGCCTGTTCCAGCGCCTGGCCGCTCAGCCCGGCATTGCGGTCGCGCCAGCGCTTCGCCTGCACGATCTCGAGCGGGTAGGTCGCCGCCATCAGCATCTGCGTCAGCAGCGTGTCGGGATGCAGCGCGATCGGCGCGAGGAGCTGTTCGAGCTGCGCCTGGCTCAGCCGGTCCTGCCCCGGCGCGGGGGCCAACGGCGCCGGCGCCGCCGTGCCGGGCGCCGCGCCCTGCGCACCG
>NZ_JACADQ010000641.1 GCF_016106015.1 Neoroseomonas rubea
GCTGTCCCGCCGCCCGCCGCGCCGCCGCCGGGCACGCGCACGCCGCAGGGCGTGACCTTCGCCTATTACCGGCTCGCGCCGATCTATCCGGACGAGCAGACATGCGCCGCCGACTGGCAGAATTGCGAGCGCTTCGACACGCCCCTGCCGAACCGCTTCGCGACGCAGGAAGGCTGCCAGGCGACCTGGGGCCGCTGCATCGAGGTGGAGGTGGCGGACGCGCTGCCGGTCGCCGCCGCGGCGGCGGTTGCGGGCGCCACCGCGCAACCCTCCTCCTCCTCCGGCTCGGGCAGCAGTTCGGGCGGCAGCCGCTCCTCCTGGTGGGTCGGCTACAACAGCAACTGGCGGCGCGACTACGGCACCGGCGTGGGGCCGCGCTACCAGGGCTGGACCTGGACGGCGAACCGCCAGCCCACCCCCGCCTATCGCCCCGCGGCCGGCACCGGCCCGCTGCGCGCCTGGGACAGCGGCAGCCGGCGGCTCGGCGTGGCGAGCCGCATGGCGGCCAGCCCGGGCACGGGCACGACCTCCCGCTTCGCCGGCGCGGCCAGTTCGAGCCAGGGTCCGAGCGCCTCGGGCTCGACCTCCTCCGTCAGCCGCGCGGGCTTCGGCTCGACCGGCCGTTCCTATTCCTCGGGGGGCTGAGGCATGAGCGGCACCCTGGCCAAGAAGCGGTCTCCCCGCGCTGGCGCCGCGCCGCGCCGCGCGGTGGTGATGCGGGCTGCGGACCGACCGCCGGAGCAGGCCGAGGCGCTGATGACGGACGGGCAGCGGCGGATGCTGCTCGGCCTGCTCGCGGCGGGGCTCGCCTGCCTTCTCGTCGGCCTCGTTGTGCCGCCGCGCGGCTTCGTCTTCTGGGGGCTGCTGCTGGTCGTGCCGTCCGGCTTCTTCATCGCCGGCGTGGTGCTGGGCGGGCAGCCCGGGCGGGTCATCGACGCCTGGCTGCTCGGCAGCACCCGGGCGCGCGCGGCCTTCGCCCCACCCGCGCCCGCCGCGCTGCCGGAGGCGACACGCGCGGCGCTC
>NZ_JACADQ010000642.1 GCF_016106015.1 Neoroseomonas rubea
CGCGCCCCCTCCGCCGCCCCTGCACGACCCGCACCCCCCGCCCCCGCGCGACGCCGCCAGGCGCCGCGCCTGCTGCGCTGGGCCGTCTCCCTGCTCGTCTGGGGCATGGTGGCGGGCTTCGCCGCGCTGCTCTGGTTCGCCTGGGACCTGCCGCGGCCGGAGGAAGCACTCGGGGCGACGCGGCGCCCTTCGGTCACGCTCACCGCCGCGGACGGGTCGCTGCTCGCGACCAGCGGCGACCTTTATGGGGAGACGCTGCGCCTGGCCGACTTGCCGGCGCATGTGCCGGCCGCCTTCATCGCCATCGAGGACCGCCGGTTCAGGGATCATGGCGGGCTCGACGTGATCGGCGTGGCTCGCGCGCTGGTGGCAAATGTCACGGCTGGCCGCGTGGTGCAGGGCGGCAGCACGCTTACGCAGCAGCTTGCGAAGAACCTGTTCCTGACGCCCGAGCGCAGCCTGCGGCGCAAGGTGCAGGAAGCGCTGCTCGCGCTTTGGCTCGAACACCGCTTCAGCAAGGACGAGTTGCTGACCATCTACCTCAACCGCGTCTATCTCGGCGCCGGGACCTTCGGCGTGGATGCGGCGGCGCGGCTGTATTTCGGCGTCTCGGCGCGGCGGCTCACGCCCGGCCAGGCGGCGGTCATCGCCGGCCTGCCCAAGGCGCCGTCCCGGCTCAATCCGCGCGTCAATCCATCGGCCGCCGTCGCGCGCGCGACCGAGGTGCTGGAAGCGATGGTGGAAACCGGCGCGCTCAGCCCCGCTGCTGCGATGCAGGAAGCCGAGCGCCTGCGCTTCCCGCCCGCGCCGTCGCGCGACGCCGGCTGGTTTGCCGACTGGGTGCGGGATGCGGTGGCCGATCGCGCCCCGCGCGATGCCGACCTGCTGCTGCGCACGACACTCGATGCGCAGCTGCAGGCGGCGGTGGAAGCGCGCCTCGAGGCGCTGCTCGCCGGGCCCGGCCGCGCGGCGGGGGCGCGGCAGGGCGCGGTGGTGGCACTGGCGGCTGGGGGTCGGC
>NZ_JACADQ010000643.1 GCF_016106015.1 Neoroseomonas rubea
GGCCGGCGCGGAAGGGCGGGGCGGTCACGCCGCCTGGCGCGCCGCCGGCACCGCCCGCATCCGACCGCCGGGCACCGCGCCCGGGATGGCGGCCGCCATGTCCGCCGCGACCAGCAGGCGGTTCCAATCCACACCCGTGGCGACGCCCATGCGGCGGAACATCCACACCACGTCCTCGGTCGCCACGTTGCCCGTGGCGCCTGGGGCGAAGGGGCAGCCGCCGATGCCGCCGGCCGCGCTGTCGAAGACGCGGCAGCCCGCGTCCCACGCGGCCGAGACGTTCGCGACACCCATCCCGTAGGTGTCGTGGCCGTGGAAGGCGAAGCGGTGGCCCCAGGCGCCGATGGCGTGGCGGAAGACGCGGTTCACCTGGTCGGGGCTGGCATTGCCCGTGGTGTCGGCGAGCGCGATTTCCATCTCCGGGTTCAGGGCGACGATGCGCTCGATCCAGTCGAGCGCCTCGGCCTCCGGCACCACGCCGTCGAAGGGGCAGTGGAAGACGCAGGAGAGGTTGAAGCGGATCAGCGTCCCCTTGGGGGTGTCCCGGACGAGCGCGGCCAGTTCGGCGAAGGATTCCTCCCGCGTGCGGTTCAGGTTCGCCTTGTTGTGCCCCGCGGTCGCCGACATGAAGAAGCCGAGCCGGTCCGCGCCATGGGCGATCGCCGTGTCGAAGCCGCGGCGGTTGGGCACCAGCACGGTGGATTCCAGGCCCGGCATCTGCTTGCAGGCCGCCAGCACCGCCTCGGTCCCCGCCATCTGCGGAATGGCCTTGGGCGAGACGAAGGAGCCCACCTCCATGCGCCTGAGACCGGCATCGTAGCAGGCGCGGATCAGGGCGATCTTGGCCTCCGTCGTCACCGGCGCGCCGGTGATGGACTGGATGCCGTCGCGCGGGGCGACCTCGCTGATGATGGCGGTTTCGGGCATGGCGGGCGTCCCCTGGTGTCCTGCCCGGATGTAGCCCCGCGGGCCGGGCGCGGCAACGCGCGCGCGGCCCGCCGCGCGCCGTCAGCCCCT
>NZ_JACADQ010000644.1 GCF_016106015.1 Neoroseomonas rubea
CCCGCCCGAAGGCCGTGGCCGTCGTGCCGAGCGCCGCCCCGGCCCGCCCCTGCCGCGCCAGGACCCCCGCCCGATAGCCCGCCGCCCAGGCATGCCAGCGCCGATAGGCCGCGCGGCCCGGCGTGCCCGCCACCTGCTCCGCCAGGCGCGTCGCCGAGACATCGAGCAGGTGGCGCGACAACTTGTCCCGCAGGTCCCCGGCCGCGAAGGTGAGGGAGTCCGGATGGCTGCGGTAGCGGATGATGGTCGCCTCCAGCATCGCCACGCGCGGCGCGGCGAGCGCGAGCCGCATCCACCAATCCTTGTCCGCGGCAAGCGGGAAGCGGTCGTCGAACGGCCCTGTCCTTTCGATCAGGGCGCGCCGGTAGAAGCCCGCATTCATCGCGGTGATGCCGGAGATCGCATTCGTCTCCGTCAGCCCGACCGCATCGGCGGGCAGGCGCTTGAGCGTGACCTCCCGCCCCTCCTGCACCGCGAACCATTCGGCGGCGCCCAGCGCGAGGTCGATGGCCGGGTCGGCGAGCGCGGCCTCGGCCGCGGCGAAGGCGCCGGGCGCATAGAGGTCGTCGCTGTTCAGCAGACCGACCACCTCTCCCCGCGCGGCGCGCAGCCCCTTGTTGATCGCGTCGTAGAGGTTGCGGTCCTGCTCCCGGATGATGGTCAGGTGCGGATGGCGGGCCAGCACCTCCGCCGTGCCGTCGGTCGATCCGCCATCGACGACGATGTGCTCGAAGGAGGGATGCGCCTCGGCGATCACGCTCTCGATTGCCGCGCCGATCGTCGCGGCGCGGTTCAGGCAGGGCGTGACGATGGACAGGCGCGGCGTGCTCATCGCCCGATCAGGGCGCGCAGGCGGGGGCTGTAGACCAGGCGTTCGGCGAAGCGTCCGAGCGCGGGGGAAAGGCCGTCGGCGAGGCCCACCAGGTCAAGCGCGCGACGGGCCGGCGCGGCGGCGGCGATGCGCGCATCCTCCGCCGCGGCTCGGGCGGCGAAGGCGGCGGCCAGCCGC
>NZ_JACADQ010000645.1 GCF_016106015.1 Neoroseomonas rubea
GCCGGGTCAGCAAGGCGCGTGCCGCGTGGCGCGGAAGCGGGGCGCGGGCGACGCGCGCCAGCCGCCGCGCAGCCGGGCATGGCGCCACCATCCGAGGCGATGAAGGCCCCCGCTTCGTCCGCCCGGGACGACGCGCCATGCGCGTAGAACGCCGGCCGACCGGTATGCGGACAGCATGGGGCACGGGGCGGCCGCGCGCGGCGCAACCCCGCTAATCCCGACCGTGCGAACGCGTCGGGATCAGCGGCCCGGCGCGACGGGTGCCTCGCTCAGCGTCAGCCCCGCCGCGTCCCGCAGCAGCCGCGCCGCCTCGGCCCGCGCCTCCCGCCAGCGCGAGGCGGCGGCTTCCGGCACCTCGACCACCGCCTCGACGCCGTCCTCCGTCACGAAGCGCAGCGCGCACGCGTTCTCGAGGCGACACGAGCCGAACAGGTCCGGGCCGACGAGAAGATAGGCATCCGACGCACGCCCCCAGGGCGCGTAGAGGCGCCGGACCAGCGCTGCTTCCGGCAGGCGGGCAGCCAGCGCGGGGTGCGGCTCCTCGCCGTGGTCGAAGGCGAGTTGCCGGCAGGCGAAGATGCCGCCCATCGCCGCATCGGGCGCGGTGCAGCCAAGCGCCACGCGGCCCGGCTCGACCGTGAGCTCGGGCCGGGCCGCCGGCGCCTGGACGCGGAGGCGGCGCAGCGGGGAGTCGGGCGCCGGGCGGCGCGGATCGCGGACGATCTCGATGGATCGCGGCGCCTCGGGCGGTAGCGGTCCTCGAGCCCGAGCCAACCCTCGGGCACCGCCAGGACCACGGGGCGTGAGCCGGGGGTGGCGCGCATCGCCTCCCCCGCCTGGCGGCCGATATGGTAGCCGCCAGCCTCCCGGAACAGCATCAGCTCCTCGTGCAGCGTCGCGTGGCGGGCGGGCAGCAGCGCCGGCCAGAACGGCCCGATCGCGAGCGCGCCGGGCAACCAGGCGAGCAGCAGCAGCCCAGCCGCGCGCCGCGCCACCGGTCCCGGCGGG
>NZ_JACADQ010000646.1 GCF_016106015.1 Neoroseomonas rubea
TGCTCTTCGGATCTTGCGACCCATCGCGCATCCCACGCGCCGCGGCGCCCACATGCACCGCGGCGACCGCGCAGGCGGCGAGCGCCCAGGCCGGATCCGCCGCGAAGCCGCGCACCCGGGCATAGGCCGCCAGCAGCACCAGCACCGGCACGAAGGCCGCCGTGCCCGACCAGGCGAGCGCGCCGCGCCCTTCCATCGCCAGCCCCGCCAGCAGGTGCAGCGCGCCGAGCAGCAGCGCCACCACCAGGAAGGGCCAGATCGCCGACGGCACCCAGGCGCCGGGGATCACGCCCTGCACCACGCCCTCGATCGTCACGCGTTCCCCGCCCGCCGCGAAGGGCGGCACGAGCCAGACCAGCAGCAGCAGGATCCCCAGGCCCGCGCCGATCCAGGGCAGCCGCGCCAGCGCCGCATCCCGCATCCCCGCCAGCACCGCGATCAGGGCAAGCGCCAGGATGCCCGCCGGTGCCGCGAGACCATCGAACATCATCGCCAGCGGCAGCAGGGCCAGGCCCAGCAGCGCCGGCGGCAGATGCGCCAATCGCCGGCCGAGCGGCGCGGCGAAGGCCTCCCGCGGCAGCAGGAACAGGAAGCAGGCCGCGGCCAGCGGCACGAAGGCGGCCGGCGCCCAATCCTCGTTCCGCGCGGCGACCACGCCGCCCACCAGCACCCAGAGCGCGCCCGCCGCCGTCGCCGACCAGCCGAGCCAGCCCCAGGCCGTCGCGCGCACCACCAGCATCGCCGCCGCCGTCACCACCAGCAGGTAGGCAAAGAGGCCGAACAGCGAGGGGTCCTCCGTCGTCACCAGCGCCGGCGTGACGAAGGCGCCGACGAGCCCCACCACGGCCACGAGCGGCCCGCGCCGGAGCGAGAGCAGCATGCCGAACACGCCCGCCGCCGCCATGGCCGCGAAGCCCGCCAGCGGCGGCAGCAGCCCGTACATGGCCGTCGCGGCGAAGGCCGCGCCGAACAGCGCGGCGACCCCGCCCGCGGCCAGCGCCGGC
>NZ_JACADQ010000647.1 GCF_016106015.1 Neoroseomonas rubea
GCGACTGCCCTTCCGATCTGCGGCCGTGCTGGCGGTGCCGCTCGCGCTGGCGGCCGCGCGGCCGGCCACGCCCGCCGCGGCGCTGTATCATCCGGTGCGCGCGCTGCTCGATGCGCTGCGCGGCGTCGATGGCTTCGTCTTCGCGCTGATCTTCGTCGCCGCCGTCGGGCTCGGGCCTTTCGCCGGCATGCTCGGCGTCGCGCTGCATTCGGCGGGCAGCCTCGGCAAATTGTGGTCGGAGGCGCTGGAAGCCGCCGACCCTGCGCCGATGGAGGCGGCGCGATCCGCCGGCGCCGGCCGCGCCCAGGCCGCGACCGTGGTGCTGATCCCCGAGACGCTGCCCCAGACCGCCTCCGCGCTGCTGTACGTGTGGGAGTTCAACATCCGCGCCTCCACCGTGCTCGGCCTGGTCGGCGCGGGCGGCATCGGGCAGGAACTGAAGAACGCGGTGGACCTGCTCGACTTCAACAGGGTGCTTGCCATCCTCCTCATCATCGTCGCGCTGACGCTGGCGGCGGATCGGCTTTCGGCCGCGCTGCGACGGCGGCTGCTGTGATGCTGCAATCCCGCCCGGGGCTGGTGGTGCGCAACCTCGCCGTCGATCTCGGCGGCCGCGCGGTGCTGCGCGGCATCTCGCTCGATGTCGCGCCGGGGGAAGTCGTGGCGCTGGCCGGCCGGTCCGGCGCGGGCAAGACGACGCTGCTGCGCGCCGTCGCGGGGCTGCTGCCGTCCTCGGGCAGCGTGGCCGCGGGCGGGCGCCCGGCGCTCGTCTTCCAGCAGCATGCGCTCGCGCAGCGGCTATCCGCGCGGGACAATGCGCTGGTCGGCGCGCTCGGCCGGATGGGCTTCTGGCGCGCCGCGCTGCGGCTCTGGCCGCGGGCGGAGGTCGCGGCGGCGGATGCCGCCCTCGCCGCCGTCGGGCTCGAAAGGCTCGGCGCGCGTCGGGCGGACCGCCTGTCGGGCGGGCAGCGCCAGCGCGTC
>NZ_JACADQ010000648.1 GCF_016106015.1 Neoroseomonas rubea
CAGTCGGCGCGCTGTCCGCGCGACCCAGTCGGCGCGCTGTCCGCGCGACGACGCCGGCGTCGCGGCCCGGCGTTCAGCCCTCCGCGCGCTCGGGAATTTCCCGCTCCGCCGCGCAGGAGCAGACCACCGTGCCGTCCGCGAGCCGGTTGGGCTGCGTCGCCTCCCCGCAATGGGGGCATTCGACAGGCTCGCGCGTGGCCGGCATCACAGCATCCGCATCAGCGTGCCGTCCTTGCGGATGGCGTGGTGGAAGATCGCCGCGGCGATATGGACGGCGAGCAGCAGCAGGAACAGGTAGCCGCCGATGGTGTGCGCCCAGGACAGCACGTTGGCGAGGCCCGTCGAGGCTTCCATGAATTTCGGCAGGTCGATGAAGCCGAGATAGGCGGTGCGCCCCTGCATCGGAAAGCCCCAGGCATTGGTCGCGAGGAAGCCCAGGATGGGCTGCGCGATCAGCAGCGCGTACAGCCCGTGATGCGTCGCCGTCGCGGCGGTGCGCATCATCGGCGGCAGCTCCGCCGGATGCGGCGGCGCCGGGTTGCGCCACTTCCACAGGATGCGCGCGAGCGCGGCGAAGAGGATGGTCAGCCCCGCGCTTTCATGGATGGCGTAGAAGGCCATCTTGTAGGCCCCATCCGCCTCCCCGGTGATGAACTTGATGACGAAGCCCGTCGGCAGCGCGATCGCCATGAGCCCGACCGTGACCCAATGGAACCACTTCGCCGCGGCGCCGTACTGGCCGTCGGGATGGGCGGCGTCCTGGCCGGGAAGCGGGGCGGCGGTCGCGTCCATGGGGCGTCTCCGGTCCTGGGTGGCGCGCGGGGCGAGGTCGCGAGGGCCGCATCGCCCTGCCGGCCGCGGATGTGGTCGCGCATGACCGTAGAGCAATATCCGGCCGGAGGGACCCATCCTGTCGGGCATCCCGGCCGCGCGCCTTCGGCGGTGGCGCCCGCCGGACCGCGGGGTCGGCCCGCGCCGCCGGACGCCGCCCCGGGCCTGCGC
>NZ_JACADQ010000649.1 GCF_016106015.1 Neoroseomonas rubea
GCCAAGGTCGCGCGGCGCGCGCCTGGCCGGCGGCGAGCCGGCGGCCGCCATGGGACGGACGCCGGGCCAGGATCTCTCGGAACGGGCTTTGGCAAGGCCGGCAGCACGCGCGCCATGCGCGCAGTCCCGCGACGTTCCGCGGGCCACTCGGCGCAGCGCATGTGGCCCCCTGCGCCGCCGCCCTGGATTCGACGCCGCCGACGGGAGGGCGACGCCGCGATCCCACGCCGCGCGAGCGGCCGCCCCTGCGGGAGGCAGGATGATCATGGCACCGGCGGCGCCTGCGGCGGTTCCTCGGCCGCGGGTTCCGGCCCGTCCGCCGCCTCCGGCTGCTCCGTCGCTATTGGCCCGGCCTCCAGCGGCAGGGCGGGGGCGGTCTCGCCGGTCACGAGTTCCTCCTTGCGGGGGAGGTCCGACAGCGCCTTCAGGCCGAACTGCTCGAGGAATTTCGGCGTGGTGCCCCACAGCGTCGGCCGGCCCGGCACCTCCCGCCGCCCGCGCGGCGCGATCAGGCCAAGTTCCAGCAGTGCCTCCAGCGTGCTCTGAGCGAGCGCGGCACCGCGGATCTCCTCGATCTCGCCGCGCGTGCAGGGCTGGTGGTAGGCGACGACGGACAGGGCTTCCATCGCGGCGCGCGGCAGGCGGCGCGGCGCCTGGACCACCTTGGTCAGCCGCTGCGCGAGATCGGGCGCGGTGCGGAAGGCCCAGCCGCCGGCGACCTCCACCAGCGTCACGCCGCGCCCTTCGTACAGTCCCGCCAGCGCCGCCAGCGCCGCGGCGGCGAGCACACCTTCCGGCAGCACGGCGGCGAGCATCATGGTCGTGACAGGGCGTTCGGAGGCGAAGATCAGCGCCTCGGCGATCCGCACCGCTTCCGGCAGCAGGGCGGGATCAGGCGGCGCGTCGGCGGCTTCGGGCACGGGCTCGGCCGGCGCCTCCGCCACATCGGGTGCGGCGTCCGCGGCCTCAGGGGCGGGCTCGGGCAGCGCGCCGGCGTCGG
>NZ_JACADQ010000065.1 GCF_016106015.1 Neoroseomonas rubea
CGACAACGTGTCGATGGACGTAGAACTGATTGCGCCGATCGCGATGGACGAAGGGCTGCGCTTCGCGATCCGCGAAGGCGGCCGCACCGTCGGCGCCGGCGTCGTCGCGAAGATCACGGCGTAACGGCAGGAACGCGGGTCCCAGACCATGGACAACCAGAACATCCGCATCCGCCTCAAGGCGTTCGATCACCGCGTGCTCGATGGCAGCACGCGGGAGATCGTGAACACCGCGAAGCGGACCGGCGCGCGCGTGCGGGGACCCATTCCCCTGCCGACGCATATCGAGCGGTTCACGGTGAACCGTTCGCCCCATGTGGACAAGAAGTCGCGCGAGCAGTTCGAGATCCGGACTCATCGTCGTCTTCTCGACATCGTCGACCCCACCCCGCAGACCGTGGACGCGCTGATGAAGCTCGACCTGGCCGCGGGCGTGGACGTCGAGATCAAGATCTGAGGGCGCAGCCATGGCCGCGAAGACGGGCCGCACGGGCCTGATCGCGAGGAAGCTGGGCATGTCCCGGCTGTTCAACGAGGACGGCTCGACCGTTCCCGTGACGCTGCTGCACGTGGACAATGTCCGCGTCGTGGCGAAGCGCACGGCTGAGAAGGATGGCTACGAGGCGATCCAGCTCGGCATCGGCAGCGCGAAGCCCAAGAACGTCTCCAAGGCGAACAAGGGTCACTTCGCGAAGGCCGGGGTCGAGGCGCCGATGAAGGTGGTCGAGTTCCGCGTCGGTGCCGACGCGTCGCTCGATGCCGGGGCCGTTCTCTCCTCCGCGCATTTCGTGAAGGGCCAGAAGGTCGATGTCACGGGCGTGACGGTCGGCAAGGGCTTCGCGGGTGCGATGAAGCGCTGGAACTTCTCCGGCCTCGAGGCGTCGCACGGCGTCTCGATCAGCCACCGTTCGCACGGTTCCACCGGCAACCGCCAGGATCCGGGCAAGACCTTCAAGAACAAGAAGATGGCCGGCCATCTCGGCGTCGAGCGCGTGACCACCCAGAACCTGGAAGTGGCGGGCATCGATGCGGAGAAGGGCCTGCTGCTGATCAAGGGCGCCGTCCCCGGTTCCAAGGGCGGATACGTGCTGGTGCGCGACGCGGTGAAGCGCGCTCGCCATGCCGATGCGCCCTTCCCGGCGGCCGTGGCCTGAGGATCCGGACGATGCAGGTCAACGTCATCACCCTCGACAACGCCCCGGCGGGCGAGATCGAGCTGCCGGCCGAAGTGTTCGGCGCCGCGCCGCGCGCCGACATCATGGCGCGTGTCGTGCATTGGCAGCTGGCCAAGCGCCGCGCCGGGACGCACAAGGCGAAGGGCATGGGCGAGGTCTCCGGGACCACGAAGAAGCCCTATCGCCAGAAGGGCACCGGCAATGCGCGCCAGGGCTCGCTGCGCGCCCCGCAGTACCGCAAGGGCGGCGTTGTGCACGGCCCGGTCGTGCGCGACCATGGCTACAGCCTGAACAAGAAGGTCCGCCGTCTCGGGCTGATTTCCGCGCTGTCGATGAAGGCGGCCGCGGGCAAGCTCGTCGTGATCGACACGGCGAGCCTGCCTGCCGACGCCAAGACCGGCCAGGTCGCGGCGAAGCTGAAGGCGCTGGGCTGGAAGAGCGCACTGGTGGTGGACGCGGCGGCGGACGAGAACTTCGCCCGCGTCGTGCGCAACCTGCCGAAGGTGCAGGTGCTGCCGACCATCGGCGCGAATGTGTACGACATCCTGAACCACGACGTGCTCGCGGTGACGCGCGCCGGCGTGGAGGCGCTGAAGGAGCGGCTGGCATGAGCGACGCGCCCAAGCCGAAGCGTCCCGTGATCGGGCGGGAGCGGATGTACCAGACCATCCTCTCGCCGCTCGTCACCGAGAAGGCGACTCTGAACAGCGAGCGCGGCCAGGTCACCTTCAAGGTGGCGCCGGACGCGACGAAGCCGCAGATCAAGGCGGCGGTCGAAGGGCTGTTCGGCGTCAAGGTGCTTGCCGTGAACACCATCGTGGTGAAGGGCAAGTCGAGGCAGTTCCGCGGCCGTCCGGGCCAGCGGTCCGACTGGAAGAAGGCGATGGTGCGCCTGGCCGAAGGCCAGAGCATCGACCTCACGACGGGGCTCGCGTAAGCCATGGCGTTGAAGAACTTCAACCCGGTCACCCCCTCCCTCCGCGGGACGATCCTCATTGATCGGTCCGAGCTGTGGAAGGGCGCGCCGGTCAAGGGCCTGACCGAGGGCAAGCATTCCTCGGGCGGGCGCAACAACCACGGCCGCATCACCGTCCGGTTCCGGGGTGGTGGACACAAGCGCGCCTACCGCATCGTGGACTTCAAGCGGCGCGCCAAGTACGGCATGCCGGGCGTGGTGGAGCGGCTGGAGTACGACCCCAACCGTACCGCCTTCATCGCGCTGGTGAAGTACCAGGACGCCGAGCTCGCCTACATCATCGCGCCGCAGCGCCTGAAGGTCGGCGACACGGTGATCGCGGGCGACAAGGTCGATGTGAAGCCGGGCAACGCCATGCCGATGGCCGCGATCCCGGTCGGCACGATCATCCACAACATCGAGCTGAAGCCCGGTGCTGGCGGCAAGCTCGCACGCTCGGCCGGCACCTTCGCGCAGCTGGTCGGCAAGGACGGCGGCTACGCGCAGGTGAAGCTGATGTCGGGCGAGCTGCGGCTGATCCGGTCGGAGTGCATGGCCTCGATCGGCGCCGTGTCGAACCCGGACAACAGCAACCAGCAGCTCGGCAAGGCGGGCCGCAACCGCTGGCTCGGCCGCAAGCCGCACAACCGCGGCGTGACCATGAACCCGATCGACCACCCGCATGGCGGCGGCGAAGGCCGCACCTCGGGCGGCCGTCATCCGGTCACGCCCTGGGGCAAGCCGACCAAGGGTGCCAAGACCCGCAACAACAAGCGGACCGACGGGCTGATCGTCCGGCGCCGCAATGTGACGAAGGGCTGACGCAGATGGCGCGCAGCGTCTGGAAGGGGCCGTTCGTCGACGGCTACCTGCTCAACAAGGCGGAGGCCGCGCGGGCCTCGACGCGCAACGAGATCATCAAGATCTGGTCGCGTCGCAGCACGATCCTGCCGCAGTTCGTCGGCCTGACCTTCGGCGTCTACAACGGCAAGAAGTTCCTGCCGGTGCAGGTGACGGAGAACATGGTGGGCCACAAGTTCGGCGAATTCTCGCCGACGCGCACCTTCACCGGCCATGCGGCCGACAAGAAGGCGAAGCGGGGCTGATCCGATGAGCAAGCCGAAGCACCCCCGCGGTCTCGCGGAAACGGAAGCGCAGGCGGTGACGTGGAACATCCGCGTCTCCCCGCGCAAGCTGAACCTGGTTGCCGCGATGATCCGCGGCAAGCCGGCGCAGATCGCGGTCGCGCAGCTGACCTTCAGCAAGCGCCGCATCGCCGGAACGGTGAAGAAGACGCTCGAGAGCGCGATCGCGAACGCCGAGAACAACCACAGCCTCGACGTCGACCGCCTGGTCGTATCGAAGGCCGAGGTCGGGCGCGCGCAGGTGATGAAGCGCTTCCACGCGCGTGGCCGCGGCCGCGCCTCCCGCATCGAGAAGTGGTTCAGCCACCTCAAGATCGTGGTGGCCGAGCAGACGGTGCAGGCGCCGGCGGCAGAGCAGGAGGCCGCGTAATATGGGCCAGAAAGTCAATCCGATCGGGCTCCGGCTCGGCATCAACCGCACCTGGGACAGCCGCTGGTTCGCGAGCGCGGACTACGCCAAGCTGCTGCACGAGGACTTCAAGCTGCGCGAGACGCTGCGCGAGCGCCTTAAGGGTGCTGGCGTGTCCCGCGTGGTGATCGAGCGCCCGGCCAAGAAGCCCCGCGTGACGATCCACGCCGCCCGCCCCGGCGTCGTCATCGGCAAGAAGGGCGCGGATATCGAGGTTCTGCGCAAGGACCTCATGAAGATGGCCGGCGCGGAAGTGGCGCTGAACATCGTCGAGATCCGCAAGCCCGAGATCGACGCGACGCTGGTGGCCGAGAACATCGCGCAGCAGCTGGAGCGCCGCGTGGCCTTCCGCCGCGCGATGAAGCGCGCAGTCCAGTCCGCCATGCGCCTGGGCGCCGGCGGCATCCGCATCAATTGCTCCGGCCGTCTTGGCGGGGCCGAGATCGCGCGCATGGAGTGGTATCGCGAGGGCCGCGTGCCCCTGCACACGCTCCGCGCCGACATCGACTTCGGCACGGCGACCGCGAAGACCACCTACGGCACCTGCGGTGTGAAGGTGTGGATCTTCAAGGGTGAGATCATGGCGCATGACCCGATGGCGCAGGACAAGCGCGCCGCCGAGCAGGCGCCGCAGCGCTGAAGGTGAAGGACGATGCTGCAGCCTAAGCGCACCAAGTTCCGCAAGGCCCACAAGGGCCGCATCCACGGCGTCGCCAAGGGGGGGTTCACGCTCTCCTTCGGTGGCTTCGGCCTCAAGGCGCTCGAGCCCGAGCGGGTGACCGCGCGGCAGATCGAGGCGGCCCGCCGCGCGATCACGCGCGCCATGAAGCGCCAGGGCCGCGTGTGGATCCGCATCTTCCCGGACGTGCCGGTTTCGACGAAGCCGGCTGAAGTCCGCATGGGGTCCGGCAAGGGGGCGCCCGAATACTGGGTGTGCCGCGTGAAGCCTGGCCGGATCATGTTCGAGATCGACGGCGTCCCTGCCGATACGGCGCGTGAGGCGCTCGGCCTCGGCGCGGCGAAGCTGCCGATCAAGACCAAGTTCGTCACCCGCCTGGGTGCGGAGGCCTGACATGGCTGCGACCAAGATCGGCGACATCCGCGCGAAGTCGGCGGACGAGCTCAACGGCATGCTGCTCGACCTGCGCAAGGAGCAGTTCAACCTGCGTTTCCAGCGCGCGACCGGCCAGCTTGAGGCGCTTTCGCGCATCAAGCAGGTCCGGCGCGACATCGCGCGGGTGAAGACCATCATCGGGGAGCGGGCGCGCGCAGCCGCCGGCTCCCAGGCCTGAGAGGAGACCGACGGCGATGCCGAAGCGCGTCCTCACCGGGCGGGTTGTCAGCGACAAGACGGACAAGACCATCACGGTCCTGGTCGAGCGTCGCGTGATGCATCCGCTCTACAAGAAGTTCATCCGGCGCTCGAAGAAGTATGCCGCGCATGACGACGCCAACCTGTGCAAGGAAGGCGACGTGGTGCAGATCGAGGAATGCCGGCCGATCAGCAAGACGAAGTCCTGGGTGGTGATCGAGCGCAACGGCGCCTCGGTCGACCGTCCGGCCTTCCTCGGCGCTGCGGAGGCCTGATCGATGATCCAGGTCGAGAGCAACCTCGAGGTTGCGGACAATTCCGGCGCGCGGCGCGTCCAGTGCATCAAGGTGCTGGGCGGCTCCAAGCGGAAGACCGCGGGCGTGGGCGACGTGATCGTCGTATCCGTCAAGGAAGCGATTCCGCGTGGCAAGGTGAAGAAGGGGACGGTGGAGCGCGCGGTGATCGTGCGCACCGCCTATCCTGTGCGCCGCGCCGACGGGACGGTGATCCGCTTCGACCGCAACGCGGCCGTGCTGATCAACAAGCAGAACGAGCCGATCGGCACGCGCATCTTCGGACCCGTGGTGCGTGAGCTCCGGGCGAAGAAGTTCATGAAGATCATCTCGCTGGCGCCGGAGGTGCTGTAAGGCCATGGCCGCCAAGATCAGGAAGGGCGACCGAGTCCAGGTCCTTACGGGCAAGGACAAGGGCCGCCAGGGCGAAGTGATCCGTGTGAACCCAACCGAGGGCCGCGCCCTCGTGCAGGGGATCAACCTGGTGAAGCATCACCAGAAGCCTCAGGGCATGGGCCGCCCGGGCGGCATCGTCGAGAAGGAGGCGTCGATCGACCTCTCCAACCTCGCGCTGCTCGACCCGAAGTCCGGCAAGCCGACCCGCGTCGGCTTCAAGATGCTCGAGGACGGCAAGAAGGTCCGGGTGGCGAAGGCCTCCGGCGAGGTGCTCGACGCATGAGCGAAGCGATGGAGAAGCCGCGCCTGCGGCAGCACTACGACGAGGTCGTGCGCAAGCGCCTCGTCGAGGAATTCGGGTACAAGAACCCGATGGAAGTGCCGAAGCTCGAGAAGATCGTGATCAACATGGGCGTCGGCGAAGCCGCCGGCGACCAGAAGAAGCTCGACGCCGCGGTGGCCGAGTTGACGATGATCGCGGGCCAGAAGCCGGTGAAGACCAAGGCGAAGAAGGCGATCGCGGGCTTCAAGATCCGCGAGGGCCAGGCGATCGGCACGAAGGTGACGCTGCGCAAGGCGCGGATGTACGAGTTCCTCGACCGGCTCGTCACGATCGCGCTGCCGCGCGTGCGTGACTTCCGCGGCCTGCCCGGCAACAAGGGCTTCGACGGGCGGGGGAATTTCTCCCTTGGCCTTAAGGAGCAGATCGTGTTCCCCGAGATCAACTACGACAAGGTGGACGCGATCCGCGGCATGGACATCGTCTTCGTCACGACGGCGAAGACGGACAAGGAAGCGAAAGCCCTGCTCAAGGCGTTCGAGCTTCCCTTCCAGAACTGATTTTTGGAAAACCGCCGGGCGACGCCCGGCAGGTTCCGGAGGACCTAGACGGTATGGCCAAGACCTCGTCTGTGATGAAGAACAAGCACCGCGAGAGGCTCTCGAAGCTTCACGCGTCGAAGCGCGCCGCCCTGAAGGCCGTGGTCATGGACCGCGAGCTGCCGGTGGAGGACCGCTTCGAGGCAACGCTGAAGCTCGCGCAGCTGCCGCGCAACGGTGCCGCGAATCGCGTGCGCCTGCGCTGCGAAGTGACGGGCCGCCCCCGCGGCAACTATCGCAAGTTCAAGCTTTGCCGGAACCAGCTGCGCGAACTGGCCTCGAAGGGCCAGATCCCCGGCGTGGTCAAGGCGAGCTGGTAAGGAAGGACCGGCCATGTCCATGTCCGATCCGCTGGGTGACATGCTCACCCGCATCCGCAACGCGCAGGCCTCCCGGCAGACGCGCTGCAAGGCCCCTGCCTCGAAGCTGCGTGAGAACGTGCTCGAGGTGCTTAAGCGCGAGGGTTACATCCGCGCCTGGCGCACCGAGGAGGTGCGTCCTGGCGTGCGGATGATCGACATCGAGCTGAAGTATTCGGAAGGCGAGCCCGCCATCAAGGAGATCACCCGCGTCTCCAAGCCCGGCCGGCGCGTCTATTCCAAGATCGCGGAGCTGGCGAGGTTCTACAACGGCCTCGGCACCTCCATCCTCTCCACGCCGCGCGGCGTGATGAGCGAGAACGAGGCCCGCGCCGCCAATGTTGGCGGCGAAGTCCTCTGCCGCGTGTTCTGACGGGGGCCTGAAGCATGTCTCGCGTTGGAAAATATCCTGTGCCGGTGCCGTCGGGCGTGACGCTCGCGCTCGCCGGCCGCACGCTGACCGCCAAGGGCAAGCTCGGGGAGCTGAAGCTCGACCTGACGGATGACGTCGATGTCGAGATCCGCGCCACCGAGGTCGCCGTCTCTCCCCGCCGCACGGACCGCCGCGCGCGGACCATGTGGGGGACGACGCGCAGCCTGATCAACTCGATGGTGACGGGTGTCTCCGCCGGCTTCACGAAGTCGATGGAGATCAACGGCACGGGCTATCGCGCCGCGGTGCAGGGCTCCGACCTGGTGCTCAACCTCGGCTACAGCCACGAGATCCGCTACGCGATCCCGAAGGGGATCAAGATCACCTGCGAGAAGCCGACCGCCATCAAGGTGGAGGGTTCGGACAAGCGCCAGGTGGGCCAGGTGGCGGCCGAGATCCGCGCGTACCGCGGCCCCGAGCCCTACAAGGGCAAGGGCGTGAAGTACGAGAACGAGCAGATCCTCCGGAAGGAGGGTAAGAAGAAGTAATGGCCAGCAAGCTCGACCTCGAGGCGCGGCGCCGCCGCCGCCTCCGCTTCCAGCTCAAGCAGAAGTCCGGCGGGCGCGTGCGCCTCTCGGTCTTCCGCTCGGGCAAGCACATCTACGCGCAGGTGATCGACGACAAGGCCGGCCGCACGGTGGCCGCCGCCTCGTCGCTCGAGAAGCCGATGCGCGAGAGCCTGAAGACCGGCGCCGACAAGGACGCGGCGACGGCCGTCGGCAAGCTGGTTGCCGAGCGCGCGATCGCGGCGGGGGTGACGGAAGTCGTCTTCGACCGTGGTCCCTATCTCTACCATGGGCGCGTCAAGGCGCTCGCGGACGGCGCCCGCGAGGGCGGGCTGTCGTTCTGAGGGGCTGACACAGATGGCATATGCACCGAGGTCCGGCGGCGAAGGTGGCGGCGAGGGCGGCCGCGAGCGCCGTGGCCGCCGTCGCGACGGCGGCGGAGGGGACAACCGCCAGGAGCGCCAGGATGGCGACGAGCTGAAGGACAAGCTCGTCACGATCAACCGCGTCGCCAAGGTGGTGAAGGGCGGCCGGCGCTTCTCCTTCGCGGCCCTCGTGGTCGTGGGTGATGAGAAGGGCCGCGTCGGCTGGGGCGCGGGCAAGGCGCGCGAGGTGCCCGAGGCGATCCGCAAGGCGACGGAGCGTGCGAAGCGCACGATGATCCGCGTGCCGATGCGCGAGGGCCGGACGCTGCACCACGACGTGATCGGCGAGTTCGGTGCCGGCCGCGTGCTGCTGCGCGCCGCACCCGCGGGCACCGGCATCATCGCCGGCGGCCCGATGCGCGCGGTGTTCGAGACGCTCGGCATGGGCGACGTCGTCGCCAAGTGCATGGGCAGCGCGAACCCGCACAACATGGTGAAGGCCACCTTCGCGGCGCTGACGAAGTGCACCAGCCCGCGTGCCGTCGCGTCCCGCCGCGGCAAGAAGGTCGCCGACATCCTCGGCCAGAAGAAGGACGCCGGCGAGGCGACGGAGGCCGCGAATGCCTGATCCGAAGAAGACCGTGAAGGTGACCCAGGTGGGCTCGCCGATCGGCCGCAAGCCGGGGCAGAAGGAGACGCTCGTCGGGCTCGGCCTGAACAAGCTCCATCGGTCCCGCGAACTCGAGGATACGCCCGCGGTGCGCGGGATGATCCGCAAGGTCGCGCACCTGGTGCGCGTCGAGGATTGATCCGATGAAGCTGAATGAGATCCGCGACAACGACGGCGCGCGGCCGAAGTTCAAGCGCATCGGCCGCGGCATCGGCTCGGGCAAGGGCAAGACCGGCGGCCGCGGCGTGAAGGGCCAGAAGGCGCGCACGGGCGTGTCCCTGAACGGCTTCGAGGGCGGCCAGCTGCCGATCTACCGGCGGCTGCCCAAGCGCGGCTTCGTCAACCCCTTCCGGGTGCAGTACGCGGTGCTGAACCTCGGCGCGCTCGACGCGGCGATCGAGGCCGGGCGTCTGCCGGCCGGCCAGCCGCTCGACGAAGCGGCGCTGAAGGCGGCCGGCGTGGTGCGCTCCTCAGCGAAGTTCGCCGGCGTGCGGCTGCTGGCGAAGGGCGAGATCAAGCGCTCGGTCGCCATCACCGTCTCCGGGGCGTCTGCCGCCGCGATCGCGGCGGTGGAAGCGGCCGGCGGCAGCGTGACGGTCACCGCGCCCGCCGCGGAAGCGGCGTCCGAGTAGCCCTTGCCCGGGCCGGGCCGCTTGGCTAGGTCAGGGGCGGGACTTCGCTGCGGCGCGCGGGGGAACCTGTGCGCCGCAGTGTCTTAGGAGGGATGGCATGGCGTCGGCGGCCGAACAGGCGATGGCGAGCCTCAATTTCGGGGTGCTCGCCAAGGCGACGGAACTCAAGAAGCGCATCTGGTTCACGCTGGGCGCGCTGATCGTCTACCGCATCGGCACCTATATCCCCGTACCCGGCGTCGATGCCGCGGTGATGGGGGAGATCCTCGCCCAGCATGGCGGCGGGATCCTCGGCATGTTCGACATGTTCTCGGGCGGCGCGCTCGGGCGCATGACCGTCTTTGCCCTGAACATCATGCCCTACATCAGCGCCAGCATCATCGTGCAGCTGATGACGGCGGCGATTCCCGCCTGGGAAACGCTGAAGAAGGAAGGCGAGGCAGGGCGCAAGAAGCTCAACCAGTACACCCGCTACCTGACGGTGGTGATCGCCATCGTGCAGGCCTGGGGCATCGCGATCGGGCTTGAGGGCATGCGCGGGCAGTTCGGCGCGGCGGTCTACGATCCCGGCTGGTTCTTCCGCATCTCCTGCGTCGTCACGCTGGTCGGTGGGACGATGTTCCTGATGTGGCTCGGCGAGCAGATTACCGCGCGCGGCGTCGGCAACGGCATCAGCCTGATCATCTTCGCGGGGATCGTGGCGAACCTGCCCTCGGCGATGATCAGCACGCTCGAACTCGGGCGCACCGGCGCGCTGTCGACCTTCTTCATCATCTTCTTCCTGGCCGCGGCGCTCGGCATCATCTTCATGGTGGTGTTCATCGAGCGCGCCCAGCGCCGCATCCCGGTGCAGTACCCCAAGCGCCAGGTCGGCAATCGCATGTTCAGCGGGGAAGCGACCCACCTGCCGCTGAAGCTGAACACGGCCGGCGTCATCCCGCCGATCTTCGCCTCCTCGCTGCTGCTGCTGCCGGCGACGGTGGCCGGCTTCTCGACGGATCCGACGCAGGAAGGCTGGCTGCAGACCATCAGCGCGCTGCTGGCGCATGGCCGGCCGCTGTACATGTTCATGTACATGGCGCTGATCCTGTTCTTCGCCTTCTTCTACACGGCCGTGGTCTTCAACCCGGTCGAGACCGCCGACAACCTCAAGAAGTACGGCGGCTTCGTGCCCGGCATCCGTCCTGGCCAGAACACGGCTGAATACCTGGACCGGGTGCTGACGCGCCTGACCGCTGTCGGCGCCATCTACCTCTGCGTCGTCTGCATCATCCCCGAGATCCTGATCAGCAACTACGGCGTGCCGTTCTACTTCGGCGGCACCTCGCTGCTGATCATCGTCTCGGTCACCATGGACACTGTGGCGCAGGTGCAGTCGCATCTCTTCGCCCACCAGTACGAAGGCCTGATCAAGAAGGCGCGACTCGGCGGGCGCGGCATGCCCAGGCCGCGCTGACCAAGGGGGAACGAAGGGATGAATCTGATCCTGCTGGGGCCCCCGGGGGCCGGCAAGGGCACGCAGGCCAAGCGGCTTGAGGAACGGCGCGGCATCGCGCAGATCTCGACCGGCGACATGCTGCGGGCCGAGGTGAAGTCGGGCAGCGAGATCGGCCTCAAGGCGAAGGCGATCATGGAGCGCGGCGCGCTGGTGCCGGACGAGGTCATCACCGCGATGCTCGCCGCCCGTGTCTCCCGCCCTGACTGCGCCAAGGGCTTCATCCTGGATGGCTTCCCCCGCACCGCCCCGCAGGCCGAGGCGCTGGACCGGATGCTGACCGAGAAGGGTCTCAGGCTCGACCACGTGATCGAGCTGAAGGTGGACGATGCCGCGCTGGTCGAGCGCATCGCCGGCCGCTTCACCTGCGCCACCTGCGGCGCGGGCTACCACGACAGCTTCAAGCGCCCGGCCAAGGACGGCGTCTGCGACAGCTGCGGCGGCACCGAGTTCACCCGTCGCGCCGACGACAAGGCGGAGACGGTGGCGGCCAGGCTCGAGGCCTATCACCGGCAGACGGCGCCGCTGCTCCCGTACTACGCGGCGCAGGGGAAGCTCAGCGCCGTGGATGGCATGGCATCGATGGACGAGGTGGGTCGCCAGATCGGCGCGATCCTGTCTGGGAAGGCTTGACGGGAAGGGCGACCGGGGCTAGATCGCCCGCTCCCACGGGCGGGGGTATCTCCGGCCGTCGTTCATCGTTGCATGACTGTTTCACTGCGCCGGAGGGGTTCGCACCCCGGACGGCGGTTTTCGGGGCTTGAGGCCCCAGGAGAGGCACTGTGGCGCGCATTGCCGGCGTGAACATCCCGACGAACAAGCGGGTGCTCATCTCGCTTCGCTATATCTTCGGCATCGGGCCGAACAACGCGAAGGACATCTGCGAAAAGCTCGGCATCCCGCAGGAACGCCGGGTGAACCAGCTGACCGACGACGAGGTTCTGCGGATCCGCGAGCTCATCGACCGGGAATACCGCGTCGAGGGCGACCTGCGGCGCGAGCAGGCGATGAACATCAAGCGGCTGATGGACCTCGGCTGCTACCGCGGCCTGCGTCACCGCAAGGGTCTGCCGGTCCGCGGCCAGCGCACCCACACGAACGCCCGCACCCGCAAGGGCAAGGCCGTGCCGATCGCCGGCAAGAAGAAGGTGACGAAGTAAGATGGCCCGCGAACCCCGCGGCGGCGCCGCCCGTGGCCCCGTCAAGCGCAAGGAACGGAAGAACATCACCTCGGGCGTTGCCCATGTGCTGGCTTCCTTCAACAACACGATCGTGACGATCACGGATGCCCAGGGCAACGCGATCGCCTGGTCGTCCTCCGGCTCCCAGGGCTTCAAGGGCAGCCGCAAGTCCACCCCCTACGCGGCGCAGGTCGCGGCCGAGGATGCTGGCCGCAAGGCGCGCGAGCACGGGATGGAGACGCTCGAGATCATGGTGAGCGGCCCCGGCTCGGGCCGTGAATCGGCGCTGCGCGCCCTTCAGGCGGTCGGCTTCTACGTCACTGCCATCAAGGACGTGACGCCCATCCCGCACAACGGCTGCCGGCCGCGGAAGCGTCGTCGCGTCTGATCGCGATTCGACGCCTGCCCGCCGGAACAGCCGAAAGGAGAGAGTGATCGTGCTCGAAAGGAACTGGCGTTCGCTGATCGAGACGCAGAAGGCCGTCGAGATGGGGGCGGACCCGCTGCGCACGGCGACCGTGGTGCTGGAGCCGCTGGAGCGCGGCTTCGGCATGACGCTCGGCAACGCGCTGCGCCGCGTGCTGCTCTCGTCGCTGCAGGGTGCTTCCGTCACCGCCATCCGCATCGACGGCGTGCTGCATGAATTCAGCAGCATCCAGGGCGTGCGGGAAGACGTGACGGACATCGTCCTGAACGTGAAGCAGCTCGCCATCCGCATGATGGGCGACGGGCCGAAGCGCCTGCAGCTCACGGCGACGGGCCCGGGCGAGGTGACGGCCGGCCAGATCCAGACGACCGGCGACATGGAGATCACGAACCCCGAGCTCGTCCTCTGCACGCTCGACGACGGTGCCAAGTTGTCGATGGAGCTCACGGTCGACATCGGCAAGGGCTATGTCCCGGCGGCCGAGAACCGGCCCGAGGACGCGCCGATCGGCCTGATCCCGGTGGATGCGATCTATTCCCCGGTGCGCCGCGTGGCCTACCGCGTGGAGCCGACCCGCGTCGGGCAGAAGACCGACTACGACAAGCTGATCCTGACGGTCGAGACGGACGGCACGCTGGCCCCCGAGGATGCGGTCGGCGTCGCCGCGCGCATCCTGCAGGAACAGCTGCAGATCCTGATCAACTTCGACGAGCCGCGCGCCCGCGTTGAGGAGGAGATCCGCGACGATCTGCCCTTCAACCGCAACCTGCTGCGCAAGGTCGACGAGCTGGAACTGTCGGTCCGCAGCGCGAACTGCCTGAAGAACGACAACATCGTCTACATCGGCGACCTGGTTCAGAAGACCGAGCAGGAAATGCTCCGCACCCCGAATTTCGGGCGCAAGTCGCTGAACGAGATCAAGGAAGTGCTCGCCTCGATGGGACTCGGCCTCGGCATGACCGTCACTGGTTGGCCGCCCGAGAACATCGAGGAACTCGCGAAGAAGGTGGAGGAGCCCTTCTAAGGGCTCACCCGGTAAGGATAGAGAACGATGCGTCACGGAATTGCCGGGCGTAAGCTCAGCGTCACCTCCTCCCATCGCGTCGCCATGTTCCGCAACATGGCGACCTCGCTGCTGAAGCACGAGCAGATCACCACCACGCTGCCCAAGGCGAAGGAGCTGCGCCCGTATGTCGAGCGCATCATCACCCTCGGCAAGCGCGGCGGGCTGCATGCGCGCCGCCAGGCGCTGGCGCAGATCCGCGACGAGCAGGTGGTGGCGAAGCTCTTCACCGAGATCGCCGACCGCTACAAGGGCCGCCAGGGCGGCTATTGCCGCGTGCTGCGCGCGGGCGTCCGCTACGGCGACGCCGCGACCATGGCGGTGATCGAGCTGGTGGACCGCAACCCGGCGGCCAAGGGCCTCGACAGCGGCCCGAAGCCCGAGGCGGCGGAGGCCGAGGCCTCGGCCGAGTAACGCCCGCGCCCCGCGCGCGGTTCAAAGGGGGAAGGCGGCAGCGCCTTCCCCTTTTTCGTGCCTGCGCGGCGGCTCAGGCCACGCTGGCGCGCCCTTCGCGGCCGACCAGCTCCAGCATCGCGGCCGCCGGCATGGGGCGCCCCAGCAGGTAGCCCTGCGCGCGCTCGATCCCGAGCGCCTGGAGCGCGGCCAACTCGGCCTCGGTCTCCACGCCCTCGGCCACGATGCCGCTGCCGGTGTCCCGCGCGAAGGCCACGAGCGCGGCGGCGAGCGCCTGGCGCGCCGGGTCGGAATCGACATCCCGGGTGAGGGACATGTCGAGCTTGATGAGGTCGGGCCGCAGCTGGAGGATGTGCTGCAGCCCGGAATAGCCGGCTCCTGCGTCGTCCACCGCGATCCGCAGCCCCGCCGCGCGCATCTCGCTCAGCCGTGCCGTCAGCCGGTCGTAGCAGGTGATGGCGGCGTGCTCGGTCACCTCGAGCAGGATGCGCGACAGGCTGTGCCCCTCGAAGACCGCCCCGAACTCTGGCGCCAGCACCGTCTCGGGGGAGGCGTTGACGGCGAGGTAGATGTCCTCGGGCAGCCGGGGCAGCGCCTCCAGGGCGATCCGGATCGCCGTCATTTCCAGCGCCGCGCCGCGGCCGATCTCGGCGGCCTCGGCAAACCAGACATTGGGCGGGCGGGCCGGCGTCGCGCTGAAGCGGGCGAGGCATTCGAAGCCGACCGGCCGGCGCGGGGACAGGCCCCAGATCGGCTGGTAGGCGATGGTGATGAGCCCCTGCTCGATCGCGGCGAGAATGCGCTCCTCCCGCTCCTGGGCGCGGCGTTCGGCCTGCACCTCCTCCTCGATCTCGTGCGCGGCGAGGTCGGCGAAGGCCTTCACCATCTGCAGGTCGCGTCGGTTGAGCGTCGGGTTCGGCGCGAAGCCGAGGCAGCAGAACATGCCGTAGACCGACCCGTCCCGCAGCCGGATGGGCACGCTGAGATGCGTGCCGATCGGCAGCGCTGCCGTGATCGGCAGGCGCATGGCGAGCGGTTCGGCTGCCGTGTCGGGGATCAGTTCCGGCAGGCGGCCCGCCAGGATGTGCCGGCAATAGACGTCGTCGAGGGAGAAGGCGGCGCCCGGATGCGCCATCTGCTCGAGCCCCGGCGCATCCACGTCGCGCAGGACCATGCGGTTGCCCTCGAAGCGCGAGGCATAGGCCACTTCCAGCCCGAGATGGGTGCGGATCGCCCGCAGCGCGCGTTGGAGCGTGCTGCCCGCGGTGCCCGGTCGGCGCGCGCCGTGGCGGATGATGTCGACGAGGTCTCCTGGCGCAACGGACATGCCGGTCTCCTTCGGACAGCGAAGGAAGCACGTCGCATGCAACCAAGAGGTGAATGGCCCCTATCGCGGGCCCATCGCGTCCGCGAGCGTGGGGATGAACTCGCGCAGCCCTGGGCGCAGGACCTCCGGCCAGGCGCGCGGGTCCGGCGGCACGGACAGCCGCACCGCGCCATGTTCCGTCAGCAGCAGGAACATGCGGTCGTCCTGCGTGTCGAAGGCCAGGAAGACGCCCCCTTCGCGGCAGCCCTCGGCGCGGCAGCCCCAGCCGAACAGGTAGCGGTCGCCCGCGAGCGCCACGGGCGGACCCGGATCCCGCAGCCTGGCGGCGAGCGCCCCGCGATGCCCCCCGCTGTTGAACCGCAGCCCGGTCGTCAGTTCCGCCCGTTGCGCGAGCACCAGCACCGGCTGCCCGATCGTCGCCCGGATATCCTCCTGCGCCACGGCACCACCCGTGATCAGCATCGCCGCCAGCGCGCCTCGCCAGCGGCGAGGCGCCCAGCCAGGGAAGGGAGGGGGTGCGGGGGAGGTTCTCCTCCCCCCCATCTTCTGTGGTGCGACGCTCACAGCCGCAGCATGTGCCCGATCCCTGCCGCCGCCGCCAGCGTCGCGAGCAGACGTTCCGGCGCCACCCGCGCGGCCGGGACGCGCAGGAGGATCGCCAGCCCCCAGCCGGCAAGCAGCACGATGATGAGCCCCGCCGCGAAGCCCGCGACGATGTTCACCGACAGCAGCAGCGCCTGGCGCAGCGTCTCCTCCCACAGGATGGGCACCAGCGCCTCGCCGTAGCCGCCGATCCGCGTCGTCGCCACCAGCAGCGCGAGACCCGGCCCGAGCCATGTGGCCGGCACGCCGTGCCAGGCCGCGGCGGCGATCGCCACGCACCACACCGCCTCGGCCAGGATGCCGGCCGTGCCGATCTGCTCGCCCGGCAGCCAGCCATCCGACCCGAGGTCGCCGAGCGCGCCTCGCCATGCGACGGCGCCGACGGATCCGAGCACGGCCCAGCCGGCGGCCGTGGGCAGCGCGGCGACGGCGCCGCGCAGCACGACCAGCGCGACGG
>NZ_JACADQ010000650.1 GCF_016106015.1 Neoroseomonas rubea
AAGGCCGAGGATGCCGCGCCGCGCATCATCGCGCTGCAGGCGCGGCACGCGCATCACGCCGCGCGTTCGGGCCCGGCGCAGTTCCTGCGCCACCTGCCCGCGGCGCAGCGGGCGACGAGCATGGTGACCCCGCTCGGCGCCGACCTCGCCGCGCGCCGCGACGGGGATTTCCTCGCCTGGGGCCGGCTGCTGCGCGCCGGGCCCTTCGGCCAGCAGGGCAATGCCTGGCTCGCCGAGGCCGAACTCCTCGCCGCCTGCGCCGAGGCGCCACCGGACCTGATCCACGCGATCGATGGCGAACTGGCGCTCGCATTGCTGGCACGGCTGCCGGCGGCGCTGTGCGCCGGTGGCCGGCGGCCGCGCCTCGTCGCGACCTTCCACCAGCCGGCCGCGCTGCTCGGTGCCATGGTCGCGCCGCGATGGCTCGCGCGGCTCGATGCCGCGGTGATCCTGTGCGAGGCGCAGCGCCCGGCGCTCGCCGACCATCTCCCAGCCGACAGGCTGCACGTGATCCCGCATGGCATCGACACGGATTTCTTCACGCCCGGGCCGCGCGGCGCGACGCCGGAGGGTGCCTTCCGCCTGCTCAGCGTCGGGCATTGGCTGCGCGACCACGCGACGGGCTTCGCGGCGGTCGAGATGCTGCGGCAGGCCGGCCTGCCGGTGGCGCTGCGCCTGATCACGCCCGAGCCGCCTACCGCGCCGCCGGAGGGCACGGTGGCCGAAAGCGGCCTGAGCGACGTGGCGCTGCGCCAAGCCTATCGCGACGCGGATGCCGTGCTGCTGCCGCTGCGCGACGCCACGGCGAACAACGCGATCCTCGAGGCGATGGCCTGCGGGCGACCGGTGATCGCGACGGATGTCGGCGGCGTGGCGGAGATGACGCAGGGCGCGGCGCGGCTGGTCCCGCCGGACGACGCGACGGCGATCGCGCGATGCGTGCTCGAACTCGCCGAGCAGCCCGCCGCCGCGGCGGCGCTGGCGCAGGC
>NZ_JACADQ010000651.1 GCF_016106015.1 Neoroseomonas rubea
GGCAAGGCGCGTCACCGGGATTCAGGTGTGTCAGGAGTTCAGGCGTGAGCTGTTCCGACCTCCCTCCGCCGCGCCCACCGCCCAGGCCCGCCCCGCCTGGCCGGGCGCGGCCAGGCTGCGGACCAGCCCGCGCGCCACCGCGGCATCGTTCGCAAGGCCCAGCCCTTCCTGCAGCGCCGAGAGCCGTCGGAGGAAGCGCCGCGTGGCGCGCGGGCCGAACAGCGGCGCGAAGACCTCCGCCGCATACCGCAGGCGCTTGCCGTCCAGGCGCAGCTCATGGAGCTGCTCGGCGGACAATTCGTCGAAGCCCGCCCCCGCCCGCCGCAGCCTTTGCCAGCGCCGGTCCAGCACCGCGCGCCCGAAGGGCGCGGCCGGCGCGTCGAGCATGGCGAGCCGCGCCTCCTCCGCCCCCTGCCGCCAGGGGCGGAGCAGCAGGATGCCGATGCCCTCGATCGCGAGCAGCCGCCAGGCCGGCCCGGCGAGCATCGCGCCCACGGCCTCGTAGGCCTCCGCGCGGCGGGCTTCCGCGGCACGGCGCAGGGAGGCGATGCGCGGGTCCTCGTCGAAGGCGTCGGCGATCTCCCGCGCGATGCCGGTCTGGAACACGTCCCAGTCCCGCGCGGGGCCGAGGACGGACAGCACCTCCCGCAGCCCGGCATCGAAGGCGCGCAGCGCCGCGCAATCGGTCGCGGCCCGGAACACCCGGAAGACCGAGCGCAGGCGCCGCAGCGCGACGCGTGTCTGGTGGACGGGTTCGGGCGGCGCGCCGGGAGCGATGCGGGCGGCCTGCTGGGCGGCCACTTCCAGCAAGTGGCCGGCGGCGCGCAGGAAGGCGTCCTCCACCGTCGTCGCGGCCGAGGTATTGGCTGGGCCGAGCCGGATCGGCCGCGGCGCGACGGCGGCGGCGAGCGCGCGCGCCTGCTCGGCGAGCGCGGCGAGGGAGGGGCGGATCGGCACGCTCCCGGCCAGCAGGCGCGCCGCGTCGAG
>NZ_JACADQ010000652.1 GCF_016106015.1 Neoroseomonas rubea
GGAAGCCGTGCCCGTCGCCCCCGCCGGCCCGGCGCGGCGCGGCGTGCCGGACCCGCGCTCCCCTGCCGGCCAGGCCCTGATGCGCATCCGCGGCATCGATGCCGGCTTCGACCCGGCCGCCTTCCTCGGCGGCGCCGAGGGCGCCTTCCGCATGATCGTCGAGGCCTTCGCCGCCGGCGACCGCATCACGCTGCGCAACCTCCTGGCCGATGACGCCTATGCCGGGTTTGAGGGCGAGATCAGCCGCCGCGAGCAGGAAGGCGAGACCCAGCGCACGGAAATCCGCGCGATCCACGACATGGGCATCGAGGCCGCCGACCTTCGCGGAAACCTGGCCGAGATCACCGTCCGCATCGTCTCGGACCAGATCAGCCTGACGACGGGCCGGGACGGCTCGATCCTGGCGGGTGCGGAGGCGGTGACCGAGATCACGGACCTCTGGACGTTCCAGCGCGATCTTGCGGTCTCCGATCCCACCTGGAAGCTGGTGGGAACCCGGCCCGCCTGAGCCCCGGGCCGGGGCGCCCGCGGCGCTCCCACTTGCCCCCGGAGAGTCGCGGCGCCGGCAGGGCCGGGGTATGCTACCGCCATGGACCCGCCGCGCCATCCCGGCCGCACCGCCCGGACCATCGCCTTCGCGCTGGTGCTTGTCCTGATCGCGAGCGGCGCCCGCGCCCAGCATGGCGGGCCCTCACCCGAGCCTGAAGCCAGGCCCGAGGAAGCCGGCCCCCCCGCCCCGCCGCCGCTCCGCCCCGTCCGCTTCGAGGATCTGCCCGGCTGGGCCTCCGACGCCCATGTCGAGATCCTGCCCGCGCTTGCCACCTCCTGCGCCGCGCTGCGGCCTATGCGCCCGGACGCAGTGCTGGGCGGGCAGGGCGAAGCCGCGCTGCGCGCCGGCAGCCCGGCCGCCTGGCAGGAAATTTGCGTCGCGCTGCGCGCGCTGGAACGCAGCCTGCCCCGCCCGCCGCGCCCCGGGACGGGCCG
>NZ_JACADQ010000653.1 GCF_016106015.1 Neoroseomonas rubea
GAATAGTTGCGCCAGCAGGCGCGGTCGACCGCGCGCCAGCCGGCCTCGGCCGCCAGCGCCAGCGGCCGAAGCGCGCCCGCGCGGGCGAGCAGGCGCGCGCGATAGGCCTCGTCATAGGCCGCGCGCAGCGGCGTGAAGCAGAGCGCCATGACCGGCTTCGACCGGTTGCGCAGCGTCAGCAGGTCGCCGAGCCCGTCGCAGGAGACGACTAGCGCGTCGTAGCCGGCGGGGTCGATCCGGGTCGCCGCGATGCGCGCGGCCGCACCCAGCACGGGCAGGTAGGCGCGGCGAACCGAGACGCGGCCATGCTCGACGATCCCCGCCGCGGCGAGTTCCGGATAGGTGCCTTCGGCGTCGTAGTGGCCGGTGTGCAGCGTCACCTGGTGGCGGCTGCGGCGGTGGATTTCGAGCAGCGTCCGCTCGAGCCCCGACTTCAGGTAGATCCAGGGATGGTAGATCGCGACGCGCATCAGGCGGCCTCCCCGCGCGGCAGGCGCGCATGGAGCGCGAGCAGCGAATCGATGTGCGCATCCCAGGTGAAGCGGGCGGCCAGCCGCCGGTTGTCCGCCCCCGCCGCCGCGCAGGCCGCCGGGTCGTCCCACAGCCGCGCGAGGCCCGCGATCATCCCCGCCTCGTCCCCCGGGGCGTGGCGATGGCCCGCGAAGTCCAGCGTGACGGCGGAGGAGACGATGGCGCAGCCCGATGCCATGGCTTCCGCGACCGACAGGCCGAAGGTCTCGGCATGGGTGGGGGAGAGGAAGATCCGCGCCTCCCCCAGCGCCTGCCAGTAGCGCGCGTCGCCCTGCGCGTCCTGGAAGGCCAGGTTCGCCGGCGCGGCGGCGCGCAGCGCGGCGAGGTCCGCCCCCCAGCCGGCGGCGCGGAAGGGGATGTGCGGCAGGGCGCGCGCCGCGGCGAGGAGGTGATGCACACCCTTGCGCCGGTCGAGCCGCCCGGCGAACAGCACATAGGCTGCGCGCGCGGCCG
>NZ_JACADQ010000654.1 GCF_016106015.1 Neoroseomonas rubea
CGCGCCTGCACCGGCGGCGTCGACACCGTCCACGCCGTCCCCCGCCGCGCCCGCGCCCCCCGCAGCGACCACGCCGCCGCCGCAGGACGCGACGCCCGTGGCCCCGGCCACGCCGCGCTGACCCGGGCGAAAGAGCAAGCCCGTGGACGAAAGCCTGATCGCCACCACGCTGAACCGGGACCTGCTGGCCCAGGGCGTGGGCGGGCAACTGGCGGTGCAGCACTGGGACCAGCTGACGCAGTATCTGCGCCGCGCGCTGTCGCCCCGCCACGCCGCCCTCTTCGCTGAACCGAACCCGGACCCCGAGAAGGGCAGCATCGACTGGTACGCGGCGGGCAGCGGGCCCGCCCTTCCGTTGGCGTCGCTCGATCCCGCGGCGCAGGAGGCCGTGCGCGCAGACCTGATGCGCTTGGTCGCCGAGATCCAGGGCGCGGCGGACAAGCTGCGCGCCTCATCGAGCGAGGGCGACCGCTTCCTCGGCGAATTGCTGCGACTCGCGCTGGAGATTCCGGACCAGGGCGCGGTCCGGGTGCGGGAGGGGCAGCCGGTGCTCGCCCCGTGGGGGCATGTCGCGGCAGGCGCGGGGGGGATGCGCGAACTGCTCGTGCGCATGGTCCCCACCGCGGTCACGCCCATGGCGATCGTTGGCCCGCCGGCCGCCGTTGCTGCCGCGCGCCGTCGCATCTGGCCCTGGCTGCTCGCCTTCCTGCTGCTGCTGCTCGCGCTCCTGCTCGCCCTTTGGCTGCTCTGGCGCGATCCCTTCGGTTGGTTCGCGACGCCGCAGGCGCAATGCGCGGTGCCGGAGCGCGCGACCGTGAGCCTCGATGCGCTGCGGGAGGAAGAGGCGCGGGAAGGAGCGCTGCGCGCCGAGCTCGCGCGCATCTATGCGGAAGCCGGGGAACGGCGACTGCTGTGCCGCCCGCCGCCGCCACCCCCGCGCCCGCCCGAGCCGCCGCGTCCGCCGGAACCCCCGGCGCGGCCG
>NZ_JACADQ010000655.1 GCF_016106015.1 Neoroseomonas rubea
CTGCTCCTCGCCACGCCCGCCCTGGCGCAGCCGGGCGCGCGCGTCGCGCTGGTGGTCGGCGCCGGGGCCTATCGCGCCATCCCCCCGCTCGCCAACCCGCCCAACGACGCGCGCGCGCTCGCCGCCACGCTGGCTCGGCTCGGCTTCGACGTGGACCTGGTGCTCGACCCCGACCGGCTGGCGATGGAACAGGCGGTGCGGCGGCTCGGCCAGCGCGCGACGGGGGCGGATGCGGCGCTGTTCTTCTATGCCGGGCATGCGCTGGAATTCGGCGGGCGGAACTGGCTGCTACCGGTCTCGACCGACATCCGCAACGACCGCGACCTGCGCTTTGAGGGGCTCGACCTAGACAGCGTCATCGCCCAGCTGGAAGGCGCGCGCGTCTCGATCGTGCTGCTCGATGGCTGCCGCGACAACCCGTTCCGCCTGCGGCTGGCAAGCGCGACGCGCGGCATCGCGACCGGCCCGGGCCTGTCGCCGGTGCGTGCGGCGGTCGGCACGCTGATCGCCTTCGCCACCGCACCTGGCGAGGTGGCCGAGGACGGCGCCGGCCAGCACAGCCCCTTCACCGCGGCGCTGCTGCGCAAGATCGCCACGCCGGGGCTCGAACTGCGCGCCATGATGGCCGAGGTGCGGCGAGAGGTGCGCGAGCAGACCGGCGGCCGCCAGGTGCCGTGGGAACATTCGGCGATGGAGGGCGCATTCTACTTCGTCCCCGCCGCGATCACCGTGCCGGCCGCGCCCCCGCCCGCCGCCCCGCCCGCGCGCGACGACCGCGCCGAGATCCTGTTCTGGGAGACGGTGCGCGCAGGCGGCACGGCCGCCGACTACCGCGCCTATCTCGACCGCTTTCCGGACGGCGTCTTCGCCCCCCTCGCGCGCGCAAGGCTGGCCGAGACGGATGGGCGGCGCGCACCCCCCGCCGGCCCGGCGCTCGCCGCGGTCGCGATGCCCCCGGTCAGTGCGCCACCGGCCATGGCG
>NZ_JACADQ010000656.1 GCF_016106015.1 Neoroseomonas rubea
GCAGATGCCGGCCAGGCAGAGCACCGGCGTGCGCGCCGCCGGCCCCGGCCATTCCATCGCCGCGAGCCGCAGCCCGTCGCGCGCGGACAGCTCGATCCGGCGCGGCGTCACCGCGCGGGCCGGAGGTACTGCGCCAGCGGATGCTCCCGCGCCGCGGCCGAGGGGTCGGCGGCGCGGTACACCACGACGTTCTCGATCACGCGCTGGACGTAGTTGCGCGTCTCGGTGAAGGGGATCTGCTCGATCCAGTCGAGCACGTCCACATCGGCCCCGCGCGGGTCGCCATAGGTGCCGAGCCACTGGTCGACGCGCCCGGGGCCCGCATTGTAGGCGGCGGCGGCGAGCGGCAGGGCGCCGTCGTAGCGCGCCAGCATGTCTTCCAGATAGGCGGCGCCGAGGCGCATGTTCGTCTCGGGGCTCGCGGTGAGCTGCGCGACCTGGAAGGGCACGCCGATGCGCCGCGCGACGAGCGTGGCGGTCGAGGGCAGCAGCTGCATCAGGCCGCGGGCGTTGGCGCTGCTCACCGCCTCGGTGTCGAAGTTGCTCTCCTGGCGGGTGATGGCGTGGATGATGGCGGGCTCGGGGCTCGTCACCGGCGGGCGATAGGGCGCCGGCCAGCCTTCGGGCAGGATCATGTCCCCCGCGGCACCCGCGCGCCGCGCCACCCACACGGCGTGATCGGGCCGGCCGATATGGTTGGCGAGCCGCGCCGCGAGCCGGCGGTCGGTGCCGTCATTGGCCAGGTCCTCGAGCCGCAGGAGGAAGATGCGCGCCCGCCGCGGGTCGCCGAGATCCGCCAGGGTGAGCACCGCGCGCGCCAGTTCCCGCGCCGCGAAATCGGCCGCGCGCGGCGGCGTCACGGGGGGAACGGCGGCGGCCGCGATGCGGGCGGAGACGCGCGCGGCATCCTCCCCCAGCGCCAGCGCCGCGAGCTGCCCGTAGAAGGCGACCGGCAGGTCGGCGCCGGCGGCGAAGCGCGA
>NZ_JACADQ010000657.1 GCF_016106015.1 Neoroseomonas rubea
GGTCCAGCATGGCCGCGACGGAGGGCTCGGCCCCGCGGCGTTCCGCGCCCGGGGCCGCGGTCAGCAGCAGCAAGGCGCCGGCGGTGTCTATCGTCTCGATGCCGGAGAGGTCGAGCACGGCCACGCCGCCTTCCGCCGCGCGCATCGCCGCCGGCCAGAGGCGCGCCGCCGCCGCGGCGTCCAGCCGGCCATGCGCGGCCAGAATGCGGCCACCCGAGCCGTCCGTCGCCTCCAGCCGCGCCGTCGCGTCACCGATGCCGCCGTCCATGCGGTCGATTGGACCCATCCGGCGCCGCGCCGCAAGACTTTCCTGCGCGGATCATGCCTGGCGCGCAAAGGTCTGGCCCTCATGCGAAGGGCATGGCGCAGGGTCGGGATCAGTCCGTCAGCGCGTGGATCAGCACCGCGGCCGCGACCGAAACATTCAGGCTTTCCACAGGACCGGCCGCGGGCAGGGTGACCCGGCCGGCACAGGCGGCGATCGTCGCGGGGGACAGCCCGTCCTCCTCATTGCCGAGCACGAGCGCGATCGGCCGGTCGCGCGGCACGGCGGCGGGCGGGGTGCCGCCGCGCGGCACGGCGGCGAGGGTCAGCATGGCGGGGGCGAGCGCATGCAGCGCGGCGGGCAGGTCCTGCGCGGCGAAAAGCTCAAGCGCCTCGAGCCCGCCTTCGGAGGTGCGGAACGCGGCATCCGACAGCCCCGCCTGGCGCGGATCGCCCGACAGCACCAGCGCGCGGCAGCCGAGGAAGGCGGCGGACCGCGCGATGGCGCCGAGATTGTGCGGGTTGCCGATGCCGTCCAGCACGGGTGTCACGCGCGCGGCGGGCAGCGTGCGCGGATCGAGCGCCGGCACCGCGCGCGGCCAGGCCAGGGCGACGATGCCGCCATGGTGCGGCGTGCCGGCGATGCGCGCTAGCTCCTCCGGCGGCACCTCCCGATACGGCCTGCGCGCGCGCGCCAGCACGGCG
>NZ_JACADQ010000658.1 GCF_016106015.1 Neoroseomonas rubea
GACAGGAGTTCAGACGAGAGCTTTTCCGATCTGGCCCTTCGCGGCGGCCGTCCCGCCGAGGCCGAACAGGCCGCCCGCGCCGCCATCGCCGCCGCGCCCGCCGACGCGGCGGCCCAGCATCTCGGCGGCATGGTTCTGCTGCGCGTCGGACGCGTGCAGGATGCGCTGAGGCCCCTCGCCGCCGCAGCGGCAGCGGCGGATGCGCCCGTGGCCTGGATCGTTGCCCTCGGCAATGCCGAAGCGATGGCCGGCCGCGGCGAGGCGGCCGTGGTGACGCTGCGCCGCGCCCTGGCGCGGGAGCCCGCCAATGCGGTTGCCTCGCTCAATCTCGGTATCCTGCTGACGGGCCGCGGCGACATGGCCGGCGCGCGGGTGGCCATCGAGGCCTCGCTCGCCGCGCGGCCCGACCATCCGGGGGCGTTGATGGCGCTCGGCAACGTCGCAATGAAGGCGGGCGACGCCGCCGGCGCGGCGGATGCCTTCGCGCGGGCGGCCGCCGCCCGGCCGGGCTTCCCGGAAGCGGAGGCCAATCTCGGCAAGGCGCTCGCGGAACTCGGCCGCGCGACCGACGCCGAGGCGGCCCTGCGCCGCGCCCTCGCGGTCAATCCGGGCCTCGCGCTCGCGCGCTTCACCCTCGGCGATATTCTGCTGGGAAGCGGCCGCGCGGCAGAGGCGGCAGCGGAGCTGCGGGAGGCGCTGCGGGCCGAGCCACGGGCAGCATCGGGCTGGAACAGCCTAGGCCTCGCCCTGCGGGCCCTGGGCCGCGACGCAGAGGCGGCGACCGCGTTCCGAAGCGCCATCGCGGCCGATCCCCGCCTGTTGGAGGGGCATGCCAACCTGGCCCTGTTGCTCGCCTGGACCGGCGAGGCCGTGGCGGCCACTGCGGCGGCGGCGCGCGCGCGCGCGCTGGCGCCGCAGGACGAGCGTGCCTTGATGGCAACCGCCGTCGCCGCCGCCGCCGCGGGG
>NZ_JACADQ010000659.1 GCF_016106015.1 Neoroseomonas rubea
GCGCTCTCGTACAGCCGCGTCAGGCTGAATTCCCGGTGGCCGAGGATCTCGGCCGCGGTGAACTGCCCGTCCGCGGTGCGGATGATGCAGTCGAGCAGGGCGTCGCCCGCCTGGTCGAAGTTCATCTTCTTCTGCAGCAGGCCGGTCACGTCCACGTCGATGTGCTCGGACATGGTCCGCTGCGTGCGCGGATTGGCCGTCAGCTTGATGACCGGGACGATCGGGTTGCCGATCACGTTGCCCTGGCCGGTCGGGAAGGTGTGCACGGCGAAGCCCGAGGCCGCGCAGAGCGTCACCATCTCGGCCGCGGCCGAGGAACTGTCCATGAACCAGAGGCCCGCGTGAGTCGGCTCCTCGGCCTTGTCCAGCACGCCATCGACCGTGCACTTCTTGCCGATCTTCTGGATGTTGCCGAGCGCCTTCTCCTCGATGGTGGTCAGGCCACCCTCGATGTTGCCCTTGGTGGGCTGGCTTTCGGACAGGTCCGACGTCTTGTTCGCCTCGATCACCGCCTGGTAGCGGTTGAACATCGCCATGAACTGGTCGCGGATTTCCGGCGTGCGGCAGCGCGCGGCGACCAGGTGCTCGCCGCCGGTGATCTCGGAGGTTTCGCCGAAGACCAGCGTGTTGCCGTTCTCCCAGAGCTTGTCGAAGGAATCTCCCACGGTCGGGCAGGAGCCGAGGCCCGAGGTCGTGTCGGATTCACCGCATTTGGTCGAGACCCAGAGTTCCTGCAGCGGCGCGCGGGTCTTCTTCAGCCCCGTCGCGTGGCGGACCATGCGGTAGGCGGCGCGGGACGCGGCGGCGATGGTGTTGATGTCGCCGTTCTGCTCGATGGCGAAGGCCTCGACCGGCTTGCCCGTCCTGGCGATGCCCTCGGCCACCTTGCCGGCCCAGCCGGGCTCGATGCCGATGACGACGACGGCGGCGACGTTCGGGTTGCAGCCCGTGCCGATGATGGT
>NZ_JACADQ010000066.1 GCF_016106015.1 Neoroseomonas rubea
GCCAGCGCGAAGCCGGCCGGCAGCAGCGCGACCGGGGCGCCGGCGAGCAGCGCCGCGCCCGCCGCGGCCACGCTCAGCGCCACCAGCGCCTCGACCGGGCCGAAGCCGATGCCCGCGACATGCGCGAGGCTGCCGACGAACCCGCCCGCCACGAAGGCGAGGATCGCGAATACGCCGCGCCTGGCCGGAATCGCCGCCGCCAGCACGCCGGCGGCCAGCAGGAAGGCGAGATGATCCGGCCCGATCATCGGATGGCCGACGCCGGAGGCGAAACCCTGCCACAGGGTCGAGGGCACCTCCCCGCCCAGCGGGTGGTGCGCGAGCGCGGGCAGCGGCGCGAGGGCGATCAGGGCGGCAAGGCGCTTCATGGCGGTCTCCTTCCCCGCCATGCTCGCCCCGTCGGGCGCCCCCTGCAAGCCCGGCGGCCGCGCGCTACATGATGGGGCGATGCTCGCGCAGGAACCTGTCATCCGCCTGACCGTCTTCGCCGCCGTGCTGCTGGCGATGGTGGCGCTGGAACACGCCTTCCCGCGCCGGGCGCAGCGGCTGTCCTGGCGGCGCTGGCCCTCCAACCTGGGGCTCGTCGCGCTCTCCTCGCTGCTGCTGCGGCTGGTTGCCCCGGCGGGTGCGGTGGGCGTGGCGCTCTGGGCCGAGTCGCAGGGGTTGGGGCTGTTCCGCTGGCTCGACGTGCCGTTCTGGGTCGCGGCACCCGTCGCGGTGCTGCTGCTCGACCTGCTGATCTACTTCCAGCACCGGGTCTTCCACGCGGTGCCCGTGCTGTGGCGGCTGCACCGGGTCCACCATGCCGATCCGGAGCTCGACGCGTCCTCCGGCCTGCGCTTCCACCCGGTCGAGATCCTCCTCTCGCTCGCCATCAAGGCGGTCGCCGTCACGCTGCTGGGCGCCTCGGCGGAAGCGGTGCTGGTGTTCGAGGTGCTGCTGAACGCGACCGCGATGTTCAACCACGCCAATGTCGCGCTGCCGGGCTGGCTCGACCGGCCGCTGCGCTGGTTGCTGGTTACGCCCGACATGCACCGCGTCCATCATTCCGAGATCGAGCGTGAGACGAACAGCGATTTCGGCTTCTGCCTGTCCTGCTGGGACCGGATCTTCGGGACCTACATCGCCGAGCCGGAGAAGGGGCAGCTCGGCATGGTGATAGGCATCGAGGGCTATCGCACCGATGGGGAGCAGCGGCTCGACCGGCTGCTCGTGCAGCCCTTGCGTCCCGGCTGAGATCCTTCAGGCCGCGACCAGCGCGCGATACCAGTCGAAGGCGGGCATCGCCTCGGGATCGGCCGTCGCGGCATCGAGCGCGCGGCGGATATGGGCGCGCAGCCGCGCTGGGCCGCCGGCAGCCAGCCATCGCGCGCCGAGCTCGGGCAGCGGCGCCGCGGCCAGGTTGCCGAGCGCATGGGCCCGGGGGAAGCCATGCTGCACCGGTACCACCGAGCCATCCGCCTCGACGATCAGGTCGGGCACGAAGGCGGCGAGCGGCGCGTCCGGCGGCGGAACATCGCCCAGTACGAGCCAAGGTGCCTCCCGCAGCAGGCCGCGATGCGCGAGGTCGCATTGCACCGCGAGCCGGTCCCCGACCAGATCGGCCAGACGCAAGGCGGCGAGATAGGCGGCGCTGGCGACGAGCCCGTCCGGCTCCTCCTCCGCCATCTCGGCCGCCGCGCGGCCGACGGCTTCCAGCGGGTGGATTTGCAGGAGCGCGGCGCCTTCCTCGATCGCGAAGTTCGCTGCGAAGGCGAGGTCGTCGAGATTGTGGCGCGTGACGGTGAAGATGATGCCGAAGCGGATGCCCGCCGCGCGCAGCAGTGGCAGCCTTTCGCGCATCGCGGCGAATGCGCCGGGCTTTCCCCGGATGCGGTCATGCGTCTCTGGCGCGCCATCCAGGCTGACGGCCACGAGATCGACGAGCGGCGCAAGGTCCTCCGCACGCCGGGCGCTCAGCGGCATGCCGTTGGTGGCGAGCGCGGTGAGGAGCCCCTCGCGCCGCGCCGTGGCGAGCGTCGGAAGGAGGCCCGGCCACATCAGCGGCTCCCCGCCCGACAGGCTCAACCCCTCATAGCCTTGGGCCTTCATGTCGGCGACGAGGCGCAGGACGGCATCGAGCGGCAGCGCGTCCCGCGCCTCGGGCCCGGAGAGCGAATAGCAGTGCCGGCATGCCAGGTTGCAGCGGCGCGTGGGGTGGAGTTGCACGACACGCAGGCGACGCAACTGGCAGGCCATGGCACCCATCCCCTCAGCGGTTCGGCGTGATGTCGAGTTCTATCTGTGGAATGCGGTCCAGCGGCGGCAGGCCGTTGATCAGGATGCCGAGCCGGATCCGCAGATCATCGGCATCCATCGCCGCCTTCACGATGTCCGCGACCCGGTCCGGCGCCACCTCGACGCGGACCTTCAACTGGTCGAACGCAGGCCGCCCAAGCCTTTCCCAGTCGATGAACTTGCCCTTGGACTTCTCGACGGCGGCGATCAGCCCCTTCAGGGCATCGGGCCGCAATTCGGCGGGGCGCAGCAGATCCTCGGGACGGATCCGTGCTTCGGACTCCTTGGCCATCATCGGTGCTCCCTTCATGCATGCGCGCCAGGATCGGCCCGCGCAGGGAGCAGACAGGAAAGCGGAAAGCGAAACCGTGCGCACCATCACATGCGAGGGTTGCTAGACCGGGCAGACCCCCGCCTCGCATTGCAGACGCGCGAGGTCGACCGCCTCCGCCACGCCCGCGTCGCGGATCGCGCCGAGGATGCGCGCGAACTCCTCCGGCGCCACCTCCTCCTCCGGCAGGTATTCGTAGCCGAGGTCGCGGTCCGGGCGGCTCGGCAGCACGGCGCAGCAGCGCAGAAGCGGCTGGTGGCGGCGCAGGATGGCGCGGAATTCCTCCAGCCCCACGCGGTCGGTCGCGATCTTCAGCGTGTAGGAGACCTGGTTGCCGCGGTGCTGTCCGATCCAGTGGCGCTCCAGCAATCCGAGCCAGCGATACTGTTCCTCCGGCGTCGCTTCCGGCGCCGTCACCAGCCGGTCGCCGATGCCGAGGCGCTGGATCAGCGGCAGCGTCGGGAAGCCCACCACCGTCACGCCGGGAAAGGTCTCGAGCGCCCGCACGGGATAGCCGCGCGCGGCGTAGTCGGCGATGAGCGGGTCGCCATCCGGCCCGCCGCGGAACTGCACCCAGCGCAGGTATTGCCGCCGTGCGGGCAGATGCGCGCCTTCCGTCAACCCGAACAGCTTGCTGGTGGTCCCCGCGGGCTTGATCGTCGTGACCGTGACGGGCGGCGCCATGCCGAGCGCCGCGGCATAGGCGCTGGCTTCGTCCTTCGCGGCCCCCGACAGGCGCGCCAGCGCATTCCAGAAGGGCTTCGCGCGCGCCTCGTCCAGCAGGTCGTGGAAGCCGAGGCCGAAGCGCGCCCAGGCCCATTCATGCAGCCCGGTGGGCCCGATGCCGATGCGGTTGGTGCGTGCGACCTCCGCCGCATAGAGCCCGGCCATGCGGTTGACGCGGATGAGGAAGCGCACGCCGAGCCGCACCGCGTCCTCGACGCGCGCATCCCAGGCGACTGCCACATCCTCCGGCACCGCGCCCGGCACGAGCGTATCGAACGGCACCGGGCAGGCGAGCAGCGGCGCGAAATCCGCGATGACGCAGTAGCCGCCCGTAACATGCAGCACGACCTCCCCGCAGGGGTTCGTCGTGACGGGGAAGTCGGCGGAAGCCGCGCACCGCGCGACCTCGGCGAGCAGCGCGGCGCCTTCGACGATGCGGTAGGCCGCGGAGCCGGCCTCGGCCGTCGCGGGCTTCTGCCGCGCGAAACCGGTGCGCGCATCCTCCAGCCGGTCGCCGTTGATGAAGCCGGGCTCGCCGTTGATGTAGGCGCAGGCCGTCGCGGCCTCGAACAACGCCTTCGCGTGGCGGGTCAGCGGTTCTTCATCCGCGCGGCCCAGCCGGTCCCAGAACTCGGCATCGACCATCAGCGAATGGTTCGCGGTCCAGAGCCCGCCTTCGGCCTTCAGCCGCACGAAGCGCAAGGCGCCGGGATCGCGCCAGGATTTCGTCGCCATGCGCGCAGCACGGCGCGCGCCGCCGACCTGCACCTCGGTGGACAGGATATGGTCCGCGCGCAGCGCCTGTTCCCAGGGGCGCATCGCCTCCCCTGCCCTGTCGCGGTCGCGCGCGGCCTCGATCACCTCCCGCCGCAGCGTGATGAAGGCGCGCAGCAGCGACAGCGGGCCGGATGCCGGGCGCCCCTGCATGCCGTGGATCGGCGCGCCGAGCGGGCGGATCTCCGACAGGTCGAGCAGCAGGCGTTCGCCTCGCGCGCCGCGGAAGGCCATGGATTCCAGCACTTCCACCGCCTTGGCCCAGCCCTCGCGCGTATCCGCCACGCGATGGCGCACCGTGCCCGGCGGCAGGCGAGCGAGGTCGTGCACCAGTTCGCGCGCGAGGAAGGCGCGCACATCGGCTTCCTCCACATCGCCGAAGGCCTCCGGCCCCATGCCCCAGCGCAGCAGGCCAAACTCGACGCCGAAGCGGTGCAGCGTGGCGCGGTCGCGCGGATGGTCGGGATGGCTCGGCGACAGGTGCAGAAGCAACTCCGGCGCCTCGGCCCAATCGACCGGGCAGAGCGCGTCGTCATAGGCGCGCCCGACGCCCGCGCCGTTCAGCAGCAGATAGAACTTGGTGAAGGAGGCGCCGGCGGTCGCGCAATTGGTGAAGACCTCCATGTTGCGCGAAGGCTGCTCGGCATCGCCGTGCTGCAGATGCCGGCCGGAGGTGATGAGCGCGCCGGTCGCGATGGCGTTGCGCAGCCGCGCCTGTTCCAGCCCATCGGCCTGCGTGCCAGCCAGCGCCATGTTGCCGGCCGCGACGCGGTCCGCCACCCGGCCGAAGCTTTCGCCGTCCGCCGCCCGCAACACGGTGCGGCGCGCGACGGCCAGGCCCATCCCCGGGTCGAAGGCGCGTGCGGGGACCGGCGCCTCCCCGAAGGTGGCGCCGGGCGGCGGGGGCGCGGCGGGACCATCCATGCGCCGAATATAGCGTGCCTTGCCCCCTCTTTCCCACAAGATGCTGCGTCGACCGGGCGATGGACAGCAGGCCGCCGCCCGCGCAGGCTAGCCTCTGCGAACCCAGCCGAGGCCGCCATGAACGCGATCCCGCCGACCAATTCCCCGATCGTTTCCGCCTTCGTCACGCATACGCCCGGCAGCGCCGCCGCCTATGCCGAGGCGCGGGAGCATTTCCCCGGCGGCGTGACGCATGACACGCGCTATGTCCGCCCGCACCCGATCGCCGTCGCGCGCGCCGCCAGCGCCCGCAAATGGGACGTGGATGGCAACGAGTATGTCGATTACGCGGGCGGCCATGGCGCGCTGATCCTCGGCCACGCGCATCCAGAGGTGACGGCGCGCGTCGCGGAGCAATTGGCCAAGGGCACGCATTACGGCGCCAACCACGCGCTCGAGAACCGCTGGGCGGAACTGATCAAGTCCATGGTGCCGAGCGCGGAGATGATCCGCTTCACCAATTCCGGCACCGAGGCGACGCTGATGGCACTCCGCGTCGCCCGCGCCGCGACGGGGCGGTCGAAGCTGCTGCGCCTGCGCGGCCATTTCCACGGCTGGCACGACCACATGGCCTTCGGCGTGACCAACCATTTCGACGGCACGCCGACGCCGGGCATCCTCGAGGGCCTGTCCGAGAACGTCCTGCTGATCGACCCGAATGACGAGGAAGGGCTCGCCGCGCTGATGGCGGCGGAGGGCGAGACGATCGCCGCCGCCATCCTCGAGCCCACGGGCTCGACCTACGGCCAGGTGCCGCTGCGCGACAGCTTCGTCCATGCGCTGCGCGAAGCGACGGCGAGGCACGGCATCGTGCTGGTGTTCGATGAGGTCGTGACGGGTTTCCGCGTGGCGAAGGGCGGCGCGCAGGAGGTGCTCGGCATCCGCCCGGACCTGACGACACTGGCGAAGATCCTGGCGGGCGGCCTGCCGGGCGGGGCGGTGGTCGGGCGCCGGGACCTTCTGGAACTGCTCGACCCGGAACGCGCGGCCGCGCGGGGCGTGGAGAAGATTCCGCACCAGGGGACCTACAACGCCAACCCGCTGTCGGCCGCCGCCGGCATCGCGACGCTGGAGATCCTGCGCGACACCGATGCCATCGCCCGCACCCATGCCTATGCCGCTGCGCTGCGCGGCGCGATGAACCAGGTGCTGGTCGAGATGTCCGTCCCGTGGGCGGTCTATGGCCGGCATACCGGCATCCACATCTTCACCAACTGGAAGAACCTGCCGATCACGCCGAGCACCTTCGACCCGCTGGCCATGGGCTATGCCGACCTCAAGGTGCCGCGCGGGCTGCAGACGGTGACGAAGCTGCTGCTGGCGATGCGGACGCATGGCGTCGATTTCTCGCCCTGGCCGGGCGGACCGGTCTCCGCCGCGCACGGGCCGGCGGAGATGGAGGCGACCGTCGCCGCCTTCCGCAAGGCGATCGGCGACCTGCGCGCCGAAGGCGAGATCGCCTGAGCATGTCGGGCAGCGTGCTGACCGCGCGCGCGCTGCTGCTGGGCGAGCGGCTCGACCATCGCGGCCTGCCGCGGGAGGGCGCGCCTGCGGCGGACCCGGTGCCGCTCGCCACGCCGCCGGGCCTGACCGCCTTCGCCTTCCGCTGGGGCGCCGTCGTGCTGGTCGGCGCGAGCGCCGAGCAGGAAGCGGCGATCATTGGCATGCTCCGGCCGCGCCTGACCGCGCCGCTGCCCCGACCGGTCGAGGAGACGGCGACCATCGCGCCCGGCGCCGAGCAGGACGGCATCGACCCGGACGGCGTGATCCGGCTGCGCGACCTGTCGATCCCGCGCCTAGCCATCGTCGCGGACGCGCTGGCGAAAAGTGCCGCACTCGCGCATCAGGAAGCCCTGCTGGCCGAGGCGCTGGACCGGCTGGAACCCGTCGTCGCCACGCTGCGCACGGAAGGGCGGCTCGCCGCCTCCTCCCGCGCGCTGCACCGGCAGATCGGCCATGCGCTGTCCGCCCGCAGCCGCACCACGGCGCGGGTCGAGGCGGAGGAGAAGCCGGAGATCCTGTGGGACCATCCTGCGCTCGAGCGCCTGCATGCGCGGCTTGCCGACGAGTATGAACTGAAGGAGCGCAGCGCAGCGCTCGACCGCAAGCTCAGCCTGATCGGGGACACGACGGAGGGCGTACTGTCCCTGCTTCAGGCGCGGCGCGCGACGGGGCTCGAGATCGCCATCGTCGCGCTGGTCGCGATCGAGGTCGTCTTCACCTTCTGGGAGTACCTCGTGAAGCCGATGCTGCGCTGAGGCCTACCCCGCCATCGCCGGTCGCCGCGACCGCCAGGTCGTCGCCTGCTCATAGGCATGGCCCGCGCGCAGCACCGTCGCATCCTCGAAGGGCCGGCCGATCAGCTGCGCGCCGACCGGCAGCCCGCCTTCCCCGAAGCCGGCGCAGACCGTCAGCGCCGGCTGGCCTGTCAGGTTGAAGGGGATGGTGAAGTTGGCGACCTCGAAGGATGTCCACTTGCCGGGCACGGTGATGAGCGGCGCCTCGGAAGGCTGGGCCGCGGTCAGCAGCAGGTCGCATCGCGCCATCACCTTCGCCACCGCCTCGCACAATTCGCGCCGGCGGCGCTGCGCCTGCAGGTAGTCGGCGGCGGTGATGGTGGCGGCCAGGGCGAGGCGCTCGCGCAGGTATTCGCCGTATTCACGGTACTTCGTGCGCAGCCACGGCTCGTGCACGGCGAAGGCGTCGGCGGCGAGGATCAGCCAGCCCGCCGCGTTGAAGTCCTGCAGCGGCGGCAACGTCACTTCCTCGACCGTCGCACCGAGCCCTTCCAGCGTCCGCGCCACATGCGCGATGCCGGCGGCAACCCCTGCGCTGACCGGCCAGTCGGCCTCGTGGAAATGGCGGATGACGCCGATGCGCAGGCCCCGCACACCGCCGTTCAGGCCGGAGAGGAGATCGGGCTTCGGCCGGTTGGCGGAAGACGGGTCGGCCGGATCATGCCCCGCCAGCGCATCGAGCAGGATGGCGCAATCCTCGACCGTCCAGGCGAGCGGCCCGACCGTGTCCAGGCTGTGGGACAGCGGCAGCACGCCGGCACGCGAACACAGACCGTAGGTTGGCTTGATCCCCGCCGTGCCGCACAGCGCGGCGGGGCCGCGGATCGACCCGCCCGTGTCCGAGCCCGTCCCGCCCAGGATGACGCCGGCGGCGACGGCCGCGCCGGTGCCCGACGACGACCCCGCCGTGAAGCGCTCCGTATCCCAGGGGTTGCGCGCCGGCGGCCAGGGCAGGTCGAAGGACGGCCCGCCCCAGGCGAATTCGTGCGTCGCGAGCTTGCCGAGCGAGACCGCGCCCGCTTCGGCCCAGGCGCGCACGGCGGCCGCATCGGCCTTGGGCACATGGTGTTCCAGCACGCGGGAATGCCCGGTCGTGGGCACGCCCGCCGTCTCGTAGATATCCTTGTGCGCGATGGGGATGCCGTCCAGCGGACCCTTCAGCGTGCCCGCCATCTGCCGCGCCTCGGCGGCCTTCGCCTGCGCCAGCGCGATCTCGGGCGTGAAGCGGATGAAGGCGTGGATCTCGGGGTTCAGCGCCTGAGCCTTGGCCAGCCGGTCCTTCATGAACTCGACAGGGGAGATCTCTTTCGCCGCAATCTTCCGCGCTGCCTCGGCGATGGTCGGGATCATCGCGCAGCCCCCTTCGCGTCGAAGGTCACGGCCATTTCGGCGCCGACCTCGCGCGTGGTGCGCACGCGCTCGGCGAAGGCGAGGATATGGCCGGAGACGGCGCGGATGCCCTCGCGCTCGGCCTCCGTCAGCGGGATGCCGTGGCGCGCGAGCAGCGCGTCGAACTGGGGCTTGTCCATCGGCTCGGGCATGGCGGGGTCCTCCTCGCACGGAAGCCCCGATGCTGCGCGCCTGATCCGTCAGGTCAATCCCGTGCGGACAGCGCTTCCGCCACGCGCGTGCAGGCCGTGCGCAAACGCTGCTCGCTCTGCGCGAAACACAGGCGCAGATGCCCCTCTCCGCCCGCGCCGAAGGCCGCGCCGGGTGCCAGCCCGACGCCGGCGGAATGGATCAGCGACTTCGCCAGCGCCACGCTGTCAGCGCAGCCTTCCACCTTCAGGAACAGATACATCGCCCCATCCGGGCGCGGCGCCGACACGCCGGGCACCGTGCCGAGGATCTCCAGCGCAAGATCGCGGCACGTGCGGTAGCGCGCCTGGGTCTCCGCGATGAAGCCATCCCCCTGATCGAGTGCGACGATCCCCGCATGCTGCACGAAGGTGGCAGCCGAGGACATGTTGAACTCGTTGAGCTTCGCGATGCTGTCCATCAGCGCCGGGGGTGCGACGATCCAGCCCAGCCGCCAGCCCGTCATCGCCCAGGATTTCGAGAAGGAATTGGTCGAGACGACCCGGTCCTCCTCCGTCGCGATCGACAGGAAGGACGGCGCTGCGTCGCCCGCGAAGTACAGCCTCTCATACACGTCGTCCGACAGGATCCAGGTGCCTGTCTTGCGGCAATGCGCGAGGATCGCGCGCTGCTCCTCGGCGGTCAGCGTCCAGCCCGTCGGGTTGCCGGGGCTGTTGAGGAACAGCAGGCGCGTCGCCGGCGTGACGGTCGCGAGCAGTTCGTCGAGATCGACCCGCCAGGCGCCGTTCAGGATGCGGATCGGCAGCGGCGTCACGCGCGCGCCCATCACCCGCGCGATGCCATCCAAGTTCGGCCAGGCGGGCATGGGGATGACCACTTCGTCGCCCGGGTCGAGCAGTGCCTGCGCCACCAGCATCAGCGCGTTCACCCCCGAGGCCGTCACCGCGACGCGCCCGGGCGGTACGGGCCTGCCGTTGCGGATCAGGTAGCGCGAGATCGCCTCCCGCAGCGGGGCGATGCCGGGGTTGGGTGCGTAGAAGGTCTCGCCGGCATCGAGCGCGGCCTTGGCAGCCTCCCGGATGAAGGCGGGCGTGACCGTGTCGGGCTCGCCGAAGAACAGGCGGATCAGGCCGGGCACCTTGCGGCCTTCCTCCGAGACTTCGCGGATCAGGGACCCCTCGATGGCGTCGAGGGCGGGGCGCGGGCCGGTCGGGTGGATCGTCATGGCGCGCGCATAGAGCGTTTTCGAGCCGAGCGGAATCGCTCGGCGACTCGGAAAACGCGTTCAGACAGAAGACTGGACACGTGTCTCCGTGCACGAAGGCGCTCAAACGGGTCTGACGGGCGCGGTCGATCCCGGCCAGGGGGCGGGGTATGGTCCGCCCATGGCCACCCCCGTCACCTTCGCCGCCCCGCACGCCTTCCTCGGCGCCCGCCCCGACGACCGGGGGGCAGCCATCTGCGTCGCCGGCGTGCCGCTCGACATCGGCACGACCAACCGCGCCGGCACGCGCGACGGGCCGCGCGCGATCCGCGCCGCGGCGCGCATGCTGACGGATGGGCGGCATCCCGAGACCGGAGTCGATCCGACCGCGCTCGACCTCTCCGACCTGGGCGAGTTCGAGATCGCGCTGGGCGACATCCCCGAAAGCCTACGACTGATCGAGGCGCAGGCGACGGGCCTGAACCACCTCCTCGCCTTCGGCGGCGAGCATGGCGTGACGCTGCCGCTGCTGCGCGCGCTGGCGCAGCGCGTCGGCGGGCCGGTCGGGCTGCTGCACATGGATGCGCATCTCGACACCTCCGAGGACAATTTCGGCCAGCGCTTCGCGCACGGCTCGGTCTTCTGGCACGCCATCACCGAAGGGCTGGTCGATCCGAAGCGCATGATCCAGGTCGGCATCCGCGCCCCCGCCTGGCCCGAGATGTACGAATGGACGCGCGGGCAGGGTGTCACGATCCTCTCGGCACAGGAGGTGCACGAGAGCACCCCTGCAGCCATCGCCGCCCGGGTTCGGGAGGTGGTGGGCAACGGTCCCGCCTATCTGTCCTTCGACATCGACGCGCTCGACCCCGCCTTCGCGCCGGGCACCGGCACGCCGGAGGTGGGCGGGCTCGCCAGCTGGCAGGCGCAGGGCATCCTGCGGCGGCTGAAGGGCCTCGATTTCCGGGGCGCTGACGTGGTGGAGGTCGCACCCGCCTACGACACGGCCGAGATCACGGCGCTCGCGGCCGCCACCATGGCCTGGGAATATCTCTGCCTGACGGCGCCGAAGGCCTAGCGCCGGAGAGTTTCCGGCCGCCCTGTGGGGTTCTCCGGCCGATATGCGCGGGGATCATGGGCCCTCCGCAAGATTTCCCTTGAATCTGCGAGATCGACTGCATAGTTTCCGGCCCGCGCCCGATCGTCCCGGGCGCTGACGCCATCGCACGTGCCGCGAGGCCCCTCTCCTGGGCCACAAGCAACGACGGGACGCGTCCTTTGTTCGATCCGGCCATGAGCGTGGGCCGGAAGGTTCGAGGGAGCCGCCTGTGTCGCCTGACCGCCGCCTTGCGATGGAGACCCATCGCACCAGCCGCAGCGCCTGAACCGCGCCGCTGCGCCGCCGTCCCGCCCCTAAGCGCGCAAGCGCCGAGGGGATCGCGGGGCGTCGTCCGCGGCGGTCGGCCGGCAGGCTCCCTCATTCCCCGCCGCCGCGCCCGGCCTGATGGCCCGCGGCGCGGCGGCGGGCGCACCCCCTTTCCGCGAAAGCCCGATGCGATGACCCAGATCCGTCCCCGCGGCGCCGTCGCGCCGCTCCGCCGCCCCGCCTCCCTGCCCCGCCGGCCGACCGTCGATGCGGTGATCGCCGCGCTGCGGCCGGAGGAGCCGCTGCACTGCCTGCGCCCGCAGGCGGTGACCGAGGCCGCGCGCGCCTTCGCGGCCGCCTTTCCGGGCGACGTGCTCTATGCCGTGAAGTGCAACGCGGAACCCGCCGTGCTGCGCGCGGTCGCGGCCGGTGGCGTGGCGCATTTCGACTGCGCCTCGGAAGCGGAGGTGCGGCTGGTGCGCACCATGTTCCCCGACGCCGCCATCCACTTCATGCACCCGGTCAAGTCCCGCGCCGCCATCCGCGCCGCCTGGGGCCAGTGCGGCGTGCGCGACTTCGTGCTCGACACCGATGCCGAGCTTTCGAAGATCCTGGAAGTGACGGGCGGGGGCGATCTCGGCCTGGTGGTGCGGCTCGCCTTGCCCAAGGGCAGCGCGGCCTACGACCTGTCGGGCAAGTTCGGCGCCGCGCCCGCGGACGCCGCCGCCCTGCTGCGCGCGGCGCGGCCGCATGCGTCGCGGCTCGGCCTCTCCTTCCATGTCGGTTCGCAATGCCTCGACGCCGGGGCGTGGACGCGCGCCATGGCGCTGGCGGCGGAGGTGATCGCGGCCGCCGACGTCGCGGTCGAGATCGTCGATGTCGGCGGCGGCTTCCCCGTGGCCTATCCGGGCAGCACGCCCCCGCCGCTTGCCGACTTCATGGCGGCGATCCGCGCGGGCGCGGCGCTGCTGCCGCCTGGCATTCGGCTTTGGGCCGAGCCTGGCCGCGCGCTGGTCGCGGGCGGTGCCTCCGTCGTGTTGCAGGTTCAGCAACGGCGGGGCGATGCGCTCTACGTCAACGATGGCGTCTATGGCGCGCTTTCGGATGCCGGCGCGCCGGGCTTCCGCTTCCCGCACCGGCTGGTCCGCGTGGAGGGCGAGCCGGTCGCCGCGGTGACGCGCGACTTCACCCTGTTCGGCCCGACCTGCGATTCGGCCGACGTCATGAAGGGCCCCTGGACGCTTCCCGCGGACGTGCGAGAAGGCGACTGGATCGAGGTCGGCCAGCTCGGCGCCTATGGCACCGCGCTGCGCACCGCCTTCAACGGCTTCGACCGGGCACATGTCACGGAAGTGTCCGACTCGCCCATGCTCGCGACGCCGGGCTATGAGACCGGCCGGCGCGTACGCGCCGCCTGACCGCAAGGAAGACACGACGATGAAGCACGCCGCCTTCGACGGCCGCCTGGTGATGCTCGGCTTCGGCTCGATCGGCCAGGGCGTCCTGCCGCTGATCCTGCGCCATGTCGACTTGCCGCAGGACCGGATCGAGATCGTCACCTCCGACGCGCGGGGCGAGGCGATCGCGGCGCAATACGGCATCCGCCACACCGTGCTGCCGCTGACGCGGGAGAACTATGCGGCGGAACTCCGCGCGCGGCTGTCCAAGGGCGACTTCCTGCTCAACCTCTCGGTCGATGTCTCCTCGGTCGCGCTCGTCACGCTGTGCCGGGAGATCGGCGCGCTCTACCTCGACACCTGCGTCGAGCCCTGGGTTGGCGGCTACACCGACCCGTCGCTCACGCCCTCCCAGCGGTCCAACTACGCGCTGCGCGAAAGCGCGCTCGCGCTGAAGGAAGGCGCTGGGCCGACCGCCGTGATGACGCATGGCGCCAATCCGGGCCTCGTGTCCCACTTCGTGAAGCAGGCGCTGCTCGACATCGCGCGCGACACCGGCCATGCGACGGCCGTGCCCGCGACTCGCGAGGGCTGGGCGACGCTCGCGCGCGACCTCGGCGTGAAGGTCATCCACATCGCCGAGCGCGACACGCAGGTCGCCGCCGGGCGGCCCAAGAAGCGCGGCGAATTCGTCAACACCTGGTCGATCGACGGCTTCACCGGCGAGGGCTGCCAGCCGGCCGAGCTCGGCTGGGGGACGCATGAGAAGGCGATGCCGACGGACGGCAAGCGCCACGACTTCGGCTCCGATGCGGCGATCTACCTGATGCGCCCGGGGGCGGCGACGCGCGTGCGGTCCTGGACGCCGCTCGAGGGGCCGATGCACGGCTTCCTCATCACGCACAACGAAAGCATCTCGATCGCCGACTACTACACGCTGCGCGATGCGTCGGGCGCGGTCGCCTACCGCCCCACCGCGCACTACGCCTACCACCCCTGCGACGACGCGGTGCTGTCGGTGCACGAATTCGCCGGCCGCAACTGGGCGCTGCAGGAGGAGAAGCGCCTGATGATGGAGGAGATCACCTCCGGCATGGACGAGCTGGGGGTGCTGCTGATGGGCCATGCGAAGGGCGCCTATTGGTACGGATCCCGCCTGACGATCGAGGAGGCGCGCGCCCTGGTCCCGCACAACAACGCCACATCCCTGCAGGTCTGCGTCGCGGTGCTGGCCGGCATGGTCTTCGCCATCGAGAACCCGCAGGCCGGGGTGGTGGAGGCCGACGAGCTCGACCATGCCCGCGCGCTCGAGATCTGCTTCCCCTATCTGGGGGAGATGGCCGGCGTCTATTCCGACTGGACGCCGCTGGTCGATCGCGGCGCGCTGTTCCCGGAGGAGGTGGACACCTCCTGCCCCTGGCAGTTCGGCAACTTCAGGGTCGTCTGACACCGGGCATGGGCGTAGCCTCCGCGGAGGAGACGCCCATGACCATCATCCGCCCAAACCGCCCCGCCCCGGTGGGGGCCGAGGCCGTGCCCGACAGCCACGGCCTCAACCTGTTCCGCGCCGACCCCACCCTGGCCGCGCTGCTGCCGCTCTATCTGCAAGGCGACCTGCTGGACCATCTCGCGCCGCATCTCGACCGCCTCGGCGGGCTCGCGGGCGGACGACTCGCCGATCTCGCGGCGACCGCAGATGCGAACCCGCCCGAATTGCTGCACCGGACGCGGCGGGGGGAGGATGCGCAGACCATCGCCTACCACCCCGCCTATCGGGAGATGGAGCGCCTGGCCTTCGGCGAGTTCGGCCTGGCCGCGCTGTCGCATCGCGCAGGCGTGCTCGACTGGCCGGCGCCCATGCCGGCTGCGGCGAAATACGCCATCACCTACCTGTTCGTGCAGGCGGAATTCGGCCTCTGCTGCCCCGTCTCGATGACCGACAGCCTGACACGCACGCTTCGAAAGTTCGGCGCGCCGGACCTCGTCGCGCGCTACCTGCCGGCGCTGACGAGCCAGGACCTCGATGCGCTGCACCAGGGTGCGATGTTCATGACGGAACAGGGCGCGGGGTCGGACATCGCCAACACGGCCGTCACCGCCGCGCCGAAGCCGGACGGCACCTGGGCGCTGACCGGCGACAAGTGGTTCTGCTCCAACCCGGATGCGGAGCTCGCGATGGTGCTGGCGCGGCCCGAGGGTGCCGCACCCGGCATCCGGGGCGTGTCGCTGTTCCTGCTGCCGCGGACGCTGCCCGACGGCGGCGCGAACCGCTATCGCATCCTGCGGCTGAAGGAGAAGCTCGGCACGCGGTCCATGGCGAGCGGCGAGATCCGGCTGGAAGGCGCGACCGCCTGGATGATCGGCGAGCCCGGCGCGGGCATGCGCCAGATGGCCGACATGGTGAACAATTCCCGCCTTTCGAACGGCGTGCGCGCGGCGGGGATGATGCGCCGCGCGGTGACCGAGGCGCTGTTCATCGCCCATCGCCGCATCGCCTTCGGCGCGCCGATCGTGACGCTGCCGCTGATGCGCCGGCAATTGGCGAAGATGCTGGTCCGCGCGGAACAGGCGCGCAGCATGGTGTTCCAGACCGCGGAGGCGCTGCGCCGGTCCGATGCCGGGGAACCCGGCGCGTACGCCCTGCTGCGCATCCTTACGCCGCTGCTGAAGTTCCGCGCCTGCCGCGATGCGCGCGTCGTCACCGGGGATGCGATGGAGGTGCGCGGCGGCTGCGGCTACATCGAGGACTTCCCCGATGCGCGGCTGGTGCGCGATGCGCATCTCGGCTCGATCTGGGAAGGCACCTCCAACATCGTCGCCCTCGACGTGCTGCGCGCCGCGGCGCGCGAAGGCTCGCTCGAGGCGCTGGAGGCGCATCTCGCCAGGCTGCGCGCCGAGACGGCGCAACCGCTGGAGGGCCTGGAGGCCGCGACCGCGCGTGCCTTCGCGCTGGCGCGGCATGCCGGCGGGGATGGCGGCCCGGCGCTCGCCCGCCAGGCGGCGACGGGGCTCTACAATGTCGCCTCGGCGACGATGCTCGCCTGGGAAGCGCGCGCGGTGCCGGAACGCCGCCTGCTCGGCGCCATGGCGCTGGCGCACCGCGTCCTGCCGCGCGATCCGCTGGCGGCCGAGGATACGCCGATCCCGGACGCGCTGCTGCCCGACCCCGGCGCCTGATCAGCGGCAGATGACGCGGACCTGCTCCGGCCCATGCACGGCGCGACCGTGGCGCATGCCGCGGCTGTTCTCGCGGTAGCCGCTGACCTCGCAGCGCCGCGCGGCAGCCGGCACGGCGGCCATGATCCCGGCCTCCAGCCCCTCATACCGGCAGACCAGCCGGTAGGGCTGCGCGTTGCCGCCAAGGTCCCACCATTCGCGCCGCGTGCGCGGATCGGCATCGGGGCGGAGTTGCACGCGGTCCGCCGGGTCGCCCTCGAACAGGTCGGCGCCGCGCAGCCAGTGGCGCTGGCGCTCGGGCCGCACCTCCCAGCCCTGGGGCGCGCGGATGCGGTCGCCGGGGTCCACTTCGACATGCGGAGGGCAGGCGATGAGCGGCGGCGGC
>NZ_JACADQ010000660.1 GCF_016106015.1 Neoroseomonas rubea
CAATCGGCATCGAGGCATGTGCGAGTGCCTTCCACTGGGCCAGGGAGTTCGAGCGGGCCGGGCATGTTGTGCGCATCATCAGCCCGCAATTCGTGAAGCCTTTCGTGCGCGGGAACAAGAATGACGGCAATGACGCCGAGGCGATCTGCGAGGCCGTGCAGCGGCCCAACATGCGCTTCGTGCCCGCGAAGACGATCGCACAACAGGACATCCAGTCCTTGCACCGGTGCCGACAGCGCCTGGTGAACCACCGCACGGCCCTGATTAGCCAGATGCGGGGCATCCTGCTCGACCGCGGCATCGTCTTCGGCAAGTCCGCCTCGCGGGCGAGGAGACTGATCCCACAGATCGTCGCCGACAAGGACAACGCGCTCACGGTCATGGCCCGCGAGATGCTCGCAAGCCTGTTCGAGTTCCTGCAGCAGCTCGACGAGCGCATCCGGGACTTCGACCGACGCATCGAGGCAGTGTTCCGAGAGAACCCGGCATGCCAGCGCATCGCCAAGCTCGAAGGCGTCGGCCCGAAGACCGCGACCGCCATCGTTGCGGCGGTTGGCGACGCCAAGGACTTCGACAACGGCCGACACATGTCGGCCTGGCTTGGCCTGGTGCCGCGGCACCAGGCCACGGGCGGCCGGACCGTCATGGGCGGCATCAGCAAACGGGGCGACCAACACCTTCGGACATTGCTGGTGCACGGCGCGCGAGCGGTCGTGCGCATCAGTGCCGGCAGGAAAGACCCCAAGAGCCAATGGGTGAACGACCTGGTCGAGCGCCGAGGCACCAACCGCGCCATCGTCGCCGTGGCCAACAAGAACGCCAGGATCATCTGGTCGCTCCTGGCGAAGGGTGAGGAGTACCAGCGGCCAGCAGCCGCATAGGTCCTTGCCACCAGCGTTGCGAGCGTCACGAGGGAATGGGCAACAGGTCATCAAGCCGACGCGTGGAGAGC
>NZ_JACADQ010000661.1 GCF_016106015.1 Neoroseomonas rubea
GTCGGCGCGGCCAGGGCGAGGATGCGGCGCAGGCGCGCCCGCGTGCCGATCGGCGGGGCGAGGCCGGCGGCGTCAGCCATGCGCCGCATCCCCCGCGCCGAAGCGGCGGCGTATCGCGTCGTTCGCGCCGGGGCCGGGCAGGATGCGGACCTCCTCGGGCAGGATGCGGGAGCCGTCGGCGCGCAGCGGCGCGGGCGCGCTCACCGGCGCGCCGGTGCGCGTGTCGAGCATCGAGGTGGGCGGTCCCTCCGGGCCCGAGAAATGCCGCGCGCCCCAGTCGCGGATGGCGAGGTAGAGCGGGAAGGCGTCGCGGCCGCGCTCCGTCAGGCGATAGGCATGGCGGCCGCCGTCCCGCACCCGTTCCAGCACGCCATGGCGAACCAGGGCGGACAGCCGGGCGGAGAGGATGTTGGGCGCGATGCCGAGGTTCGTGGCGAAGACGTCGAAACGGGTGGTGCCGGCGAAGGCCTCCCGCAGGATCAGGATGGTCCAGCGTTCGCCGAGCACGGCCATGGCGCGGGCCACCGGGCAGCGCATGCGGGAGAAGTCGGTCGGGCGCATGGCGCGGGCTCCGCGGGGCAAGCGCATGGGAGCGCAAAGACTTGCAGCTTGCAAGCCTTGCGGATTCGAACGTTTGTCCACAGGAAAATGATGCCGCGGGCATCGCAGAACTTGTGTGCGGCAGGGTGAAGCGACTACCGTATGTTGTGTCAGGGGCACATCGGGGGATGGCGCAATGGACTGGACGGCGGAGGCGATCGAGCGCTTGAAGGCGCTCTGGGCCGAGGGGCATTCGACGGCCGAGATCGGCCGGCGGATGGGCATTTCCAAGAACGCGGTCGTTGGCAAGGCGCACCGGCTGAACCTGCCGGCCCGCCCGAGCCCGATCCGGCGCGACGCCGTGCCGCGGCCCGTGCCGGTGCCGCGCGCGCCGCGGCCGATGCCCGCC
>NZ_JACADQ010000662.1 GCF_016106015.1 Neoroseomonas rubea
CCTGCCCCCCGCCGCGGGCCGTGCCGCCGCCGCGGCTGCCGCGGCCGGCACGCTCGAGGAACTGCGCGCCGCCATCGCCGCCTTCGACGCCTCCCCCTTGCGGGAGACGGCGACGAACCTCGTCTTCTCCGATGGCGACCCCGCCAGCGGGCTGATGCTGATCGGCGAGGCGCCAGGGGCGGAGGAGGACCGGCTCGGCCGCCCCTTCGTCGGCCAGTCGGGGCAGCTGCTCGACCGGATGCTGGCGTCGATCGGCCTGAGCCGGGAGGCCGGCGGCTTCGTCATCACGAACATCCTGCCCTGGCGCCCGCCGGGGAACCGCACGCCGACGGATGCGGAAATAGCGCTGTTCCTGCCCTTCGTCCTGCGCCACATCGCGCTGGTGCGCCCCCGGCGGCTGGTGCTGCTGGGCGGTGTGGCGGCCAAGGCGCTGCTGCGGGCCAAGGATGGCATCACCCGGCTGCGCGGGCGCTGGCACCAGGTGGCGGTGGACGGCATGGGGGAGGTGCCCGCGCTCGCCACGCTGCACCCGGCCTATCTGCTGCGCACCCCGGCGGCCAAGCGGGACGCCTGGGCGGATCTGCTGTTGCTGCGCCGCACGCTCGAGGCCGGATCGCCAACCAAATGAGCAGACGCCGTCTACAGGACGGGCGCCAAGTCCCTGTGCGCGTTGAGGCGCGTTCCAATTTGCGGGATTCGTCGGCTTAATCGCCGTTGCGCGAGGCGACTCCGGCTCCTAGTCGAGTCGGGCCATGCGCGCGCTCTGCCCCATGGCCCTGCGCTCCCCGGCGGCCGTCCTGGCCGCGATCGGGGCGCCCCTGTGGCTCGGAACCCCCCCTCCGGCCGCGGCGGAACGGGCCGCCCAGACCGCCTCCGGCGCCCTACGCCCCGCAGCCGCGGCCGCGGGGACGGCCGGCTTGCCGCGACCTCTCGCCG
>NZ_JACADQ010000663.1 GCF_016106015.1 Neoroseomonas rubea
GGCGCAATCGGCGTCCCGGTTCGCCTCGTCCGCCGTGCCGTGCAGCAGCAGCAGCCGGCTGCGCGGGGGCGGGGCATCGGCCGGCAGGGCGCGCAGCAGCGCGCCGCAGCCGGGATAGAGCAGCGCCCGCGCGGCGAAGGGGTCGTGCCCGGCAAAGGCGCGCGCCGCGACGAAGCCACCATGGCCGAAGCCCAGCAGGCCGAGGCGCGTCGGATCGATGCGCGGATGGCGCGTGAGCGCCGCCACGGCGCGTTGGAGGTCCGCGGCGCTCAGGTGCTCCACCTCGGCGATGATCTCGAGGATGGCCATGCCGGCGCCGACCAGTTGCTCGACATAGGGATCGCTGCGCCGGTCGGGGCCGAAGATGTCGGAGACGAGGAGCACGGCGGGCAGCGGCGCTTCTCCCGCGGCGGGCGGCAGGGTGAGGAAGCCGACCGTCGCGCCGCCCTCCTCCAGGGCCACCGGTGGGGCGAGCGCCTCGGCCAGCAGGCGTGCCGTGGCCGGCGCGGGGGCGAGCAGCGATGCGAGGAGCAGGGCGGGCAGGAAGCGCATGCCGCGAATGTCGAGGCGCCGCCGAGGGGAAATCTGTGCGGATTGGCACGGTTGCGCAGTGTTGGCGTCGATCATGCCTGCACGGCCTCACGATTTCGTGACGTTAGCGAAGCAGCGATGGTATCAATCCGCAACCATTCCCGTGCGGGGGTGGCGCGATGGGACGGCCGCGCAAGGCCCGGCTCCGTGCCGGACGGTCGGCCGCTGGCACAACGGATGCGCCTTTCCCTGCCGTCGCGTGGTCGGCGGTTCGGCTGGCGTGCGGCCGCACGCTGGTGCGGCGCGCCATGCCGCCGGCCCGAAGGGTGCCCCCGGTGGCCCGCGATTCAGCCGATGGCGGCCAGCGCCCCGAGCGACGCCACCCGCGACGGCGCCGG
>NZ_JACADQ010000664.1 GCF_016106015.1 Neoroseomonas rubea
CGCGCTCGCCCAGCCCGCGCCGGGCCAGGGCCCGACCGGCGGGCAGGTCGTCGCTGGCCAGGCCGGCATCGCGCGCACGCCCGGCCGCACCACCGTCACCCAGTCCACCAACCGCGCCGCGATCGACTGGCAGCAGTTCAACGTCGGCAGCCAGCACACGGTGCAGTTCGTCCAGCCCTCCCAGGGGTCCTGGACGCTGAACCGCGTTGTCGGCCCCGACCCCTCGGTCATCGCCGGCCGCGTGCAGGCCAATGGCGGCGTGGCCATCGTCAACCAGTCGGGCGTCGTCTTCGCACAGGGCGCGCAGGTCGATGTCGGCAGCCTGATCGCCTCGGCGGCCGGCATCACCAACGAGAACTTCATGGCCGGGCGCATGGCGTTCGACCAGGCGCCGCGGCGCGGGGCGCGCGTCGAGAACCACGGCACCATCACCGTCGCCGACCGCGGCCTCGCCGCGCTGGTCGGGCCCAACGTGTCCAATTCCGGCGTCATCCGCGCGCGGCTCGGGCGCGTCGCCCTCGGCGCGGCGGAAACCTTCGTCCTCGACCTCGCCGGCGACGGGCTGATCAGCATCGACGTCACCCAGGCGGTGCGGGAGGCGCCCCAGGGCGGGGCCGCGCTCGTCACGAATTCCGGCACCATCGAGGCACCGGGCGGCTCCGTGCTGCTGACGGCCCACGCGGCCTCGGACCTGGTGGAGGACCTGGTCCGCCAGACCGGCCGCATTTCCGCCCCCACCGCGGATGGCCGCGCGGGCCAGGTCGCGATCCGCGCCGAAGGCGGCTCCGTCCGCGTCGAGGGCACCATCGACGCCACGGGCGGCGCCGGCGCGCGCGGCGGCGCGGTCGCGATCCAGGCAACCGAGGGCGTGACGGTCGCCACCGGCGCGACGGTCGATGCCTCGGGTGGCGCGGGCGGCGGGCG
>NZ_JACADQ010000665.1 GCF_016106015.1 Neoroseomonas rubea
GGCGTCGCCGGCGGGCTCGCGACCGCGGGCATCGCGCCGGTGCCGCGCATCCTGGGCCATGCGCTCTGGGCGTCGGACGGGACGCTGGGCCAGGAACCCGCGCTGCACGGCGCGATCTTCGCCGCGCCCGACCCGCGCAGCCGCGCCCGCTTCGATGCGCGCTACGAAGGCGCCTTCGGCGAGCGCCCGCCGCGGCTGGCCGGCATCGCCTATGACGCGGCGGGGCTCGCCGCGCGGGTGGTGCTGACGCCGCGCGGCCAGTCGGGCCCGAATACGGGGGAGGTGTTCGACGGCGTGGACGGCCCCGTGCGCCTGCAGCCGGAAGGCCGGGTGCAGCGCGGCCTCGCCCTGTTCGCGGTGGAGCCCACGGGAGAGGCGCGCATGGTGGAACCAGCCCCGGCGCCGGGCGCCGCCGGGTCCTGAGGCCGGCCCATGGCCGGGGATGCGCCGCGCCCGGGCCCCTGGCTCCGCGCCAGCCTGATCGTCGCGGGCGTGCCCGCAGCCTGCCTGCTGCTGTTGATGGTCGGCGGCGCAGTGTCGCCCCGGGCTGGCTTCGCGGCGCTGATCGTGACGGTGATCGCCGGTGCGGGCGTCGCGCATCTCTGGCTGGGCAACCTTGCCCGCCTCGCCGCCCAGATCCGGACCGCCGCGGCGGGCGCCGAGGTGCCGCACCTGACCGGAGCGCCGCTGCTGCCCTCGGTTCAGGAGGTGGCGGAAGGGGTGAACCGGCTGGCCCGGAGCCTCGCCGAGCGCGGCGTGCTGGTCGAGCGGCTGCGCCGCGCCGATGCCGCGATCATCGAGGCGCTGCCCGACCCGCTGCTGGTGCTTTCCGAATCCAGGCTGCCGCTGCGGGCCAACCGCGCGGCGCGGGAGATGCTGGGCGCCCCGGCCGATGCCGGCGCGGCGCCGGCCGACGCGGCC
>NZ_JACADQ010000666.1 GCF_016106015.1 Neoroseomonas rubea
CGAAGCCCTCGCCGCGCTGCGCGCCGCCGAGGCGCGGGACGGCGCGCCCAACATCGCGCGGCGGCGCGAACTCCTCGCGCGCCTCGCCGCCGAGGTGAAGCGCCGGGCGCAGGCCATCGCCGACGCGGCCTCGGCCGATTTCGGCGCAAGGTCGCGGGCGGAAACGCTGCTCGCCGACGTGCTGCTGGTGGCCGATTGCGCCATCCATGCCCGCCGCCGCGTTGCGCGCTGGGCGCGACCGCGCGCGGCCCGCGTGCCCTTCCCCTTCCTGCCCGCACGCGCCTGGACGGAACCGGTGCCGAAGGGCGTGGTCGGCATCATCGGGCCGTGGAACTACCCGGTGCAGCTCACCCTGGTGCCGGCGATCGACGCGCTCGCGGCCGGCAACCGCGTGGTGGTGAAGCCGTCCGAGCACGCGCCGCGCTGTGCGGCGGAAATCGCCGCCGTGCTCGATGCGGCGCTCGGGGCGGACATGGCGCGCTGCGTCACCGGCGATGCGACGGTCGCCGCCGACTTCGCGGCGCAACCCTGGGACCACCTCGTGTTCACGGGGGGCACCGAGACCGGGCGGCGCGTGGCCCTCGCCGCCGCCGCGAACCTCGTCCCCGTCACGCTGGAACTGGGCGGGAAATGCCCGGCCATCGTGCTGCCGGGGGCGGATCTCGCCCGCGCCGCGCACGACATCCTGGTCGGCAAGGCGCTCAATGCCGGGCAGACCTGCGTCGCCCCCGACACGGTGCTGCTGGTGGGCCATGCGCGCGCCGCCTTCGAGGCCGCCTGCCGCGCGGCGGATGTCGCGCCCCCCGAGACCGCGCTGGCGAGCGCGGCGCAGGCCGCGCGGCTGGATCGCCTGGCCAGATCGGAAGAGCACAGGCCTGAACCCCAGCCACACTAGAGTCTCGGAAGGCGGCTGCTG
>NZ_JACADQ010000667.1 GCF_016106015.1 Neoroseomonas rubea
CGGCCGGAATTCAGGCCGCGCGGAGCCCCGCGACAGTCGTGGCGAGCGCCTGGCGCAGAGCGCCGGCGTCACCGCGCAGCGCCTCGGCCATGCGTTCCAGCTCCCCAACGGCCGCCGCGGTGCCGCCCATGCGGTCCGCCGCGCGCACCACGGCGCCGGAGGCGGCCTCCGTCCCCCTCGCGACGCCGGCGGTCGCGCTCGCGATCTCCCGCGTCGCGGCACCCTGTTCCTCCACCGCCGCGGCGATAGTGGAAGCAACCTGGTTCACCTCGGCGACCACCTCCGCGATGTCGCGGATCGCCTCCACCGCGCCGCCGGTCGCGGCCTGGATGGCGCTGACCTGCTGGCCGATCTCCTCGGTCGCCTTCGCCGTCTGGCTGGCGAGCGCCTTCACCTCGCTCGCCACCACCGCGAAGCCCTTGCCCGCTTCCCCAGCGCGCGCGGCCTCGATCGTGGCGTTCAGGGCGAGCAGGTTGGTCTGGCCCGCGATCTCCCCGATCAGCCGCACCACGTCGCCGATCCGCGCCGCACCCTCCGAAAGCCCGCGCACGATGTCCCCGGTCGAATCCGCGCGGTCGGCGGCGTTGCGCGCCACGGCGGAGGCCTGCGCGACCTGGCGGGTGATCTCGGCGACGGCGGTCGACAGCTCCTCGGCCGCGGCGGCGACCGTCTGCACGCCGGCCGAGGCTTCCGCCACAGCCGCGCGGGCGGCCTCGGCTTCCGACGCGCCTTCGCCGGCGGAGGCGGCGATGCGGCGGGCGGCGGAATCGAGATTGCCAGAAGCATCCTGCACGCCGCCCGCGATGCGGCCGATGCTGCCCTCGACCTCGGCGGCGATGCCGTGGCGGGCGGTGCGCGCCGCAGCTGCGGCCTCGGCTTCCAGGGCGATGCGGCGCGCGGCCTGCGCGGCCTC
>NZ_JACADQ010000668.1 GCF_016106015.1 Neoroseomonas rubea
ATGGCGCGCGCGATCGCCACGCGCTGCTGCTGCCCGCCCGAGAGCTGCGAGGGCCGGTGCCGCAGTCGGTCCCCCAGCCCCACGGCGGCGAGCGCCATCGCCGCGCGGTCCCGCCGCGCGCCGCGCCGCAGCCCGCGATAGACCAGCGGCAGTTCCACATTGGCGAGCGCATCGGCGCGCTGGAGCAGGTTGAAGGACTGGAAGACGAAGCCGATGCGTCGGCTGCGCAATTCGGCGAGGCGGTCGGGGGAGAGCGTCTCCACCTCCTCCCCCATCAGCCGGTAGCGCCCGCGCGTCGGCCGGTCCAGGCAGCCGATCAGGTTGAGGAAGGTCGATTTCCCGGACCCCGAGGGCCCCATCGCCGCGACGAATTCCCCCGGCGCGATGGTGAGCGTCACGTCGGTCAGCGCGCGCACCACCTCCTCCCCCGCCTGGAAGTGGCGCGTCAGGCCTTCGGTCTCGATCAGCGCGGCCATCAGAACAGCCGCCGCGCGGCGCTGGGCGCGGCCGCGCCGGCACGTTCCTGGCCGACCACGACCGCGGCCCCGGGTTCGAGCGCGCCGGCGAGGATTTCCGTCACGCTGCCATCGCTGATGCCGGTGCGGACGGGCACGGCGCGCGGCGCGCCATTGCCCTCCAGCACCCAGACCGTGCCCGGCTGTCCGGTCGCGCGCGCCCCGCCGCGCATCGCGGCCAGCTGCGCGCGCTGGTCGGGCGTCAGCACGGCGTTGAGGCGGGAGACGAGCCGCTGCCGCGCCGCCTGCGCCTGCTGGCGCCGCGCATCGGCATCCTGCGGCAGGGCGGCCATGCGGCTCCGCATCTCGGCGCGCGCGGCCTCGATCTCGGCGCGCTGCGCGGGCGTCAGGTCGGTGAGCGCGGCCAGCGCCTGGTCGAGCTGCGCCTGGCCCG
>NZ_JACADQ010000669.1 GCF_016106015.1 Neoroseomonas rubea
CGCGGCGCGGAAGACCAGTGCCGCGGCGACGACCGGCCCGGCGAGCGGCCCGCGCCCGGCCTCGTCCACGCCGGCCACCTGCCCGCCGCCCGCTTCCAGCGAAAGATCCGGTCCCTGCCGCGCCATGCCCGCCCCGTAGCATGACGGGCTTGCGGGCGCGCACACCGATCCACGACCATCCCCGCGAAGGCGAAGGACCAGGACCATGCGCAGCACCCACATCGACGGCCGCGGCTGACGCGATGCGCCGCTTCTACGGCTGGGCCACGCCCAATTCGCAGCGCGTCTCGATCATGCTCGAGGAATGCGGCCTGCCGTATGAGGCGATCGGCGTGAATATCCGCGCACGGGAACAATTCGCCCCGGCAATCGTCGCCCTCAACCCCTATGGCAAGATCCCGATCCTGGTCGAGGACGGCATGCCGCCGATCTTCGAAAGCGGCGCCATCCTGATGCATCTGGCCGAGACGCAAGCGCGCCTCCTGCCGCGCGACCCCGCCCAGCGCGCGGAGACGCTCGCCTGGCTGATGGTGGCACTCACCTCGCTCGGGCCGATGACCGGCCAGGCGCATCACTGGACGGACCTAGCCCCTGAGAAGCCGGAGGCCGCGCGCCGCCACACGGTCGGTCTGGTCGAGCGCGTGTACAGGCTGCTCGAGGGCAGGCTCACCTACCAGCCGCATCTTGCGGGCGCCGACTATTCGATCGCCGACATCGCCGCCTATCCCTGGATCGCGCGGCACGCATGGGCCGCGCTGTCGCTGGACGACTGGCCGGCCATCGCGCGCTGGTTCGCCGAAGTCGGCGCCCGCCCGGCCGTGCAGCGCGGCATGCGGGTGCCGGCCGGCGCGCGGCTCGACTGAAGCGGCGCGCCGGGGCGTCCTGGCGCGCCTCGTGTCAGGCG
>NZ_JACADQ010000067.1 GCF_016106015.1 Neoroseomonas rubea
GCCGAGGGCGAGCGCCAGCGCCGCGAACAGGCCGACCAGGGTCAGCAGCATGCCGGCCCCGCGCAGCGGCCGGATGTCGGGCTCCGGCGACATCCCGGCGGCGTGCAGCACGCGGCCCGCCAGCATGGCGAGGCCCGCCGCGTGCAGCGCCCAGGGCGCCGCGCCGCACAGTTCCGCGGCGAGCAGCGTGACCAGGAAGACCGGCACGTATTCCGCGCAGTTCGCATGCACCCGGACCGCCCGTTCCAGCCGCTTGTCGCCGCCGGTGCCGATCATGACCTGGGCGCGGTAGCGGGCGGCGAAGACGCGGAAGGTCAACGCGAGATAGAGCGCGAGCAGCAGCGCGGCATGGAGCGCGGTGGCGCGCGGCATGGAACACCCCCTTCGACAGGCGGGCCCGGCCGCGCCATATGCGCTGCGTGACCGAGCCACTCGCCCTCTACATCCACTGGCCTTTCTGCGCTGCCAAGTGCCCCTATTGCGACTTCAACTCGCACGTCCGGGACAGGGTGGACGAGGCCCGCTTCCGCGACGCGCTGCGCCGCGAACTGGCCTTCGAGGCGGCGCGCACCGGCCGCCGCCCGCTCGCCAGCATCTTCTTCGGCGGCGGCACGCCCTCCCTCATGGCGCCGGAGACGGTCGCGGCGCTGATCGGGGATGCTCGGGCGCTGTTCGATGCCGCCCCGGACATCGAGATCACGCTCGAGGCCAATCCGACCAGCGTGGAGATCGGGCGCCTCGCCGCCTTCCGCGATGCGGGGGTGAGCCGTGCGAGCCTCGGCGTGCAGTCGCTGGAGGAGGAGGCGCTGCGCTTCCTTGGCCGCAAGCACGACGCCGCGCAGGCCATCGCCGCGCTGGAATCCGCGCGCGCCATCTTCCCGCGCCTGTCCTTCGACCTCATCTACGCGCGCCCGGGCCAGGCAGAGGCCGCATGGCGCGCCGAGCTGCGCCGCGCGCTGGCGCTCGCGGCCGATCATCTCTCGCTCTACCAGCTCACCATCGAGCCTGGCACGCAGTTCGCGACGCTGCATGCGCGCGGCGATTTCGCCCTGCCCGAGGGCGACGACGCGGCGCGGCTCTACTTCGCCACGGCCGAAGAGGCGGCGCGCTTCGACCTGCACCCCTACGAGGTCTCGAACTACGCGAAGCCGGGGGCGGAGAGCCGGCACAACCTCGCCTATTGGCGCTATGGCGACTATCTCGGCATCGGACCGGGCGCGCATCAGCGGATTCTGACGGATGGCCGCATGGTGGCTCTGCGCCGCCACCGCGCGCCGGAGGAATGGGCCGCGCGCGTCGAGCGCGACGGCCACGGGACGGCGGGGGAGGAAGTCCTCGCCCCGGCCGAGCGGGCGCGGGAAGCGCTGCTGATGGGGCTGCGGCTGGCCGAGGGCGTCGATCCGGCGCGCATCGCGGCGCGCGCGGGCATCCCCTTCGCGCAGGCGATCGACCCGGCGATGCTCGCCGCGCTGCTGGAGGAAGACTACCTCGCCTGGACCGACTCCGGGCGCCTGCGCGCTACGGAGGAAGGCATCGTGCGGCTCGATGCCCTACTGCCCGTTTTGCTGCGCTGACAGCCGCAGGAAAGCTCGGCCTTCCTGCGGCTGGTCGTGGGGCCCGGGAAATCGCGCGTGGCACGCTTCGCGCAGGGGCCAGCTCCCTGCGCTTGCGGGCTCAGCGCCTGCCGCGTGCCCGCGTGACGGTCGCGTCGGCCTTCTGCCGATCGAGCGCCGCGAGGTCCTCCTGCATGTAGCCGCGCAGCGTGTCGGCGCTGTCGATCATTGCGTCGCGCGACCGCTCGGCGCGCGCGATCTGCGGTTCCCAGCCGGCGCGCACGGCGGCGGCGCGGGCGCTGAAGAAGGCATCGCGCTCCGCCGCCGAGGCGAAGGACGCCGGCGGCAGGGCCACCGTCGTGTCGAAGAAGCGGCGTACGCGGCCGGTCCGGATGTCCTCCCGGTTGCTCCCGGCGCCAATCGGGCCGGTCGGCTGGTGGTGCTGGACGGCGAAGTCGCGCAGCGGCCGCAGCGTGACGGTTGTGTCCATCCGCCCGGGGGCGGAACAACGCACCTCGACCGGGTCGTTGCCGCGGGCGAGCGTGACCTGGGCGGGCGTCGTCACCTCCGTGACCGCCGCGCCGCCGCGCGTGACGGCGCAGCGTGCAACTGCGGGGTCGGAGGCGAGTGCGACGCTCCCGGTCCAGGACTGGGGCCGGGGGTCGTTCTGTAGCGCGGCGTTGTCGGCGCGGATGTGATAGTTGCCGCAGCCCGAAAGGGCCAGGGCGCCAAAGAGCACGCAGGCGAAGCGCGCGCGGGAGTCAGGAATCACGGAGGCTCTCCTCGGAGCGCGCGGGGTGTCTCGTTTGTCGCGGCGCATCCTGAAAACGAGAATGGCGTGTCCATCGATAATTGTCACGACTACGGAACAAGAGTGCCGGTAACGTGATCGTGCCCCGCAAGAGCCCCTTCATTGTTCGCCGGCCGTCAGCGCCCTGCCTTGCCGCGGAACGCCCTCCTGGGCCGCTCCGGCGCATCGTGCAGAATCGAGAGTGGAACAACCTGCCTTTTCGCAGCGCCTTGATGCGCGCCGCGCGGATCGCGACACTCCGTCCATGCCGCTGACCGCCCAGGATGAGGCCCGCTCCGCGCTCGACGCCGCCGGGAGCCTGCCAGATGCCGAACTCGACATCGCCGCCGTCGCCTTGCAACTTGCCCGCATCGACGCGCCGGAAGCCGATTGGCGCGAGGCCGCCGCGACGCTGACCGCCATCGCCCGCGCCGCCGTCGAAGCGGCGGCTGCGGACCGGGAGGCCGATGCCGGCGACCCCGCCCGACGGCGGGACGCGCTGGCGGGCGTGCTGCACGGGACCTTCGGGCTGGCGGGCGATTCCGAGACCTATGACGACCCCGCGAATGCCAACCTGATCCGGGTGCTGGAACGGCGCCGCGGCCTGCCGGTCGCGCTCGGCATCCTCTGGCTGCACGCGGCGGAGGCCGCCGGCTGGGCCGCCCATGGTGTGGATTTCCCCGGCCATTTCCTCATCGCGCTCGAAGCGCCCCGCGGCCAGGTGCTGGTCGATGTCTTCGCCGGTGGCACGGCGCTGGAGGCACCCGCGCTGCGCGCGCTGCTCAAGCGCGTGGAGGGGGAGGCGGCGGAGCTCCGCCCCGGCCTGCTGCGCCCCATGGCGAAGCGGGAGGTGCTGCTGCGCCTGCAGAACAACATCAAGCTTCGGCGCCTGCGCGCGGGCACTCTGGACAGCGCGCTGGACTGTGCGGAGGACATGCTGCGCCTCGCGCCGGACCATGCGCCGCTCTGGCGCGAAGCGGGGCTGATGAACCAGCGGCTCGACCGCATCGGGGCCGCGCTTGCCTGCCTCGACCGCTTCCTGGAACTGGTGCCGGAGGGCGAGGCCGCCCAGCGGATGCGCGCGCTCGCGACCGAACTGCGCCAGCGGCTGAACTGATCTTCCCGCCGCGGGACTGTCCGGGCGGGCGGGGCGCACCTATCATCCATGCCATGTCCATGCCCCGGCCGCGCGTCGCGCTCTTCGTCACCTGCCTCGTCGACCTGTATCGACCGTCGGTCGGCTTCGCCGCGCTGCGCCTGCTGGAACAGGCCGGCTGCCAGGTGGACGTTCCGCACACGCAGACCTGCTGCGGCCAGCCGGCCTTCAACACGGGCGACCGCGCCACGGCGCGCGACCTCGCCCGCGCCGTGATCGACGCCTTCCAGGGTTTCGACCATGTCGTCGCGCCGTCCGGGTCCTGCGCGGGGATGATCGCGCATCATTTCCCCAGCCTGTTCGACGACGATCCCGGCTATCGCGCCAAGGCCGAGGCGCTGGCCGGGCGGACGCACGAACTCGTCTCCTTCCTGGTGGATGTAATGGGAATGGAGCGCGTCGCGGCGTCGTATGGCGACCGCGTCACCTATCACGATTCCTGCGCGGGCCTGCGGGAGATGGGCGTGAAGGCGCAGCCGCGCCGGCTGCTCGACAGCGTGCAGGGGCTGAGCCTGACGGAGATGGCGGACCCCGAGATCTGCTGCGGCTTCGGCGGCACCTTCTGCGTGAAATACCCGGACATCTCGACGCGCATGGTCACCGACAAGTGCCGCGACATCGCCGCGACCGGCGCGGGCACGCTGCTCGCGGGTGACATGGGCTGCCTGCTGAACATGGCCGGGCGGCTGAAGCGGGAGGGCAGCCCGGTCAAGGTCCGCCACGTGGCCGAAGTGCTCGCCGGCATGGCGGCCGAGGTGCCGCCGATCGGGGAAGGGAAGGGCCCATGACCGCGCCCGCTGGCCCGCTGGCCGACCTCGCCGCGCGGGGCTTCGCCCGGATCCCCGGCGCGCAGATGGCCTCGTTGATGGCCGAAGGCGGGCGCGCCGATGCGCTGGCCTCCTTCTTCGCATCGTGGAACCGGCTGGAGACGGACGCCTTCATGGCCGATGGCGGGCGCTACCGGCGCCGGCGCATCGCCAATTTCGCCGCCGAACCCGGCGTGCCCGGCCATCGCCGAGGCCCGCACCGGCCGCATTTCCAGGCGGTGGTGCACAATACGCTCAACGGCGGCGTCGATCGCTGGTTCGCGCCGATGGAGGATGCGGTCGCGGCTTCGCCTGCCATGGTCGCGCTGCTCGGCCTGGGGCGGTCGATGGCCGAGGCGCTGCACGGCCCGCATCCCTGGTTCGTCGAGGCGCACCAGTTCCGCATCGAGGCCGCCGCCGGCGCGCCCGGCTTCCCGACGCCCGAGGGCGTGCACCATGACGGGGTCGATTGCGTGCTGATCGCGATGATCGCGCGCACCAACCTGGCGGGCGGGGAAACGGTGATCGAGGACGATGCCGGCGCGCGCCTGGCGCAGTTCGTCCTGAGCGATCCGCTCGACACCGCCGTGCTGGACGACCCGCGCGTGCGACACGGAGTTACGCCTGTGGCGCCTGCCGACCCCGCGCTGCCGTCCTGCCGCGACGTGCTGGTGCTGACCTGGAAGCGCGGCGCGCCGCCCGCCTGAGGCAGGGCAGCGCCCGCGGGTGGCGTCAGGCCGCCGCCGGGACCAGAACCCCGCCCACGACGTGGACGATGCCGTTGCTGCACAGCAGGTTCGGCCGGACGACGCTGGCCGAGGCGCCGGACGGCGCGCCACCGGCGCGTGCCGCCTGGATCCGCGGCTCGGCCGCCGAGCCGCCGACCACGCGGATGTCGATGCCTGAGAGCATGCGCACCCGCCCGCCACGCGCCTGGATGTCCGGCAGGCGCAGCCGCCCGCCCGCGATCAGGTTGCGCAGCGCCGCCGCGCCGCCGTTGCGGAACTCGGCCGAGGCCGCGGCCCAGCCGAGATTGGTCGGCGCGAAGACCGTGAAGGGCCCGGGGCCGGCCAGTTCCTGGTCGAGGCCGGCGCGGCGGAGCGCCGCGCGGAACTCGGAGACGTCCGGCTGCGTGCCGAGCACGTCCATGATGGGGAACCGGCCATCCAGGGTAACCGGGGTCTCGCAGGCGGAGAGCAGCAGGGCACCGCCACCGGCGGCGAAGAGGGAACGACGCGTGATCACCGGCGCATCTCCTTGCAAGGCGCGAATCGGGCCCCAGGGTATGGAGCGCGGCCTTTTCGCCCCGCGGGCGGCATAGAGCAAGCCCCGCCTAAGGCCGCCCTGTCCCGCAGCCCGGATCGCGCTACATTCAGTTCGGCATACGCACACATTCCGAGGCCGCAACATTGGTCCAGATCACCTCCCCCGCCTTCAAGGCGAACGCGGCGCGCGCGCTTGGCGATGCCGGCCTGCAGAAGGCGCTCGGCAAGGCGAAGGGCGCCTTCCTGCAGCGCCGGGCCGAGGCGGTCGCGCGGCTGCCGGAGTTCGAGCAGCTGCGCGACATCGGGCGGGACATCAAGAATCACACCCTCGCGAACCTCGACGTGTATCTCGAGATCTTCGCCGCCAATGTCGAACGCGCCGGCGGCAAGGTGCATTGGTGTTCGACGGCGGAGGAGGCGCGGGAGGCGGTGCTCGAGATCTGCCGCAAGGCGGGTGCCCGCACCGTCACCAAGGGCAAGTCCATGATCTCGGAGGAGATCGCGGTCAACGACCACCTGGAAAAGCACGGCATCGTGCCGGTCGAGACGGACCTCGGCGAATACATCATCCAGCTGCGCGGCGAGCACCCGTCCCACATCATCGCCCCCGCCTTCCACCTGAACCGGGAGGATTGGGAGGCGGATTTCCGCCGCCTGCACACCGACCTCGACCCCGACCGGGTGTTCCACGAGCGCCGCGACATCCTGGCCGAGGCGCGGACCAAGCTGCGGGAACGCTTCCTCGCCGCCGACGTGGGCATCACCGGCGCCAACTTCCTGATCGCCGAGACGGGCAGCAGCGTCATCGTCACGAATGAGGGTAATGGCGACCTGACGCAGACGCTCCCGCGCGTGCACATCGCGCTCGCCAGCATCGAGAAGGTGGTGCCGACGCTCGAGGACGCCTGCGCGCTGCTGCGCCTGCTCGCGCGGTCGGCCACGGGCCAGGATTTCTCCGTCTACACGACCTTCAGCACCGGCGCGCGCCGGCCGGCCGACCTCGACGGGCCGGAGGAATACCACGTCGTCCTGATCGACAATGGCCGGTCCAACATGATCGGCTCCGAGTTCCAGGAGATGCTGCGCTGCATCCGCTGCGCGGCCTGCATGAACCATTGCCCGGTCTATGGCGTGACCGGCGGCCATGCTTATGGCTGGGTCTATCCCGGCCCGATGGGCAGCGTGCTGACGCCCTCGCTGGTCGGCGTGGACAAGGCGGGGCACCTGCCCAATGCCTCCACCTTCTGCGGTAAGTGCGAGAGCGTGTGTCCCGTAAAAATCCCGCTGCCGAAGCTGATGCGGCACTGGCGGGAAAGGGAGTTCGAGCGCCACCTGACGCCGGCCGCGGTGCGCAGCAACCTCGCCATCTGGGCCTGGTTCGCCAAGCGGCCCGGGATGTACCGGGCGGCGACGCGGCTCGCGGTCGGCGCGCTCTCGCTGCTCGCGCGCGGGCGCGGCGCCTTCTCCTCCCTGCCGCTGGCGGGCGGCTGGACGGCGGGGCGGGATTTGCCGGCGCCGGAGGGCGGCACCTTCATGGCGCGCTACGCGCAGATGAAGCGGCGGGGTTGAAGGATGAGCAAGGAGCAGATCCTCTCGGCCATCCGCCGTGGCCTTAAGCGCGGACCGCTGCCGGCCGACCAGCGCGCCATGATCGAGGGGCGCCTGGCCACTCATCCGCGCCACCTGATCCCGGCGCGCTCGCGCGTGCCGCGGCCCGAGCAGGTGGCGCTGTTCGTGCGCAACGTGGAGAAGGAATTCGGCTCCGTCGCGCGGCTGGCCGACCTGCGCGACGTGCCGGGCGCGATCGCCGACTATCTCGCGCAGCAGAATCTCCCCTCCCGCTTCGTCCTCGCGCCGCATGAGGAACTGACCGGCCTGCCCTGGTCCGACAAGCCGATGCTGGAATTCGAGGCGCGGCGCGCGCAGGGCACCGATGCCGTGTCCGTCCAGCATGGCTTCGCCGCGGTGGCGGAGACGGGGACGCTCATGCTGCCCTCCGATCCGCGCCGTCCGACCACGCTCAACATCCTCGCCGAGACAGAGATCGTGGTGCTGCGCGCCTCCCGCATCGTCGGCGCGTACGAGGAAGCCTGGGACCTGCTGCGCGACGGCCGAACCGAAGGCTTCATGCCGCGCAACGTCATGCTCGTGACTGGCCCGTCGCGCAGCGCGGATATCGAGCAGACGCTCGAACTCGGCGCGCATGGCCCGCGGCGACTGCACATCCTGCTGGTGGATGACGAACCGGCGGCGCTGCCGCCTGCATGACACGCCGCCGCCCGCGGGGCCTGACGGATGCCGACCGCGCGCTGTGGCGCGCCTATGCGGCCGAGGTGGCGCCGCTGCCCGGGCGCGAATTGCCGCCCGAGCCACCGGCGTCGCCGGCCACGCCTGTGGTTGTCGCGCCCGCGCCGCCATTGCCCGTCACCGCGCCCCCGATGCGCTGGGCCCCGCCCGACATCGTGGTGAATGCGCCACCGGCCGGGCTCGACGATCGCCGCTGGAAGGAATTGCGCCGCGGGCGCATCCGGCCCGAACGCACCATCGACCTGCATGGCCGCCGCGCGCAGGAGGCGCATGGCGCCGTGCGCAGTTTCCTCGCTGATGCCTACGCCGATGGCGTGCGCTGCGTCGCGGTCATCACGGGGCGGGGTTCCTCCGCCGAAGGTGGCGTGCTCCGGCGCGAATTGCCGCATTGGCTGAACGCGCCGGATCTTCGGCGCATCCTGCTGGGGGCGGCGCATCCGCACAGCGCCAATACCGGTGCGGTGCATCTGTTGCTGCGGCGGCGACGGTGACGGACCGCTTGCCATGCCGCGTCGGCGCGCGATGCTGTGCGGCCGGATGGATGAAGGAGGTGCGATGATGAGGTTTCCCGCGCAGGGCCTGGCGGTGCTTCTGCTCGCCGCCTGCAGCGCGCCGGACTACACGGCGGCGCGCGACTGGGCGCGCACGGCGAGCATCGCGGTCGACCACCCCTCCGCCACCGCGCAGGCGGTCGCGCGCGACGGGACGGAGGCGATGCGCGATGCGCTCAGCCTGACCCTCGCGGCGCTCGCGCGCATGGCCGATGACGGCGTGCTGCCCTACCCCGAGGATCCCTTCGTCGCGCTCGCCACCCGCGCCACGGCGGCGGATACGCGGGGCGGGGAGGCGGTCGCCTCCCTGGGCCGCACCTTGCGGCGCGCGACGCGGTCCAACTGGCGCGCGCCGCAGGTCCGCACCGCGATCCGGACCATGGACCCCGACGTGCAGGCGCTGGCGGCGGCGCTGGTCCGCATGGCCGGCGAGCAGACCGCCTACGCCGTACTGGTGCGGCGGATCGCGACCGACCACGCGATGATGGCCGCGCGCGCGGGCGATCTGACCGATGATGAGATGGGACGCAGCCTGCGCGCTGCCGAGGATTCCCTGCGGCGCGGCTTGGCGGCGCTGCCGCGCGGCTAGGGCTGCGCCCCGTCGCGTGGAATTGCGCATGATCCGGATCATCGTGCGCATGACGCCAAGATCGCTGTGCTTGCGCAAGTAAGACTTCCGGTCGGGCGGACTCCGCCCGACCGGAAGTCCGACTAGCCCCCCGCGACCCCTTGGGTGTTGACGTATAGGCTGAAGAGCGACTGCGCCGCCGCCATGAACAGCCGGTTGCGGTGCCGCCCGCCGAAGCAGAGATTCGCGCAACGTTCCGGCAGGTGGATATGCCCGATCGGCGCGCCGGCCGCGTTGAACACCCGCACGCCGTCGAGCGCGGCCGACATGCCCCAGCCGCACCAGAGGTTCCCGTCCACGTCCACGCGGAACCCGTCCGGCGTCTCCCCCGCCTGGCCGGCGATGAAGGTGCGGCGGTTCCTCAGCCGCGCGCCGTCCACGTCGTAGGCGAGGATGTTGCGCGGATCCGACCGGCTCTCGACGACGTACAGGATGCTTTCGTCCGGGCTGAAGGCGAGGCCGTTCGGATGGTTGATGTCGTCCCCGACGCAGGTGATCTCCCCCGTCTGCCCATCCACCCGGTAGACGTTCGTATGCGGCAGCTCGGGCGTGTACTTCTCGCCCTCGTAGAAGCCCAGGATGCCGAAGGGCGGATCGGTGAACCAGATCGAGCCGTCGGACTTCACCACCAGGTCGTTCGGGCTGTTCAGCCGCTTGCCCTGGAAATGGCTGGCGATGACGGTGATCGACCCGTCGTATTCGAAGCGCACCACGCGCCGCCCGCCATGCTCGCAGGCGATGATGCGGCCCTGCCGGTCGCGCGTGTGCCCGTTCGCGTTGTTCGACGGCTTCCGCCAGGCGGAAACGGCGCCCGTCTCCTCCTCCCATTTCAGCACGCGGTTGTTCGGGATGTCGGACCAGAGCAGGCAACGCGCATCGCCGAGCCAGACCGGCCCCTCGCCCCAGCGCGTGCCGTGGTACAGCCGCTCCACTGCCGACAGCGGCAGATGATATTTCCGGAAGGACGGGTCGAGCGCGACGATGGAGGGGTCGGGGTAGCGCAGGCTCGGCTGCCAGCGCGGGTCGTCGGTCATGATGGAGGCTCCTCCCTGGTCTGCGCGGGAAGATAGGCGGAGCCGCTCAGGGCGCGAAGTCCGGTCCCTGATACTGCTCGGACACCTCGATCCGCCCGGCGGCGAGGTCCGCCGCAAGCCGCTCGACCCGCTCGGCAAGGTCCGCTGGCACGTCGCGCGCGAGAACGAGCCGCACCGCGGAAGGCAGCTCGATCCCCGCGCGCGAATCGTGGAACGCGTCGGCCAGATGCGCGGCGAGCGCCGCCTCGATGCACCAGCCATTGTCGGCGACGGCGCTTGCGAGGAAGAGCGGATCCTCGATCGTCCAGTCCCGTACATTGCCGATCGCGCGCGCCCCATGCCGGCGCAGCGCGGCGATGGCACCGGGTCGTCCGCCATCGAGCATGGCGAATTGCACCACGGCCCCGGCGGCGCATTGCGCGTCCGTCCAGCGCTCGGCGAGCGCCGGATCATGTTGGTTGCCGCAGAAGCCGGTGAGGAAGGGCGTACCCGGCGCGGCGCGCGCCAACCCTGCGGCGAAGGCGGCGCGACCGCGCAGCCCTGGCGGCACGGGCTCGCCCGACAGATGCGCGACGGGGTGCCCCCGCGACCACCAGCCGGCGAGCGCCCCGGCGAGGAAGGCCGAATGCTCCTGCAGCACCTCGAAGCAGGCAATATTCGGCCCGGCGATTCGGCCCTGGGTCACGGCGAAGCGCGTCGCCGGGAAGTCCGGCGCGACGGCGGCGACCGGCGCCTCCCCCTGTCCGCCATGCGCGATGACGAGCGCCGCGCCCTTGGCCGCGGCGCGCAGGGCCTCGACGCGCTTCGCGGGGTCGGGCGCCCAGACCGTCTCGACCGCAATGCCGAGCCGTTTCGCGGCCCGCGCGAGCCCCGCCACGCCCGCTGCGTTGAAGGCGCCCGCGCCTGGCGCGCCGAAGAAGACCGCCCGGATCACTGCGCGCTGATGCCGAGGGATCGCACCAGCCCGCCGATCTCCTGCACATCCTGCGCGACGAAGGCGGCGAATTCGGGCTGGCTCATGGCCCGATGGCGGATGCCATGCTCGTCGAGGCGCCGGCGCATCTCGGGTGTCGCCATGGCGGCAAGCGTCTCCTCATGCAGCCGCGCCACGATCGGCGCGGGCAGTCCGGCTGGGCCGGACAGGCCCAGCCAGTTTTCCACCAGCAGGCCGGGCAGGCCAGCCTCGGCCACGGTCGGGACCTCTGGCGCCATCGGTTCCCGCGCGCGCGCCGTCACGGCAAAGGCGCGCAGTCGGCCCTCGCGGATATGGTCGACATTCTGCGGCAGCGTGTCGAAGGCGATGGGGATGTTGCCGCCGAGCAGGTCCGCCTGCATCGGCGCGCTGCCGCGATAGGGCACATGCGTCAGGGGTACGCCGGTCTGCCGTTCGAACAGCGTGCCGGCAATGTGCGCGACGGATCCGGCGCCGGACGAGCCGAAGCCAGGCGGCGTGCGTTGGGCCCGCGCCCAGTCGATCAGTCCGCGCAAATCCGTCGCCGGCACCACGTTGCGGTTGGCGACGACGACGAGCGGCGTCGCACCGAGATAGGCGATGTGGCTGAAGCCCGAGACCGGATCGTAGCCGACATTCGGATAGATGGGCGGGGAGGAGGTGATCGGCGCGGTGTTGGACAGCATCAGCGTGTAACCATCCGCCGGCTGCTGCACGACATGCGCGGCGCCGAGCGTGCCGCCCGCGCCCGGCCGGTTGTCCACCACCACCCGCTGGTTCAGGCGCGCGGTCAGCGCATCGGCGAGCACCCGCGCGACGATGTCGGAGGAGCCGCCGGGCGGGAAGACGACGACGAGGCGGATCGGCCGCGTTGGCCAGGACTGCGCCGTGGCGGGTTGCACGGCAAGCAGGCAGGCGATTGCCGCGATCAGCGGCAGGAACAGACGACGCATGGCGGGTCCTCCGAGGGGCCGCTGCGGCGCTGCAATGATGATGCCGCCGTCAGGCGGGTGGCCAGGCCGGCTTGCGCATGGGCTCCATCGCCGAGGTGTCGGGCTCGACCGCGGCGCCGAGGCCGACGGCATCGAGCACGGAGCCGAGCTCCAGCATCCCCTCCCGGATCGCGAGGCGCGGGCCGCGCGCCGTATCGGCATAGAGGTCGGGATGCGCCTCCATGAAGCGCACCGCCTCCGCCTTTGGGCGGCCGGAGAAGCCATCGACGAAATGGTGCCCGTTCCGCTCCACATGCACGAGGCCCATGGTGCCGACCAGCGCGAGGTCCTGCTGCACGCAGGCGCCGGCGAGCGTCGTCAGGTCCTCGGCACTCATGAAGTAGCGCGGCTCGGCTTCCGTCGCGTTCCAGGCACGGCAGCGCGCGAGGTTCACCAGCGACCGCCACACCCCTTTGCAGGCCTTGGAGGAGATGCCGGCATAGCCGAGCGCCTTCGCCTGCACGAAGGCGTCGAGCGGCCCGTCGCTCTCATCCACGATCACCGGGCGTTCGGCCGCCAGAGCGCCCATCGCGCCATCGAGCGCACGGGCGCGCTTCACCGGCTGCTCGATGAAGGCGATGGAGGCGTTCAGCCGCGCCAGCCGCGGTTCCGCCTGCATGGCGCGCCACAGCGCGAGCACGCCCTCGGCATCCTCATACTGCTCGTTGCCGTCGAGCGAGACATGGTAGCCGTGCAGGCGATCGAGCACCGCGGCGATGCGGCAGAGCCGGTCCACATCCGCCGCGACATTGCCGCCGACCTTCAGCTTCCACCAGGCGTGGCGGTACGTGGCGGCGACCTCCTCCACCGTCTCGGGCAGTCCGTCATCGACGCGCTCCGCCTGGTCGGCCGCGGTGATCGGATCGACGAGACCGACCGTGTGGCGCGCATGCATGCGGCGCGATGGCGTGAGGGAGGCGAGCATCGCGCCGAAGTCGAAGCCGGCCAGGTCCGGCATCACGGCGTGCGCCGCCATCCCGCCGATGTTCGCGCGCATGCCGGCCGCGAAGGACAACCCCTGCGCCTTGAGCAGCGCATCGAGCATCGCCCGATCCAGCAGCGCGCGGCCATAGGACGCGACGAGCGGATTGAGTCCCTCCGCCCCGCAGGCCGCGACCTGGTCGGCATAGGCGTCGGCGAAATGGCCGAAGGCGGTGTTGGCGCCGCCGGTCAGCGAGGCGACGCAGGCATGGTCGAGCGCGCGGCGCAGCTGGTCCTCGTTCTGCGCATCCGACCAGCGCGGATCCTTGTCGAACCACTTCGCGGCGAGCGTCTCCGCGGCGATCCCCCAGGTCTCCCGGCCGCCCTCGATCGCGATGCGCGCGCGCAGCACCGCCTGGCGCCCATGCGTGACCGTGATGACGCCGAAGCGGAAGGGCATGCGCAGGCGGAAGGGCCATTCGAAGCGCTCGACCTCGAGCAGCCGGAAGCGGGGCGCGGTCATGCGTGGGGTTCCTCCAGCGCGCGAAGATAGCCGATGGCGCGCGCGGCGCTGGTCGGCCCGTCCGGGAAGTAGTCGAAGGGTTCCACCGCCGCGAAGCCGGCATAGCCCGTGCGGCGCAGCGCGGCGAGGATCGGCCCGAAGCGATCCGCACCCTGGCCCGGCGAGCGCCGGTTGCGGTCGTTGAAATGCACATGCGCGATGAGGCCCGTCGGCACCCAGCGTTCCAGCAGCGCGACGACGCTCTCGTTTTCCCCGTTCCAGGCCGAGCAGGTGTCGAGCATGGTGCGCAGCGCCGGATTGCCGATGCGGCGCACAATCTCTGCGGCCTCCGCTACGGTGGTGCACCAGTTGGTCTGGCCGGAATCGAGCGGTTCCAGGCAATAGGTCAGGCCGTGCGCCGAGGCGAATTCGCCCGCGCGTGCCATCGCCTCCTCGGCCCGCGCGGCGTCGCCCTCTGCCGCGACATGGCGCGCCCCCGGGGACCCATGCACCAGCAGCGTCGCGCCGAGATCGGCGGCGAGGCCGACCAGGCGTTCCATTACGTCGAGCGTGCGTGCCCGCAGCGCGGCATCGGCGGTGGTGATGGAAAGGCCCGCGGGTGCCACCAGCAGCCAGTGCAGGGAGGTGATGGCCGTGCCCGCCTCCGCCGCCGCGCGGCGCAGTTCCACACGCCGCGCGGCCGGCAGCAGATGCGGCGCCTCGGCATCGAGGGTGAAGGGCGCGACCTCCAGCCCGTCATAGCCGAGCGCGGCCGCGAGGGCGCATTGGGCGGGGAAGTCGAGCGTGCGCACCACTTCGTTGCACAGGCTGATGCGCATCAGGCGATCTCCTCCACGGCGACCATGCGCCCTTCCTGCGCGGAATGCCGCGTCGCGTCCAGGATGCGGGCGGGGGCAACGGCGCCCGAGGCTAGATCCGCCTCCGGCGGCCGCCGCGTCGCGACCGCATCGATGAAGGCCGCGAGCTCGGCCGCGACGACCGTCACCGGGTCCGCGGCGGGGACCGGCGGTTCCTCCCGCCCCGCATGGCCGGGCAGCCAAGCGCCGCCCGGCCCGGGCGCGTGGCGGCCGCGGCGCAGTGTGAAGGTCTCGGCGGCGAAATCCACCTCGGCCAGCGCGTCGCGGCCGGCGACGCTTACTTCCTTGCGGGTTTCCGCGCCGGGCACGACGGCATCGGGCCACTGGCCGGGCAGGACGCAGCCGGCCTCGATCAGCCCGATCGCGCCATCGGCGAAGCGCAGCTGGATCAGCGCCAGATCCTCCCGCCCCCGCCCCAGCGGATCGGCCAGTTGCGCGAAGACATGCGTGACGGGCGCGCCCGCGAGCCAAGGCAGCAGGTCGGCGAAATGCACGGCATCGTTCAGCAGCGCGCCCGAATCGCCCCGCGCGCGCTTCAGGCCGGAGAAACGTGCTGCAAGGTAGTGCAGCGGCCCGAATTCGCCCTCCGCGACCATGCTGCGCAACGCCAGCGCCTTCGGGTGGAACCGGAAGTAGAGGCCGACCTGGGCGATGCGCCCGCGTGCCGCGGCCAGCCGTGCGAGCGCCTCGGCCTCGTGCGCGCTCTCGACCGCCGGCTTCTCAAGGAACAGGTCGCGATCCGCCCGCAGCACGGCCTCGGCCAGCGCGGCATGGGTCGGCACGGGTGTGGCGATGATCGCCGCATCGCACCAGGCGACGCCGGCCTCGACGCTCTCCGCGAAGCGCAGGTCGGCGAATTCGGCCGCGACGGCCTCGCGCATCGCAGCCACCGGGTCGAAGGCGTGGACCTCGACGGCATCGCCGAGCCGCGCCAGCGCGCGGAGATGCACCCGCCCGAAGGCGCCGCAGCCGAGAAGCAGGATCCGCACCGACATCGTCGCATCGGAGGCGCGCCTGCCGCGCCGCGTCAAGCGGGCGCCTTGACGTCGGGCGAGCGGGCGGGAACGCTTCCGCCATGTCCGACGACCCGGCGCCGCGCCCACTGACAGAGGCCGACCTGCCGCGCGCCGCCGCGCTCTCCGCCCTGATCGGCTGGAACCAGGTGGCGGCCGACTGGGCGCTGTTCCTGCGCGAAGGGGAAGGGCGGGCGATCGACGATGGCGACGCCGCGCTCGGGGCAACGGCGGCGGTGATCCGTTACGGCGCAGACCTCGCGTGGATCTCGATGGTGCTGGTGCGGCCGGATTTGCGGCGGCGCGGCCTCGCCACCGCGCTGATGCGCTGGGCGACTGCAGCGCTGCATGGCACGCGCTGCATCGCGCTGGACGCGACGCCGGCGGGGCGGGAGGTCTATCGCCGCCTCGGCTTCCGCGACCTGTGGGGCTTCTCGCGCTGGGTACTCCCCGATGCGCTGTCCGGCGGCGGCGGCGGGGTGCGTCGCGTGACGGCTGACGACTGGCCCATCCTGCTGGCGCTCGACGCCGCCGCCTTCGGGGCGCCGCGCGAAGCCCTGCTGCGCGACTTCGCCGCGCGCGCGCCAGCCTTCGTTGCGGTGGATGGCAGCGGCTTCGCCCTGGCGCGGGACGGCGCGCGCGGGCCGCAGATCGGCCCCGTGGTGGCGCGCGACGATGCGACGGCCATGGTGCTGATTTCCGCGGCGCGGGCTGCGCTACCGGGAACGCCCGTGATCGACCTGCCGGATGCGCGCGGCGCACTCGCGGTGTGGCTCGCCACGCATGGCGGCACGATGCAGCGCCCGTTCACGCGCATGGCGCTCGGCGCTGACACGCCGGGCGACCCGGTGCCGCTCGCCGCCGTCGCCGGGCCCGAATTCGGCTGATGCGCTTGACGGGCCAGCGAGGGCGGTCGCACCATTCGCGGTAACTGACGGGTTACTCGTCGGCACGCCGCGCCAGGCACGGCGCCGCGCCACAGGAGGGAAGGGACAAGACATGCTCCGCAGGCATCTCCTCGCCGCCGGCGCCGGCGGCGCCGCCGGGGTCCGGAGAGCGCACGGCCGGACTCCAGGCACGCCAGGAAC
>NZ_JACADQ010000670.1 GCF_016106015.1 Neoroseomonas rubea
CGCTCTCGGCCGCCAGCAGGCGCGGGCGCTGCGGCACCGGCGTGGGCGGCGTGGCGCCGCGCGCGACCATCTCCCGCAGCCGCGCGGGGGCCTCGGCGATCAGGCGGGGGATGTCCGTGGCCTCGGGCATGTTGCGCCAGTACTTCTTCGGCATCTCGGCGCGCATCGCCGCGGGCTTGAGCCGCGCGGGATTGAAGATGGCGGCGAAGTAGGCGCGCCAGAGATCCTCCGCCCCGTCTTCCGCCGGGACGTCGCGGCGATGGCCGCCGGGGCCGAAGGCGAGGTCCTCCCCGTCCCAATGGATGCTCCGCCGCGGCGTAACGATGGAAAAGCGCAGCGCGGCGAAGCGCCGGACGAAGAAGCCGGCCTCGGCCTCCTCGATGTGATGCTCGGGCTCGAACCAGGCGACGAAGCGCGGCCCGTCCGGCTGCGCCACTTCGCGGAAGCGCAGGAAGGCGTGCATCTTGTGCGCGTCCCGCCGCACGGACTTCGCCATGCCCTCGGCCCGCAGCACATCGGGGTCGGTCGGGATGCGCAGCAATTCCGGCTCCCCATGCGTGATGCGCCAGAGCAGCCGGTACAGCAGCGCAAAGCGCGCCGCCTCGCGGTGGCGGATGACGACCGCTGCGAGGTCGACGAAGGCGCGCGGCACGCGCGCGGTGGAAGGCGCGTGCTCGGGCGGGGTTTCGCCGAACAGCGCGGCGTCGTCGCCGGCCACGCGCCAGTCGATCTGTTCGGGTGGGAGGCCGGCCGCGAGCATGCGCCGCGCGGCCAGGCGCCAGGCCTCGAGGTCGGCGGGGGCGGGGAGGAGGATGGCGTAGATCGTGGACATGGGCAGGTCGGGGGGGGGGGGGGGGGGGGGGGGGGGGGGGGGGGGGGCGGGGGGGGGGGGGGGGGGACGGC
>NZ_JACADQ010000671.1 GCF_016106015.1 Neoroseomonas rubea
AGCAGCCCCCAGATCGCCCCGCCCGCCGCGGCCCGCGCCGGCAGCGCGCGCAGCGCCAGCGCCACGAGTGCCACGCAGCCGAGTGCCGCGAGCAGCAGCACCCCCGGCGCGCGCGACTTGGCCGCGAAGATGCCCGCAATGGCGGCGAGCGTGACGACGAGCCCCATCGCCCGCAGCACCCGGCTGCGCGAGAACAGCGCGAGGCCGAAGGCGCCCGGCGCGAGCATGAGCAGCCAGGGTGCGAGGATGTTCGGATGCCCCATGGAGCCGCGCGCGCGGTTCTCGAACCCCTCCGCCAGGGTCTCGGGCGTGCCGCCGAAGGTCGCGAGCAGGCTGTCCCCGGCGCGGAATGCCACCTGCAGCACGCCCAGCCCGGATTGCGCCAGCACCGCGACGGCCAGCGCGCCCGCCAGCGTGCGCCACAGCGCCGCGTCCATCCGTCGCGCGAGCAGCGCGAGCACCAGCGCGAACTTCGCGACGCGCAGCGTCTCGGCCGCGGCGAGGTCCATACGGTCGGCGGCGAGCGTCGAGACCAGGCAGGCGGCCAGCAGCGGCTGCACCGGCCAGGTGGGGAAGGGCGTGGCCCATGCCGCCGGCGCCCGCCCCAGCGCGTGCTCGGCGACGATCGTCATCGCCAGCGCGAGCAGCAGCGGGTCGGCTGGGATCCAGAACAGCCCCTGCCCGGCGGGCGTTCCCGTCAGGGCCGCGAAGGGATGGAAGTATTGCCGGTTGTAGGTGAGCGCGAGCACCGCGAAGCCGGCCAGCACCTCGACCGGGCGGCGCGTGAGCAGCATCAGGGCGCCGATCGCGCCGAGGCCCATCAGCGCGGCGAGCCCCTTCGCGCCGAGGCCCGGCAGCGCGATGGCGAGCGCGGCCGCGCCGAGCCCGCCGCCGAGCGCCAG
>NZ_JACADQ010000672.1 GCF_016106015.1 Neoroseomonas rubea
GCCCCGCCAATTGGCGCCCGGCAGGTGCAGGACCAGCCGGTCGGGCTCCGCGGCGGCGGTGACACGCCAGCGCTGCTCGCCATCGATGGCCAGCGACAGGCGCGCGACGCGCCCGGCGCGGCCAATGGCCGCCCCTCCGATGGTCGCGGCGCCCGCGGCCGCGGGCGCCAGCATGCCCCCGAGCGCGAGGCCGAGCAGATGGCGCCGGCGAAGGCGCGGCATCGCAGCATCCCCTGTCCTGCCCGATCCCCCACCGGGCCCGTGCATGATGCCAAATATTCCAGCATCTTGCCACATGCGCCTTGCGACGCCGCGTGAAGCGCGGACGGGGAAGAAAACGGGATCGTTACATGGCTTGTGGCGCCCCCGCCCCCCGACTATGGTGACCTGCCCCGGCGGCAACCGCTGCGGGCGGAGTCCCGGGCAGGATCGCCCGGCGCGCGACCCCTGGGCCTGAGGCGGGGCGCGAGGCCGGTTCGAGACGACGGGTGCCCGGCCTGGAACCGGGGCGGCGCTCATGCCCCCATCGGTCCCGTGGCTCAGCCGGGCGCCCTCCTGCCGGTTCCGCCAGCGCGGGGATGATGCGCGCAAGGATCCGACCGCCCCTTCGCCGGCGCCGGACCCGCCGCAGGATCCAGCCGGCCCGCCCGTGCCTGGGACCACCGCGATCCGCGGTCGCGTCCAGGGTTTCCGGGGCAGAGACCAGGCACGCCCTCCCCAGGGTCCGCTCCGCGCCGCGCGCGGCGCCGGACCCGCCGGACGAGGACGAGTCCGGCGCGTGCCAGAGGACGCCGCGCCGCCCACCCGTCCCCGCCCGGGCCCCGCCCTTCGTGGCGCCGGCGGCCCCGCCGCGGGGTCGGAAGGGCGCACGCCTGAACTCCAGACTGACTTGAA
>NZ_JACADQ010000673.1 GCF_016106015.1 Neoroseomonas rubea
CAGCGCGGCCGGCGGGTCCGGCAGGCCTGGCGGCCCGTGCAGGACGCGGGCGCGGCCATCCGGCAGGTCGACCACCAGGATGCCCGCCGCCGCAGCGCCGGTCGCGCGGGCGATGGCGTCGAGCGCGGCGGTCCAGCCGTCGGGGCAGTCCGCCCCGGCATGGATGGCGTCGAGCAGGGGCAGAAGGGCCTCGCCTCGGATGGGCGACATGGCGACCTCCGGGAACCGGGAACTCACACTTTCGTGATGACACATGGAAGCCAGTTACATGTCCAGCACCGCATGAACCGCCGCCCGGTGCCTGTGCGCGGACGCACACGTCGCGGCGACCTCATCCAAACGACGGACGCGCCGCGGGAGTTGCGGCTCCTAGCCTTCCATTCCGCCCGCATCCGGCGCGCTGCCATGCCGGGCGGAGGAGATGGGAGAGCGAGCATGATCCGACATTGCCTGCTGGCCGGCCTGGCGCTGGCCGCAGCACCCGCCGTCGCCGGCGAATACACGACCTACCGGCTGCTCGACATCGTGCAGGCCACCGCAGGGCCTGACCCGGGCTGCCGCGCTACGGCACTGCTCAACCTGCCCACCGGCTGGCATTCGGGCGATGCCGCCGTGGTGCTGCTGACCGCCGCGCCAATGGTCGACGCGACGCGCGACCGGCTGGTCGCGGCGCTGCTCGAGGAGCAGGCCGCGGTGCTGGAGGTGGTCACCGCGCCATGCCCGGAAAACGGCGCGAGTGATGCGGCCGGCGATGCGCTCGGCGCGCTGCGCGCGCTGCACGTGACGGAAGGCGCGGGCCTCGTCGTCGCCATCGGCTACGGCCCCGGCGGGCGGGCCGCCAGCGCGGCGGCGGAGGAGGCGGAGCGGCGCCTCGGCCCTGGCGGGCCACGCTT
>NZ_JACADQ010000674.1 GCF_016106015.1 Neoroseomonas rubea
AGGCACCGCGGCCAGCGCCTGCGGTTCAACCCGCCGTGGCGCGCGGCCCGGCGCCCGCGCCGACCCCGGCGGTCGCGGTCGCGACCATCCCCGGTGCGACACAGGCGCCCGCGCTGCGCCCCTGGGAAGGGCTCTCGAACGCGGATTTCCGGCAGCGCATCGCCGAAGCGGAACGCAGCGCCGAGCATGCGCGGGACGGCTATGGGCTGCGCAACGCGACATCGGGCGCGCTCGGCCGCTACCAGTTCCTGCCGCTGGCGCTGCGCGACATCGGCTGGATGGATGCCTCCGGCTCCTGGACCGAGGCGGCATCCCGCCACGGCGCGACGGATGAGGAAAGCTTCCTCGCGAACCCCGCGGCGCAGGAGGCGGCGATGTCCGCCTTTCTCGCGAGGCAGGAGACGATCCTTGATCGCAACGGCGCGCTCGGCGCCGCCGGCACCACCATCACCGGCCTCGACGGGCGTGAGATCCGGCTGACAGAGGGTGCGCTGGTCGCCGCGGCGCATCGGCGCGGCGGCGGGATGCTGGCCCGCTACCTCGCGCATCGGACAGAGACGCCCGACGCGCCCTTGACCCCCGCGCAGCGCAGCGCCTTCGCAAGCATCGAGGCGCGGCTGCATGGCTTCGGCGAGGTCGCCTATGCAAGCGAGCGGCCTGGAAACCGGATGATGGCGCGGCGGTCGGGCACGGCCGGGTAGGCCGGCCCCTAGGCGGCGCGTCGCAGCCGCACGACCGAAATCCTGCCCGGGTCCAGAAGGCGGCGGCGTCCGGTCACCCGGGCACCGCGCGCGCCGCCGCCCGGTGGATCACGCCGTGCGGTCGCCCCCGCCGCCGGCCAGCAGATCGGGAGAGGACACGGCTGAGCCCCAGACGCACTCGAATCGCGGAAG
>NZ_JACADQ010000675.1 GCF_016106015.1 Neoroseomonas rubea
GCGACAGGAGTCCAGACGAGTGCTCTTCCGACCCCGGCGGCGGCGGGCGCGCGGGCGGCGACCTGGCGGGCCTGGGCGGGGCGCGCGGGCGCCGCGGCCGGACGCGCCTGAGTCGCGCGCTCGGCTTCAGGCTGGCGGGGCGCATTCGCTTCGGCAGGGGGTGCCATGAACGGCAGCGCCAGGCCGAAGGCCAGGGGCGCGAGGCGGCGTCGCATCGGCATGCGGCGGTGATGGACCGATCCGCCGCGCCGGGTCAAGTCCGAAGGGTCCTGGCCCGTCCGGCCGGATCAGAAATGATCCGCCCGCAGCACCTGGCATTCCGTGATGCTGACGATGGCCGGGCGGGCGCCGAGAAGTTCCGCCTGCGCGCCCATGATGCGCTCCGCCACCGCCTCCGACGCGATGCAGAGCACGATTACGTTGTCATCGACCCCGCCCGGGTCCCCGGCGCGGCGGATGCCCTGCCGCCCGCGCCCGGCCAGCACGGGCAGCACCGTCCAGCCGGTCGCGCCCAGCCGGTCGAGCAGCGCGGTCACCGCCTCGGCCCGCACGGCTTCCACCACGATCTCGATCCGCTTGCGCGCGTGCACTGCTACCCCCCCGTCGCCGCCCGTGCCGCCCAGAGCCAGAGCGGGATGCCCACCAGGATGTTGAAGGGAAAGGTGACCGCGAGCGAGAGGGTCACATAGATCCCCGCATCGGCCGAGGGCAGCGCCATGCGCATCGCCGCCGGCACCGCGATGTAGGACGCGGACGCCCCGAGCACGGCCATCAGCCCCACGCCCCCGGGCGACAGCCCCGCCAGCAGCCCCGCCCCGAGCCCCGCCGCGCCGCCGATCAGCGGCATCAGCAGCGCGAAGCCCGCCAGGCGCGCGTCGAGCCCGCGCCCGC
>NZ_JACADQ010000676.1 GCF_016106015.1 Neoroseomonas rubea
CGCGCATCGCGCGCCTGCCCGCGGCCCCGCCCGGCGCCGCGCCCACCCATGCGCTGCATTTCGCCGCCGCCGCGCGGCCGATCGGCCCGGTCCTGGTCGCCGACGCGACCACCGACCCCATGGCGCTGATCGCCGAGGAAGGCACGGATGGCAGCGCCGCCTTCCTGCGGTCCGTCCGCCCGCTCGCCGCGCGGCTCGGCGCGGTGCTGGTGCGCATCAGCGAGGTCGGTTCCGTTATCGCCGCCGGCGGCGCCTTCGGCTTCGCCATGGCCGGCGCCTCGGGGACCATGGTCGGCATCGCCGGCGGCATCGGCGTCGCCTGGGGCATCGACTGGCTGTTCAACCGCGTCGATGCCGCGCTCAACCGCTCGGCCTTCGAGGCGCAGGCGCTGGATGCGATCGCGCGCGCCGAACGCCGCCTCGCGACCGAGGCTTCCGGCATCGCCGCCACGACGCTGGCCGCGCGGCTCGCCGCGCTGGGGAGGATGGAGGCCTGCCCATGACCGAGGACCCCCGGGACCCGCCGCCGCAGGACCTGCTCGCCCGCTGGAACGCGCTCGCCACCTTCTGCCTGGCGCTGCTCGCCTGCCTGCTCTCGACGGTCGCGCTGCTCGGCACCCATGGCGCTGCGCCGCCGCGGATGATCGCGCCCGCCCACGCGGCGGCCCACCCGATGGCCGGCGATGGCGCGCCTGATCTCGCGCGGCCGCTGCTCGCCATCGAACTCGTGCTGCCGCATCTCGACCGTTCCGCCCCCTTCCCGCGCGCCTTCGCGGTCGCCGTCGCGCTCGCTTCCGGCGATGCGGAGGCGACCCGCGCGCTGCTGCCGCTTGCCCCGGCGGCGGCCGATGGCGCGCCCACGCCGGCCGA
>NZ_JACADQ010000677.1 GCF_016106015.1 Neoroseomonas rubea
CGCTGGGGCGCGCGCTGGCGGAGACCCTGCGTGCGGATGGCGCGGTGCCGGCAGCGCCGGCAGCCTTGCGCGACGGCTGGGCCGTGGTCGCGGCCGAGACGGAAGGCGCCGGCGCCTATTCCCCGCTGCCCCTGGCGACCGCGCCGCATCGGATCGCGGCGGGCGATCCGCTGCCGCCACCCGCCGACGCCGTGTTGCCGCCCTTCGATCTGCTCGTCGAAGGCCCCTTCGCCCAGGCGCTGCAGGCCGTCGCGCCCGGAGAAGGCGTGCGTGGCGTTGGGGAGGAGATGCGCGCCGGGCATGTCTTGCACGAGGCCGGGGAGCGGCTGTCCGCCCGCGACCTCCCGGCGCTCGCGCTGCTGGGCGTGCGGGAGGTTGCGGTGCGCGCGCCCCGCTGCGCCTGGATCGCGACGGGGGAGGAGATGGTCGCCGATCCCGCCCATGACACGCTTGCGCCGCTCTTCGCCGCACTGCTCGGCTCGCTTGGGGCCGAACTCGTGGTCCTGCAGCCGGTGCCGGACGATCCTGCCACCATCGCCGCGGCGCTGCAGGCCGCGGCCGCCGGGCACGATGCGCTGCTGCTGGCCGGCGGCACGGGAGAGGGGCATGAGGATCGCAGCGCCGAGGGACTCGCCCGCGCCGGCACGCTGGACGTGCACGGCATCGGCGCGCGCCCCGGCATGACGGCCGGCGGCGGCGTCGTCGGGGGTCGGCCCGTGCTGCTGCTGCCGGGCCGGGCCGAAGATGCGCTCGCCGCCTGGGTGCTGCTGCTGCGGCCGCTGCTGCGGCGGATGACCGGCATCGCGGCGCCGCCTTCGGGCACGGCGCGCCTGGCGCGCAGCGTCTCCTCCACGGTCGGGATCGCGGA
>NZ_JACADQ010000678.1 GCF_016106015.1 Neoroseomonas rubea
CTGCCGGGCGTGGTGCTCGCCGCGCTGATCGTCGCCGCCTTCGGGCAGGATCCGCGCGCGCTGCCGCCGCTGCTCGCCGGCGCGGCGGTGGCGGGCATCGCCGGCGTGCTGGCGGTGCAGGCGCTGGCGCGCACGCGGCGCATCCGGGAGGACGCGGCGATCGCGATCGTGCTGTCGTCCTTCTACGCCGCCGGCGTCGCGCTGCTCTCCTACGTGCAGACCCTGCCGGCGGCGGCGCAGGCGGGCCTGTCGAAGTTCATCCTCGGCCAGGCGGCGGCGATGCGGGCGGAGGACGCGGCCTGGGCCGGCGCCGTCGCGGCGCTGGCGCTGGCCGCCTGCCTCCTGCTGTTCCAGCGCCTGCGCGCGACCTGCTTCGACCCGGACCATGCGCGCGTGCTGGGGCTGTCCACGCAGCGCACCGACATCGCGCTGCTGGGGCTGATCGTGACCGTCACCGTCGCGGGGCTGCAGGCGGTCGGGCTCATTCTCATCGTCGCGCTGCTGGTGCTGCCGGCGGCCACCGCGCGGCTGCTGACCTTCCGCCTGCCGCGACTGCTGCTGCTCTCGGCCGCGACGGGCGCGCTGTGCGGGATGGTGGGCGCGGCGGCTTCCGCCCTGGACCCCGACCTGCCGACGGGCGCGGCGGTGGTGCTGGCGGGCGCGGCCTGCTTCACCGTGGCCCTTCTGTTCGCGCCGGAACGGGGGCTGCTTGCCAACGGGCTGCGCCGCGCGGGCCGGCGCCTCGCGGCGGCGGAGGAGCATTTCCTGCGCGCCGCCTGGGAGGCGCAGGAAGCCGCCGGCGCCGGCCCGGGGACGGCGGGGGATCGCTGGACGCCGATCGCCGCACTCGCCGCCGCGCGCGGC
>NZ_JACADQ010000679.1 GCF_016106015.1 Neoroseomonas rubea
CGCGTCGCCTTCGCCGCGACCAAGGCCGACCACGTGCCGACGCGCGCGCGGGATGCGCTCGCCGCGCTGCTCGGCCACATCGTGCTCGGCGCGCGCGGCCGGGCGGAGGCTTCGGGCGCGGCCACGGCATGCCACGCCGTCGCTGCCATCCGCTGCACCGAGGATGCCGTCGCGACGCTGGAAGGCCAGGCGCTGGCCGCCGTGCGTGGCCTGCTTTTGAACGGCGGGCAGGGTGCCACCATCTATCCGGGGGAGGTGCCCATGAAGCCGCCCGAACCCGCCTTCTGGGATGCAGGATTCTTCCGCATGCCGGACTTCCAGCCGCCGCGGCTCGACCCCGCGGGCGCTTCGGGCGTGCCGCATCTGGGGCTCGACGCGCTGCTCGCCTGGCTGATCGGGGATGCGCTGTGACCGCCCCCGCCCCGCCGCCGAGGATCATCCTGGACGATGCCGCCGCGCCGCCGGCGCGGCTCGACTTCGGCTGGGAGAAGGCGGTCGCCGCCGTCGCGCCGCCGCGGGGCGGATGGTCCGGCGCGGCGCTCGTCGCGTCCGGCATCGCGGTGCTGGTGCTCGGCCTGTCCGCGCTGGACGCCGGCAACTTCGTCGCGGCGCAATTCGCGCGCGCCGCGTGGCTCGGCTGGCTCACCCTGCTCGTGGCGCTTGCCGGCTTCGGCCTGATCGGCGCCGCGATCTGGCGGGAGGCACGGGGCTATGCCGCGCTGGCGCGCGTAGATCGCGCGCGCGCCGCCGCCGCGCGGGGCGATGCGGCCGCACTCGCGGCCGAACTGCAGCGCTGGCAGCGGGGCCTGCCACCGGGCAGGCCCCGCATCGAGGGGCTGGCGGGCATGCCGTCCGACGC
>NZ_JACADQ010000068.1 GCF_016106015.1 Neoroseomonas rubea
CAGGTCGGCGGTCTGCGGCGCGGCCACCGGCGCCGCCACGACCGGGGCGGGGGTGGGCGTCGCCGCCGGCGGGGCGGACCCGCCGCAGGCCGACAGGCCGAGCAGGAGCATCACGGCAGGCGCAGCGAACAAACCATGGAACCGCATACGGAATATCCCTCTCCATCCTGGACAGGGGCATGGTGGCAGCGGCCATGCGCCGTCGCGATCCGTGGGGCGAAGCCGTGATGATCCGGAATGCGCAGCGATCCGGCAGCGCGGATCAGGTCGGAGGCGATGCCCGGGCCAGCGTGGCCGAGGGCGTTTCGCCGTAGCGGGCACGATAGGCCGCGGCGAAGCGCCCGACATGCATCACGCCGCAATCATACGCGATGACCGTCACCGTCTCCCCCGGCCTGGCCTTCAGCAGCCGGTCCCGCACCGTCTCCAGGCGGCAGGCGGCGAGGACGTCGCGCGGCGTCATGCCCCGGTGCCGCTGGAAGCCGGCCTGCAGGGACCGCGTGCTGACGCCGAGTTCGCCCGCCAGCGCCACGATCGAGACGGCGGTGTGCGCGCGGTCGCGCAGGATCGCCTCGGCGCGGCGCACCAGCGCGAGGCCCGCCGCGGAGGGCGGGCGCGTCGTCCTCTCCATGCGGGCGCTGAAGCCGTCGAGCAGCAGGTCGGTCAGCATCCGCGACATGCCTTGCATGGCGCGCGGCGGCAGGGGCGCCGAAGTCTCATCGTCGAGGTCGTCGACGATGTAGCGGATGGCGCGCACCAGGCGCTGTGACGGGATGGATGGCCATTCGCGCGCGGGATGCCAGGGATCCTCGCCGTTCTGGCCGGCGCGCGCGGCGAGCAGCGCCATCGGCGCCTGCAGCACGAAGCCGGTGTAGGGATCCGGTATCGTCGTCGTGCGGGCGCCTGGCCGCGGCAGCGCGGCTTCGCCGGCCCGCAGGATGATTGGCATGCGTCCGTCATCGGTCTCCAGCACGCCGCGATGCGCCAGGAGCACCGTCGCGTTCTCGCCATCGACCGGGCGGACGCAGTGACCGGTCGTCTGGACCGCGCTCAGCCGGACACCGTCGAGGAGGACCGAGTTCATGGTGATGTGGAAACGCGCCGGATCGCCGGCCGCGTCGAAGCGCTCGATCGTGCGGAAGAGATACGGATCTTCCCGGGCGGCGCGGAGGCTGCGCGCGTGCATGATGGGAAAGCGGCGAAGGAAGCGCATGGGCTGCCGTACCGAGCCTTTCTCGTCCCGGGACGCTACCGGATGCCCCGGATCGTTGTCCATGAGACTGCGGCGGGGCGGCACGCCAGGGCGCGGCCGCGGCGCAGCGCGATGGCCGGCACGGCGCCGGCGGCGATCCGCGGCCTGCCGATGTTCGCGACCGCGCCGGGGTTTGACGTCGCCGCCTGACGTCGCGCGTCACTCCGGCAGGCGCGCCGTGTCGAGCTCCAGCACCGCGCCCATCCACATCGCGTGGTGCGCATGGTCGGCGCGCTGGCGCCCCGTGTCGGGATGCACCAGCACCGCCAGCCCCTCCCGGTTCAGCGCGATGAAGGGCACCAGGTCGGGGAACAGCGCCGGCGGGAAGGCCACCTGGTACATGGCCTGCGGGTGCGGCCCCACCGGCACGTCGTGCCAGCGGCCGAGCACCGCATCGGGGAAGGCCGCCGCGATGCCCTCGCGCAGCCGCGCCGCGGCCTCGCGCGTCGCCTCGTCGTAATAGACATGCGCATGCCAGCCGCGGATCGCATCGGGGGCGGCGAACATGCGCGGCGCCTCACATGCCGAGCGCGCGGCGATAGAGGTCGAGCAGCGTCTCCTGCTCCTCCACATCCGCGGGCTCCTGCTTGCGGATGCGCAGGATCTGGCGGATCACCTTCACGTCGAAGCCGGCGGACTTGGCTTCCGCCATGATGTCCTTGATGTCGGAGGAGAGCGCCTTCTTCTCCTCCTCCAGCCGCTCCACGCGCTCGATGATGGAGCGCAGCCGATCGGCGGCGATGCCGCCCACCTCGGTGCCTTCGTTCTTCGCCGCCGCCTGCGCCATGGTCCTGCCCGCCGTCTGAAGGGAGGCGGGTTTAGCCCTGGGCTTGCTCGCCATCAATCCACGCCCCTCAATGGCCGGGATTGGCGGCGGCGAAGGCGGCCTTCTGCTCGGCCGAGGCTTCCTTCTGGAACTTCGCCTGCCACTCCTTGTAGGGCATGCCGTACAGCACTTCGCGCGCCGCCGGCGTATCGAGCGCGAGGCCCGCATCCGACGCCGCTTCCTGATACCAGCGGGACAGGCAGTTCCGGCAGAAGCCGGCGAGATTCATCATGTCGATGTTCTGCACATCGGTGCGCGTGCGCAGGTGCTCGACCAGCTTGCGGAAGGCCGCGGCCTCGATCCGGTCGCGCGCGGCCTCGTCCAGGCCGGCGGCGGCGCCGAGCGCGAGGTCGGCTTCGGGCTGTGGTGCGGGCATGGCGGGTCTCCTCGTCGTGACCCGCCCTAGATGGCCCATCGCCGGCCGCTTCGCCATACTGGGCGGGAGAGGGAATTCATCCGCATGGCCTTCACCGACGAGGCGGCGCGCGCCGCGCTCCGCCGCCTGTTCGACGCCGCGATCGCCTCGGCCGACCCGCGCACGGTCCTCGCGCGCCACTTGCCCGACACGCCCGCCGGGCGCGTGCTGGTCCTCGGCGCCGGCAAGTCGGCCGCGGTGATGGCCGCCGCGGTCGAAGCCGCCTGGCCGGATGTGGACCTCTCGGGCCTGGTCGTCACGCGCTACGGCCATGGCCACCCGACCTCGCGCATCGAGGTCGCGGAATCCGCCCACCCCGTCCCCGACGAAGCAGGCGCGCTGGCGGCGCGGCGGATGCTCGACCTCGCCTCCTCGGCCGGCGCGGGGGACCTCGTGCTGTTCCTCGTCTCCGGCGGCGGGTCGTCGCTCACCACGCTGCCGGCGCCGGGGCTGACGCTCGCCGACCTCATCGCGGTCAACAGGGCGCTGCTCGCCTCGGGGGCGACCATCCACGAGATGAACTGCATCCGCCGCCACCTGTCCGCCTTCTCGGGCGGGCGGCTGGCGGCGGCGGCGCATCCCGCGCGCGTCGTGACGCTCGCCATCTCCGACGTGCCGGGGGATGACCCGACCGTCATCGCCTCCGGCCCCACCGTGCCGGACCCGTCCACCTTCGCGCAGGCGCAGGCCCTCGTTGCGCATTACCGCATGGCGCTGCCCGGACCCGTCACCGCGCACCTGTCCCGCGCGGCGGAGGAAAGCCCCAAGCCCGGCGACCCGCGCCTGCCCACGCCCGACTACCGCTTCATCGCCACCCCCCGCATGGCACTTGAAGCCGCGGCCGAGGCCGCGCGCGCGCTCGGCCTCGCCCCGCTCATCCTCGGCGACGCGCTGGAAGGGGAAGCGCGGGAGGTCGGCACGGTGCTCGCCGGCATAGCCCTGTCCGCCCGCACCCACGGCCACCCCCTGCCCGCCCCCTGCGTGCTGCTCTCGGGCGGGGAGACCACCGTGACGATCCGCGCCACGCCGCCCGGCCGCGGCGGGCGCAACGGCGAATGCCTGCTCGGCTGCGCCCTCGCGCTGTCCGGCACGCGCGGCATCTGGGCGTTGATGGGCGACACGGACGGCATCGACGGCTCGGAGAGCAACGCCGGCGCCATCGCCACCCCGGACACCCTGGCCCGCGCCCGGGCCGCCGGGCTCGACCCGCGCGCCTGCCTCGCCGCGCACGACAGCCACGCCGTCTTCGCCACCTTGGGCGACCTGGTCGAGACCGGCCCGACCCTGACCAACGTCAACGACTTCCGCGCCATCCTGGTCGGGTGACGCTTACGAAACTTAAGTAATCACTTTGTCATCGGCAGGTGGACCTTATCCGTGATAAGGTTCCGCCATGCGCGACCCCATGCTCGAAGACATCTTTGCCCGCCGCGGCGCCATCACGAAGATCGCGACCGAGCTCGGCATCTCCACCGCCGCCGTCTCCCAATGGAAGCGCGTGCCGGATGAAAGGGTGCTCGACGTCGCCCGCATCCTCGGCATGCCCCCCACCCAACTGAGGCCCGACCTGACCGAGCCCCCACGCCCCGAGCCCACCCCGCGCCAATCCGCCCGCCCGGCCTTCCGCCGCCGCCGGCGCACCAAGGTCATCGCCACCCTCGGCCCGGCCTCCTCCACCCCGGAGGTCATCGAGAAGCTCTACCGCGCCGGCGCGGACGTGTTCCGGCTCAACTTCTCCCACGGCAGCCACGAGGACCACGCCGCGCGCATCGCCATGATCCGCGACATCGAGCGCAAGGTCGGCCGCCCCATCGGCATCCTGGTCGACGTGCAGGGGCCGAAGCTGCGCGTCGGCAAGTTCCAGGCCGGGCGCGTGCAGCTGCAGGCCGGCCAGCCCTTCCGGCTCGACCTCAACCCCACCCCGGGCGACGTCCGCCGCGTGAACCTCCCCCACAAGGAAATCATCGCCGCGGCGCAGATCGGCACCTCCCTGCTGCTGGACGACGGCAAGCTGCGCCTGCGCGTCACCCGCACCAGGCCCGACCACCTGGAAACCGAGGTCGTGGTCGGCGGCGCGCTGTCCGACCGCAAGGGCGTGAACGTGCCCGACGTGGTCCTGCCCATTCCGGCCCTGACCGAGAAGGACCGCGCCGACCTCGACTTCGTCCTGCCCTTGGGGATCGAATACATCGGCCTGTCCTTCGTGCAGCGGGCGGAGGACGTGGCCGAGACGAAGGCCATCGCCGCCGGCCGCGCCTGGGTGATGGTGAAGCTGGAAAAGCCCCAGGCGCTGGACAACCTCGACGACATCCTCGCCTTGACCGACTGCGTCATGGTCGCGCGCGGGGACCTCGGCGTGGAACTCCCGCCCGAGGAAGTGCCGCTGGCGCAGAAGCGCATCGTCCGCGCCGCCCGCGCGCTCGGCAAACCGGTCGTCGTCGCCACCCAGATGCTGGAATCCATGATCACCGCCCCCAGCCCGACGCGCGCCGAAGTCTCCGACGTCGGCACCGCGGTGTTCGACGGGGCGGATGCGGTGATGCTCTCGGCCGAGACCGCGGCCGGGCAATACCCCTATGAGGCGGTCAACATGATGGACCGCATCGTCGCCCGCGTGGAACAGGACCCCGACTGGCGGCGCCTGACCGATTCATCCCGCCCCGCGCCGGAACGCACGAGCGCGGGTGCGATCGCCACCGCCGCGCGCCAGGTGGCCGAGACGATCGACGCGGAGGTGATCGCGACCTTCTCCTCCACCGGGTCCACCACGCTGCGCGTCGCGCGCGAACGGCCGGCCTGCCCGATCCTGGGCCTGACATCCTCCGGTGCCACGGCACGGCGCATGGCGGTGGTGTGGGGCGTGCACCCGCTGGAGGTGAACGAGATCCACTCCATGACCGAGATGGTCGCCCGCGCGGTCCGCGCGGCCCAGCACGAGGGGTTCGCGACGCATGGGGATGAGGTGGTGGTGACGGCGGGGGTTCCGTTCGGGACGCCGGGGACGACGAATGCGTTGCGGGTGGCGGCGGTGAAGTGATCAACGCCAAGAGAGCACCCGCCCCCTTATCTCGAAATCTTCTTCGCAGAAGTGAAGTATGCATTGATAAACTTCACAATTCGCGCAAGCTCACGGATGTCAGTAGCTGAGAAAGCTGCCGTTTTTTCGAACTCCAATAGAAAGAGTTCCTTGAGTTTTTCCTTCGCCTTACGACGATCTGTACTATTTTGACTCCCCAACGCCATAACAAAATCAGTCTCTCTTCCGCTTACTTCACGGAGCACTTGCGCTGGAAGCAGACCCTCAATACAATCTTTGCCAGGCTGGCTCAACCCAAGCGCCAAGGAGTCAGCTTCTGGCCGAAGACCGGCGCGCTGTATAGCAGGCTTGATCTCGGCATCGGCGTCCAGATCATATGTTATAAATACTCGATCAAATTTCTGTAATACAAATTGAATTAACACTGTATTTTTGAGCGTATCTTTTCCGCCATACGGCACTATTTCAATATCTTTCTCAAGTGGCTCAGCGAGATATCTATTTTCTTTTAGCAGAGTAAAGTATCTTTTGTCTATAGGACCCTCCACCAATAGAACTTTAGTGCTTTCAGATGAAAATAATGGACGAAGTTCATTAAATTCTTTCGATCCAATGCCAAGATGCTCCGAGAATGGAACCATCCACTCGTCACCAGAGGTGTCTATTATACGCGTAGCTAATTCCTTACGACGAAATATAGTTCGGGATAAAAGCAAATTTGCCGCTGGATCGTCCTGATTTAGCATGTATGGACTATGCGTTGTTACAATAATTTGAAGTCCTAAATCCGCCGAAAGAGCACGAAGTAACCGACCAAACTCCGCCTGAGCTGACGGATGCAGGAAGCTCTCTGGTTCCTCGATAATCAGAAGAGGTGTGATTCGATCACTCGGCAGCGCACTCTCCTTAATGCGACTCGCCTTTAGGGCAGCCATTAGAATACGCGTTTTATTTTGCGTGCCGCTTCCCCAATCGTCTAGAGCTATATCTACCGCCTTATCCTTAAGACTGATTCCTAGCGGCATTCGCCGTGATACAAAACCCTCGGGAGGTGTTAGATCAAAATCATATTTTTCGGTTAGCCTTCCAAATATTTCTGACAAACCTTTTACGTGATCCTTGGCTAGGCGCTTTACTTCTGCCTCAAGTTTCTTTCCAGCAGCTTCAATTTTTTTCTGCTCGACCGAAGACATCGAAAAATTAAAAAGACTCCGCGGTCGGCCTCTATGAAAAAATACATCTGCCTCATTTTTTGTCGAATTATGGAGATAAAGTGCCCGAGACTGCCGGAGGCGATTGCGAATTTCTTTGAAAGCGTTAGGAGCGACCTCACGCCCATCTACAACAACACTAAGAGATTCCTCATCAGATTCATTCAGTGAAATTGCTAGTACAATTGTTGCTTCTTTATTATTTATCGAAATGTCACCAATTTTTTCAACAAAAGACATAAATGCCGAATCTTCTTCACGATCTACTGAAATTTCATATTTTATTTTGATTGGCTCTTTATTTTTGACCCATTGAGTTTTATCCTCCCTATACGTCAGTTGGTGCTGCGGAAATCCCCAGTAAGAATCATCATCTGCATGAAATAATGCGCACAGCAATCGGATTATACACGACTTTCCTGCATTATTTTTTCCTGAAATAGTGTTGTATCCGTTCGAAAAATTTATCTTTATATCTTGGAGCGTTCTGTAGTTTGATGTCTCAATAGATTTAACTCGCATGACATATCCCCAATCCTGACATCTAGAGCCGGAAGCGCAGATATCTTCAGGCTCCGACTGCAGGCGAGTGTATAGAACAATTGGTATCGCCGGTTGAATCAAAATGTTGCGCCTACGTCCCTCTTCTTTTGTGTACGAACCCACCAATTGGCTACAATCTTCTTGACGACACACGCGACACACGACAGCCATGCCGGCACCGTGCTGTAGCCGGTCGCGTCTTCCCGATAGTCGCGTCATCTGCAATTTCGCTCGATCACCCCAACCGTATAGGCGCCGCCACCCGCCCCGGGCGCGACCCTCGAGCGCCTCGACATACTATCGGGTCAGCGCGACCGCCCGGCCGAGTTCCACCAGCAGAACACCCAGTCGCACCCGGCCCTCCGGCCGCATCGCGCGCCGATTCAGCGCGCGATGCACTTCCTCCGACAGGTTGCGAACGGTGACGCCAGCCATGCTGGCACCCTCCGCACGCAGGTTGCGATGATATCGAGTTCGCCACCCTGATATCGCCCCTAAAGGCGAACGACGGAAAGGCCTTGCGAAACCGACTCTTTTCCTATACTAAAGCGCAATGACCCCCACCCCACTCACCCCCCTCCAATTCCACGCCCTCCTCCCCTTCATCCTCCCCCGCTCGCCCCGAGGCCCCCAGATCGGCGACCTCCGCGCCCGCATGGACGCCATATTCCACCTCGCCTGCACCACCGATCCCTGGCGCTGCCTGCCCGCCCACCACGGCAAGCCCGACACCATCTCCCGCTACTTCCGCCGCCTCACCCATGCCGGGCTGTGGGAAAGGCTGCTCGAAGCGATCAAGGACAATTCTCCCAACCACCCGCTGAACCAGATCGCGCCGCTGATCTTCCGCGCCTGCCGCCGCGCGGTGCGGCTGAGGGGCCTGAAATTCGTCGCGCTGATCCGCCGCCTGGGCTTCCTCCAGGCGCTGAACGGCCCGCCGTCGAAGGTGCCGGACCCCGATTTGTCCGAAAGGATGCGCCGCACGGTCTGGCTGCCCCCACCGCCGGAAACGCCGCGCCAGCACGACCTCTGGCGCGACCTGGTGCGCACCCTGCGGCGCATGCACCGGCAGGCCAGCGGGGTCATCCACATCCCCCGCGCCCTCCGCCTCGGCTGGTCGTGACCGCCGCCCCGCCCGGTCGTTGTAGCCTGCCGCAGCACCTGTGTAGGCTCGCGTGCAACGAACCAACCAAGGGAGGACCGCCAGATGAAGCGCCGATCCGTCGTCTCGCTGCTCGCCGGTGCGGGCGTGCTCGCCGCCCGGCCCCAGCTCGCGCGCGCCCAGGCCGCGGGCTGGACGCCCATGTTCAACGGCCGCGACTTCGAAGGCTGGGACCGCATCGGCACCGCCAACTGGCGGGTCGAGGACGCCGCCCTGGTCGCGGACCGCGGCAACGGCTTCCTCGTCTCCCAGCGCGACTACCGCGACTTCCAGCTGCGCGCCGAGTTCTACGTCGACACGCACACCAACAGCGGCATCTTCATCCGCTGCACCAACCCCACCACGGTCGGCACCGCCACCGCCTACGAGGTCAACATCTGGGACGAGCGGCCGGAACCGCGCTACGGCACCGGCGCCATCGTGGACATCGCCGCGGTGGACCCGATGCCGCGCGCCGGCGGGCGCTGGAACACCTACGAGATCACCGCCGCGGGCGATGCCTTCACGGTGGTGCTCAACGGCCAGAAGACCGTCGATGCGGTGCGCGATGCCCGCTTCGCCACCGGGCGGATCGCGCTGCAGCACGGGCTCGGCGTGCCGGGCCCGGGCGGGGCGGTGAACGACAGCGGCGTGGTGCGCTTCCGCCGGGTGGAGATCCGCGCGGGCTGACCCCGCCGCGGCGCGGCCGGGCTACTCCGGCCGCACCCCCGCCGCGCGCAGCACGGCGACGGACTGGTCCACCTCCCGCCGCAGGAAGGCGCGCACCGCCGCCGGCGTGTCGAAGCCGGGCCGCAGCTCCTCCCCCAGCGCCGCGAGCCTCTCCCGGTTCTGCTGCAGCCCCGACTGGAAGGCGGCGGACAGCGCGGCGAGGATCGGCTCGGGCGTTGCCGCCGGCGCCACCGCCACGCGCCAGTTCTCGAAGACGAAGTTGGGCAGCCCCGCTTCCTCGGGCGTCGGCACCTGCGGCAGCAGCGCGTTGCGGCGGTTCACCGTCAGCGCGATCGGCCGCATCGTCCCCGCGCGGATGTGCTCCAGGCTGGCGGAGGCCGAGAGGATCGTCATCTGCGCCTCCCCGCTCACCACCGCGAGCGCGGCCGGCGCGCCGCCGCGGTAGTGCACCATCTCCATCTGCACCCCCGCGGTGGTGCGCAGGATCTCGGCGGCGATGTGAACGGGCCCGCCCACCCCCGTGGTCGCCATGTTCAGCCGCCCCGGCTGGGCGCGCATCAGCGCCAGCAGTTCAGCGAGGTTGTTGGCCGGCACGCGGGCATTCACGGAAAGGATCAGCGGCGCGAAGACCAGCACGCCGATGCCCGCGAAGTCCGTCACCGGGTCGTAGGGCAGGCGCGCGATCAGCGCGGGGGCCACGCCATGCGCGCTGTCATTGACCAGGATGGTGTGGCCGTCGGGCGCGGCCTTGGCCACCAGGTCGGCGCCGATGGACCCGCCCGCGCCGGTGCGGTTCTCGACCACCAGCGGCTGGCCGAGCATGGCCTGCACCGGGTCGGACATCATGCGCGTCAGCACGTCGGTCGGCCCGCCCGCGGTGAAGGGCACGATGGCGCGGATGGGCCGGCTGGGCCGCCAGCCCGGCGCCGCGCCCTGGGCACGGGCGATGGACGGGACGGCAAGGCTGGCACCCGCGGCAAGCAGCACGCGGCGGCGGTCGATCATGGTTCATCCTCCCTGGCGAGAGGCTCATCCCGGCCCCGTCGCGACGGGTGGGATATTGGGGAGGAACCTCGCGCCGCGCCATGCCCCCCGTTCAGCGGCCGCGCGCCTTCGCCTCGCCTTCCAGCAGCGCGCGCTTGCGGGGCACGCCCCAGCGATAGCCGGTCAGGTCGCCGTCCTTGCCCACCACCCGATGGCACGGCACGGCAAGCGACACCTTGTTCTGGGCGCAGGCCCGCGCGACGGCGCGCGTCGCCCGCGGCATGCCCATCTCGGCAGCGAGGCCGGCATAGCTGCGCGTCTCCCCCACGGGGATGCGGCGCAGCGCCTCCCACACCCGGGTCTGGAACGCCGTGCCCCGGAGGTCGAGCGGCAGGTCGAGCGCGGCGCGAGGTTCCTCGACGAAGGCGACGACGCGGCGGAGCAGATGGGCCAGGGCTTCCGGCGCGTCTTCGATGCGCGCCTTGGGGAAGCGGGCCATCACGTCGCCGCGCAGGGCGGGTTCATCCTCGCCGAAGCCCAGGAAGCAGACGCCCTTCTCCGTCGCGCCGAGCATCAGCGGCCCCAGCGCGGTGGCGGCGGTGGCGACGCGGATCACCTCCCCCGCCCCGCCGCGGCGCGCGGCCCCCGGCGTCATGCCGAGCACCTGGCCTGGTGCTTCGTAGACGCGGCTCTCGCTGCCATAGCCCGCTTCGGCCACCGCATCGGCCACGCGCGCGCCCGAGGCGAGCGCGGCCGACAGCCGCCGCGCCCGCACGCTCTCGGCATAGGAGCGCGGCGTGACCCCGGTGACGTCGCGGAACAGGCGGAGGAAGTGGTGGCGCGCATAGCCCGCCCGCTCCGCGAGGGCTGCGAGGGATGGGATGGTCTCGCTCGCCTCGATCATCGCGCAGGCGGCGCGGATGGCCGCGGCGTGGATGGCCGCGCGGTCGCCCTTCGGGTCGCAGCGCTTGCAGGCCCGGAAGCCCGCGGCCTCGGCCGAGGCGACATCGCAGAAGAAGCGCGTGTTGCGCCTCAGCGGGGCGCGCGATGGGCAGCCGGGCTTGCAGTACACGCCCTGCGTCGTGACGGCATAGAGGAACGGCCCGCAGTCCGGCGCGGGGTCGCGCGCGAGCACGGCGGCGAAGCGGGCCTCGTCAGGATCGGGCATGGGCATGGCGTCGGGCATGGCGCTTTGTCGCACCGCGCCGGGCGCGCGCGCCATCCGCGCGTTGCGCCGGCGCGTCAGGGCGGCGCCAATGCCCCCGCCGTCCCCGCCACATCCATCACCCCATGCCCGGTGCGCGGCGCCCAGCCATCCGTCCCGTCCGGCTGCTTCGCCTGGGCGCGCAGCGCCGCGTGCAGCGCCGCCGGGGTCAGGTCGGTCGCCGTCCAGCGCGTGCGCAGCAGTGCCACCGCCCCGGCCGCGAGCCCCGTCGCGGCGGAGGTGCCCGTATTGCCGCCCCAGCCATCCCCGTCGTCGAACTGGCTCGGTGTGCACAGGTCCGGCTTCTCCTGCGCCATGCCCTCGATGCCAGGTCCATGCCCGGAATAGCCGAGCCAGGTCCCGTCGCTGCGCACCGCGCCCACCGCAAGCACGAAGGGCAGCGCGTTGGCGCCGTTGATGCCTGCCCCCGGGCCGGTGAAGTCCGGATGGCAGCGCGGCGCCGGGCAGAAGGGCCCGCAATTGCCCGCGGCGAAGACGATGTCGGCATCCAGCGCCGCGATGCGCGCCAGCGTCCGGGAGACAGGATGCGTCGGGTCGCTGGAATAAGGCGCGCCGGGGAACTCCTCCGTCGGGTCGAACACGCCCCACGCGTTGCAGAGCACGAAGCCGGCACGCGGGCGCTGCGCCTGCTCCTCCCGCCGGCGCTGGCGCCGCAGCGTGACGCGAATGCCCCGCAGCGCCTCGAGCACCGAATGGAGGAACACCGGCAGGTCGATGATGCCATCGGGGATGACGGGGCAGTCGAGCAGCCGCACGCGGTTCGCCGGCGCCAGCGCCCGGACGTTGCGCGCGACCATCGCGCCATGCGGCGTCAGCGGCTCGCCCGGATGGCGGATGAGGCTGTTCAGGTCGCTCGGATCGACCAGCACCTTCCAGCCGCGCAACTGGCCCTTGGGCGGCAGCATCTCCTCCGGCAGGCCGGTGTCGACCATCGCGATCGTCACCGCCTCCCCGCCCGGCAGGGGCAGGCCGGCCAGGTCGTCGGCGGACGCCTTCATCGCGCGCAGCGCGCCGGCCCGGTCGCCGAACAGCGGATCGGTGGCCTCGGTCGGGCACCAATGGGTCCAGAGGCCATCGGCGGCATTGGCCGCGACGGGCAGGTCAGCACCGATCGAGGCCTCGTCTCCAAAGGCGAGCGGTACGCTGGCGACGAGTTCCTCCGCCGAGCGTTCCCCGCCGGTCATGCGCAGGCCGATCACGACATCTTGTGTCCATGCCTCGACATCGACGTCGCCATCCTCCGGCGGCGTCACGTTGGAGGGCAGGGCGACGACCTCGAACTCGCTGGCGAGCCGCCGCTGGCCTTGCAGGCCCGCGCGCTCCAGCCCATCGGCAAGCATGCCCTTCAGCACGTCGGCCACCGCTTCCAAGCTCCAGGCCTCGTAGGCGCGGCGCAGGTCCGGCGTGTTCTCCATCAGCAGCACGAGGCGCGGACCGTCCTGGTCGCTCATGTCCCATCCTCCGTCGCTGCGACAACTCTAGCCGTCGGGGCGGCCGCGCGGCCATCATGACGTGCGGCCGGGCCCGACCGGCCGGCGCGCGAGGAACCCGTTCGCGGATGAGCGTTGTCGTCGACCAGCCCAGCAGCCCCGCCGCCGCCGGAAGGCGGCGCGCGGCGATCGTCTTCGCCGACGTGGTCGGCTACTCGACGCTGATGGCCGCCGACGAGGCCGCGACCTACGCCCGCTGGATGGCCCTGCTGCGTGGCCTGATCGAACCCGAGACGGCGCGCCAGGGCGGGCGGATCGTTGACCTCGCCGGCGATGGCGTGCTGGTGGAATTCCCCGCGGTCGCCCCCGCCCTCGCCTGGGCGCGGGCGGTCCAGCGTGGTGCCCGCGCCGCACTCGACGACCCGGCCGCGCGGGACGCGGTGCCCATCGCGCTGCGCATCGGCCTGCATGAAGGGGAGGTGTTCGACACCGGCGCGCGCATCTTCGGCGATGCCGTCAACGTCGCCGCGCGGCTGCAATCCCATGCCACGCCCGGCGGCATCGTGGTCTCGGACCACGCGCGCGCCGCGCTTGGCGACGCGGCGGGGGAGGAATGGCGCGACCTCGGCCTCGTCGAACTGAAGGGCTTCGAGCGGCGCGCGCGGCTCTTCGCCATCGAGACCGATGCCGTCGCCTTCAGCGCGCCGCTCCAGCCCTTCGGCGGACTTCCCTCCGTCGCGGTGCTGCCCTTCCTCGACCAGGGCAGCGACCCCGACCAGGCATATTTCGGGGAGGGGATGGCCGAGGACATCGCGCTCTCGCTCGCCGGGCTGCATGAGCTGTTCGTCGTCTCCACCGCCTCCTCCGCCCTGTTCCGCGGCCGGCTGCCGGACCCGCGGGAAGCGGGGCGCGCGCTCGGCGTCGGCTACGCGCTGCTTGGGCGGATCGGCCGGGCGGGGGATGGCATCTCGGTCTCCCTGCAGCTGTGCGACGCGCGCAGCGGCGCGACGTTGTGGGCGGAGCGGATGCGCGTGCCCGCGGGCGGGCTGTTCGAGATGCAGGAGGAGGTGGTGCGCCAGGTCGTCGCCGGCCTCGCGCCGCAGGTGCGCACGGCGGAACTGCAGCGCGCCATGCGCAAGCGGCCGGAGAGCCAGACGGCGTATGAGCGGATGCTGCGCGCGCTGCATGTCATGTCGAGCGCCGACCGCGACACCTTCGAGACGGCGCGCGCTCACCTCGCCGCGGCGATGGCGGAGGAACCGGGCTTCGCCCTGCCCTTCGCCTGGGCCGGGCGCTGGCACAGCGTGCGCATCGGCCGCGGCTGGTCCCCCGATGCGGAGGAGGACGGGGCGCGGGCGCTCGACCTCGCGCGCCAGGCCCATGCGCTCGACCCGGCCAATGCGCTGGCGCTTTCCACGCTCGGCCACCTCACCTCGATCCTGCTGCGCGACAGCGAGACGGCCTGGGGGTATTTCGAGGAAGCGCTCGCCGCCTGCCCGAACCATGCGCTGGCCTGGACGCTGTCCTCCGCCACGCTGAGCTACCTTGGCCGCGGCGCGGCGGCGGTGCGGCATGCGGAACAGGGGCTGCGGCTGTCGCCGCGCGATCCGATGCGCTACGCGCAGTACATGTTCCTCGCCATCGCGCATTACGCGCGCGGCTCGCATGAGGAGGCGGTGCGCTGGATCCGGCGCTCCGCGGCGGAGAACCCGCTGCACGGGGCGACGCTGCAGGTGCTCGCCGCCGCGCTGGCCGCCTGCGGGCGGGCGGAGGAAGCGCGCGTGGTGGCCGCGCGATTCATGGCGCTGCGCCCCTCCTTCTCGCTCGACGCGTATGCGCGCCAGCGGATACCGTTCCGGGCGCCGGCGCTGCGCGAAGGCTTCCTTGCCCATCTGCGCCTGGCCGGCATCCCCGACTGACAGCGCCGCGCCATGCGCGGCCCGGCAAGAAGGAGACACGGCCCATGGCCCAGGGTCCGGCGATCGGTCCGATGGATGGCGTGGATGGCGTCGACGGGGTGGACGGCGTCGACGGGGTGGAAGGGCTCGACCTGCTCGGGGGGCGGGGCGGCGGCGGCGTGTACCGGCCGATCGGCCTCGCGCCCGAATTCGCGCGGCGCGTGAAGGATAACGGCCAGACGGAAAAGGAGTATCGCAGCCACCGCTGGCCGCCGAACTTCAAGGAGGTGGACTGGCCGCCGGAGAAGCCCCAGAACGCGGATGACTGGCCGATCGCGCCGCCCGCGATCGCACCGCGGCTGTCGGATTTCTCGCCCTCCAACGCCTCGCTGCTGATCCTCGGCGAGTTCGTGCAGGTGCAGCTGAAGAATGGCCAGGCGAACGTCACCTGGAACAGCCTGATGCGGAAGGCCGCCCAGCCCGCCGCGGCGACGGCCCAGAACGACGACATGCTGAAGGACATCGCCGACCAGGGCGGGCTCAAGGCCGAACTCGCCGAGCTGCGCCAGCTCGCCCAGTTCCGCGGCGGCGTGATGGGCGAGGCGCTCGCCCAGCGCAACGGCATCATCGGCTATTTCCGCGGCCTGCTGCACTTCTCCGTCGCGACGCATCCGCACACCTACTACCTGTGCGCCGCGGCGCTGCGCGTCGGGCAGTTCCTCTGCATGCACTACAAGGGCGTGTTCAACCGGCCGCGCCCGATGCGGCTCGACCCGAGCATTCTCTCGCCGATCGACCCGCCGGCGCATTCCGCCTATCCGAGCGGCCATTCCATCCAATCCTTCCTGATCGCGCGCTGCCTGGAGGCGGTCGTGCCGCCGACGGTCGGCAGCGACCTCGACGACAAGGAAAGCCCCTATTGGCGACTGGCCGAGCGCATCGCGAAGCTGCGGGAGGTGCTCGGCGTGCACTACCCGAGCGACACGGTCGCTGGCCGCCGCGTGGCCGAGGCCGCCTTCCCGCTGCTGCTGGCCTGCCCGCGCATCGCCGGCGGCCCGCTGCCGGCGGACACGGCGGCGGATGAGGTGATCGACAAGGTGCCGCTTCTCGCCGGCCACGCGACGGGCTGGCTCGCCCGCGCGCGCGCGGAGTGGCGCGGCTGACGCCCGCGCATGGAACCGCGCGCCGCCGGCGCGACGAACGACGAGCGCGCCTTCGGCGCGACGATTGAACCTTGCGGCGCGTCGGCGCAGGATCGCCCCACGGCGCCGGAGGCACCGAGGATGACCGCGGACCAGGCACGCGCGGCCGACCGGGCCGCGCCAGAGAGGGAGATCTCCCGCCTCGACCGGCTGCGCCGCCTGCCCATCCTGCGGGAGGCGGGGGAAGCGGCGCTCGCCCGCGCGGCGGAGGCCGCGACCTGGCGCAGCTACGGCCCCGGCGGGCTCATCCTCGACCTCGACGACGCGACAGGCGAGGTCTGGTTCGTGCTGGAGGGAACCGTGCGCATCCAGGTGCGCACGCCCGCGGGGCGCGAACTGATCCTGACCGACATCCCGGCCGGCGGCCTGTTCGGGGAAATCGCGGCGATCGACGGCGCGCCGCGCACGGCGGGGGCGACGGCGCTGACGCGCGCGCGGCTCTGCGCGGTGCCGGCCGCGTCCTTCATGGACGCCGCCTG
>NZ_JACADQ010000680.1 GCF_016106015.1 Neoroseomonas rubea
CGGGCGGGTCCACGTCCGAGGACCCGCCGGGCGGGAAGCCGATGATGATGCGGGCCGGCCGCTGCACGGTCTGGGCCCGCGCCGCGCCAGCGGCCGCGAGGGTGGCGGCGAGGCCGAGCGCGGCGCGGCGGCCGATGGCGAAGGTCATGGCGCGGAGTCCTCCCTGTGCTTGCCGCCGACATAGGGCCTGGACGGCCAGCCGCGCCAGGGGGATGCGCCATGCCGATCGAGGGGCGCGGGGCGCGGAGCGGCATGCGCCGGGCGCCGCCGGATGGCTGCCGCGGTTGCGCCCAAGGGCGACGCAGGCCGCCCGCACACGCCCAGGTGCGGCGCGCTACAGGCCGAGGCCTGGCACCAGCAGCGCTTCGAGCGCCGCGCGTTGCGCCGGCGGGATCGCGATCGCCTTGCGCGCCTTGAGGTCGAAGGCGACGCCCACGGCCTCGGCCGCCGCGACCGGGGCGCCGGTCTGCCCATCGTGCAGGATGTGGGTCCAGGTGCTGGTCTTCTCGCCCAGGGCGCGCAGCCCGCTGGTGACGGTTACGAGTTGCCCCGCGCGCAGCGGGGCGAGGTGCATCAGGCGGTATTCCAGCGCCGCGCCGCCCACGCCTTCCTCCTTCACGCCCAGGCCCGTCCCGCGGTTGCGCAGATTCGGCACGCCGTCCCAGACGCGGGCGATGACGCCATCGGGGCGCATGATGCCGTCCGTGTCGCATTCATGCGGGCGGACGGCGCCGCGATAGGCCTCGGCCAGGCCCATGGCGAGCGCGGCGGCGCGGTCGGGCAGCGGGCGGGGCGGCGCAAAGGACAGGCCGCGCGGCGCGGCATGGTCGGGCAACGCGACACGCAGCGCCGCGGCGC
>NZ_JACADQ010000681.1 GCF_016106015.1 Neoroseomonas rubea
TGCCCGGCAGGTCCCGCCACCGCACCGGACACGGCGCCGGAGGCCGCCCGCCCTGCCGCGCCGCCCGCAACGCCGGCGGCCTGCTCGCAGGCGGGCAGCAGGCCGAGCAGAAGCAGGGCCGCGACGGGCAGGAGGCAGGGTGTGCGTGCCGGCAAGGGTCGTCTCCGTTTCCTGGAGAGCGACGGTAGCGCCCTCAGCGCACCGGCACCACCGCGTAGAGGCGGAAGGCGGACAGCGCCGCGGGTAGCGGCAGGGGGCGCAGCCAGGATGGCGCGTCGCCGTCGCGCAGCGCGGCGGCGAAGCTGCCATTGCGCACCGGCAGCACGGGGGTGGTCGTGCAGGTCAGCAGCAGCGACACGCCACGCCGCGCCAGGACCGCTTGCGCGGCCTCCGGCCCGGTCGCGTCCAGCACCGCGATGGTGTCGGCGATGGCGCCGCCGCCGCGATGATGCGGCGCGGCGACGGATCGGTAGGGCGTGCGCCAGGCGATCTCGGAGCCCATGAACAGGTCGCCGGCCAGCAGGATGGGCGCCGCCTGCGCTTCGGTGATGCCGGGTCGCTCGGCCGCGAGCCACTGCGCCATCTCTGTCCACGGGCAGGCGGCGTCCAGCGGCGCGGCGCCGGCGACCGGCCTGGGCGAAACCAGCCCCACGAAAGGCAAGCCCAGCATGCCGAGAAACAACACCCCGCCAAGCGCCGCCCGCAATGCCGCAGCCCGTGGCCAGGCCGCGTGCAGCACGGCGCCGAGCAGCCCCGCCGCCGCGATCGCCGCCGCGGGCGCGAGATCGAGCGTGAAGCGCCGCGCCGCGAAGCTCGCTGCGACGCCGACGACCAGGATCGCCGCGAGCGCCAGG
>NZ_JACADQ010000682.1 GCF_016106015.1 Neoroseomonas rubea
CGCTGGTGATGGCGCAGGCCGGCTGGCCGTCCTTCGACAGCCTGCCCTGGCCCTACGGCGCACCGCCGGCCGCCGCGCCGCGCCTGCCGGACGGCGCGCGCTGGCCGCGCATCCGGCTCGTCACGCCCTGCCTCAATCCGGGGCCGTGGCTGGAGGAGACGATCCTGTCCGTCGCCGCGCAGGGCTATCCGCTGGTCGAGCATGTCATCGTCGATGGCGGCTCGACCGACGGCACCGCGGCGATCCTGGCGCGCCACCACCACCGCCTCGCGGCCGTCATCCTGGGGCGGGATGGCGGGCCGGCGGAGGCCATCGCGAAGGGTATCTCCGGCAGCACGGCGGACCTGCTCGGCTGGCTGAACGCCGACGACATGCTCGCCCCCGGCGCGCTGTACCGCCTCGCGGCGGCCTGGTGCGCGGACCCCGAGGCCGACATCGTCCACGGCGATGCCATCGCGCATCGGGACCGCCGCCTTGTCGCCCTGCAGCGGCCGCTGGCGAACGGGCCAGAGGACTTCACCGTCGCGGGCCTGGCCGATGTCTTCGGGCGCCTTGCCCGCGGCGCCTTCTTCCTCACCCCGGAACTGCTCTTCACCCGCCGGCTGTGGGAGAGGCTGGGCGGGCGGCTCGACGCCTCGCTGCGCGCCTGCTTCGACTACGAATTCTGGCTGCGCGCCGCCGCCGCCGGGGCTCGGCCGGTCTCCACCAGCTGGCCCGCCGCCTTCTACCGGCTGCATGCGGGCCAGATCAGCGGCGGACGGGCGCGCGTGGCGCGCGAACAGGCGGCGGTCCGCGCGCGCTTCCACTGCCGCGGGGCGCCGCTCATCCGGCCCGGAAGACC
>NZ_JACADQ010000683.1 GCF_016106015.1 Neoroseomonas rubea
GGCGGGACTCGCCGCGGGGCCCCTGCTGCTGATCGACCCGTGGCGCGCGGCGACGCGTGAGGCCTCCGCGCTCGATGCCGCACGCGCGACTCTGGCGGCGCAGGGGATCGAGCTCTCGACCGGCGCGCCCCGGGGAGCGGGCCTCGCGCTCCGCCTGCTCCGCCCGCACGACCCGTCAGACTGGGTCGCGCAGCTGCGCGCCGAAGGCTTCGCGGGCGCCGCCATCGGCTGGATGCTGGAGGCAGAGGGCGACCCGGACGCGCTGGCGGCGCACCCGCCCGGCCTCGACATCGTGGTGCCCGCGGACGCCGCGCAGCGCGACCTGCTGCTGTCCGAGGCCGCCTTCGTGACCGGTGCGCTGCCGCCGCCCGCCGCCTTGCCGGACGCGCTCACCGCCCTGGTCGCGGCGCTGCGCGACATCGCGGTCGCCTGAGGGCCGTTGGCGGTCGCCCGAGACGGTCGCGCGGCAAGAGGCCGAGACGGCGTGCCTCCGGCGTGACGTTCAGCAAGCGTGCCTGCCGCACGACAACCAGCAAGCGTGCCGCCAGCACGACACCCTCCGAAACGCTTCACCTCTCGTGCTTTCGGTCGCTGCGCCGCCGCGGGCGCGATGATAGGATTGCGCCAGGATGACCCGACGGCTCCGCCTCCTGCTCGCCGCGCTGGCGGCGCTGCTCCTCGCCACGCCCGCCCTGGCGCAGCCGGGCGCGCGCGTCGCGCTGGTGGTCGGCGCCGGGGCCTATCGCGCCATCCCCCCGCTCGCCAACCCGCCCAACGACGCGGTCGGAGATGCCCATCACCACGCCCATGTCGTGCTCGATCAGCAGGATGGAGCAGCC
>NZ_JACADQ010000684.1 GCF_016106015.1 Neoroseomonas rubea
CTCGCCCCCGGCGGCCCGGCGGCGGAGGCGGGGCTGCTGATCGGCGACCGCGTGCTCGCGATCGACGGCATCAGGCTGCGCCCGCGCGACGCGGCGACGGCGGCCGGCCTGCTCGAGGGCCCGGCGGACACGGAGGTGACGCTGCTGATCGAGCGCGCGCGGCAACGCTCGGAGGTGGCGCTGCGCCGCCAGTTGCCCCCCGGCAGCCCCGTGACCTCCGAGCGGCAGGAGGATGTGCTGGTGATCCGCATCCCCGCCTTCTCCGCCCAGACGGAGCGCCAAGCCGCCGCCGCGCTGCTCGGCGCGCTTAGCCAGGGGCGACCGCGCGCCATCCTGCTCGACCTGCGGGGCAATCGCGGCGGGCTGCTGACCCAGGCGGCGGCGGTCGCCGACATCTTCCTCGGCCCCGGGGAGGCGTTCCGTACCCTCGGCCGCCATCCGGAGGCGAGCCGCGTCTACATCACCGGCGGGCCGGACCTGTCGGAAGGCCTGCCGCTGGTCGTGCTGGTGGATGGACGGACGGCATCGGCCGCGGAGATCGTGGCGGGCGCCCTGGCAGATCGCGGGCGCGCGGCGGTGCTGGGCTCGGCCACCACGGGCAAGGGGCTGGTGCAACTGGTGCTGCCCCTGCCGGATGGCGGGGAACTGCTGATGTCCTGGTCGCGGCTGGTGATGCCGGGTGGCTGGCCGCTGCAGCCGGTCGGCGTCCTGCCGGGGCTTTGCGCCTCGGGCGGGGCGGAAGCGGCGGCACGGGCGCTTGCCGCGCTGCGCGCCGGCGCGCGGCCGATGGGACCGGCGCTGGCGGAATTGCGCGGCCTGCGCCACCCGG
>NZ_JACADQ010000685.1 GCF_016106015.1 Neoroseomonas rubea
GCAGCGTCTCAGCCTCGATGCGCGCATGGCCGCGGCCCCCGACCAGCCGGGGGCCGCGGCGGCGCTCGTCGCGAGCGCGCCCGACATCATCGTCGCCGTCGGCGCGCCCGCGGTCCGCGCGGCGCGGGAGGCGACGACGACAATCCCCATCGTCATGCATGGCGCCGATGCGCGGCTGCTCGCCGGCACTTCCATGGCGCGGCCCGGCGGCAATGCCACGGGTGTCGTCGCCAATACGCCCGAGGCGGAGGGCAAGCGCATCGAGGTCGCTGCCGCGCTGACTCCGCCCGGCACGCCGGTGGCGGCGCTGTTCCATCGCGGCACGGACCAGCTTGCGCCGCGCATCGCCGCGATGGAGGCCGCCGCGCGCGAGGCCGACCGCAGGCTGCTCGTGCAGGAATGGGAAGGCCCGCAGGGTGTCGAGGCAGCGCTAGCTGCCCTCGCCGCCCAGGGCGTGCGCGGCGTGGCGCTCGGCGGTACGCCGGAATCGCTGCGCGACGCCCGCGCCATCGCCGCCGCCGCGCGCGCGGCGCGCATCGCCACCATCGGCCAATGGCGCAGCATGGTGGCGGAAGGCTGCACGGCGAGCCACGGTCCGGACTTCCACGCCCTGTATGCGCGCGTCGCGCATTTCGTCGCCTTGATCCTGCGCGGGACGCCGGCGGGCGCCCTGCCGATCGAGGCGCCGACGCGGGTCGAGACCGTGCTCGACCTGCGCGCCGCCGCGGCGCTCGGCCTCGTCGCGCCGGTGCCGCTGCTCGCCCGCGCCGACGAGGTGATCGAATGATCGCGCGGCGCGGCCTTCTCGGCGCGCTGGCGCTGCCG
>NZ_JACADQ010000686.1 GCF_016106015.1 Neoroseomonas rubea
CCGCGCCGCCTCATCCGGCCGTCGCCAGCCAGCCGCCGATCGCCCGCGCCAGCGCCCCGGCGAGCCGCGCGCGATGGTCGGGCCGGCGCAGCGCGGCCTCGTCCCGCGGGTCCGACAGAAAGCCGAGCTCGACCAGGGCGGAGGGAATCTCTGGCGCCTTGAGCACCACGAAGCCCGCTTCCCGGTGCGTGTTGGGCAGCAGCGGCACGTCCTCCCCCAACTCCCGCACTGCGAGCCGGGCGAGGCGCGCCGAACCCGCCCGCGTTTCCTGCCGCATCAGGCTGATCAGGATGCGTTGCACCTCGGGGCTGACCGAGGGAAGCCGCAGCCCGCCGGCGAGGTCGGCGCGGTTCTCCCGCCGCGCCAGGGCGTCGGACATGGCGTCCGAGGCCGTCTCCGACAGGGTGTAGACCGAGGCGCCGCGCGCGCCGGGGGCGGAATCGGCGTGCAGGGAGACGAACAGGTCGGCTTCCCGCCGACGGGCGATCTCCACCCGCTCGGCCAGCGGGACGAAGACGTCGCGCGTGCGGGTCAGCAGCACGCGGCAGGTGCGCGCGGCTTCCAGCCTCTGCTTCAGGTCGAGCGCGGTCGACAGGACGATGCGCTTCTCCTCGGTGCCCTCGGTGCCGATCGCCCCGGGGTCACGCCCGCCATGGCCCGGGTCGAGCACCACGAGCGGCAGGGCGCGCGTGGGGCGGAGCTGCCCGGCCGCGACGTCCCGCCCCGCGCGGGCGGCGGGTTGGCTGGCGGACCGGTTCGGCCATGCGCGCATGATGGCGGTCTTCTACGTCGGCATCGGCGCGTCCTCGGTCGTGGCGGGGCTG
>NZ_JACADQ010000687.1 GCF_016106015.1 Neoroseomonas rubea
CTCCTCCGATCTGGACGCGCGTGCCGCCTGGGTCGAGGCCGGGCGCGACTGCGCCTGGGCTTCGGCGGAACGGCTGCGCGCCTCGGCCGGCGCGGCCAGGCCGAGCAGGGCGGCGAGTCCGAGGCCGGCGAGAACCAGGGGACGAATCATGCGTGAGCCTCTCGATTCATTTCCGCGTGTTTCTTGGGCGTGGGTCTAGACGTGCCCCGCCGGATCGCCAAGAGGTGAAACGCATTCTTGACGAATATGTGGCGTGCGCCCTCGCGGCTGCCCTCGCGCCGCGCGATGATGTTCCATGTTCGGAACTAACCACCGCGCGCTCAGGCTTGCCTGCCGCCCCAACCCGCATGCCGCGCTGCAGGCGCAGGTCCGCGCGCTGACCGAGGCGAACGATCTTCCCGGCCTCGCGCGGCTGCTCGGCGCGATCCCGCCCGCCGAGCGGCTGCCCGGCCATGTGCCGATGCATCTCGCCGCGGCGCTGGACCTGCGGGATGCGGAGGCAATCGCCGCGGCGGTGGCCGGCGCGATCGAGGTGGCGCTATCGCCCCGCATGCGCGCCATCATGGCATGGCGCTTGGCCTTCGCGGGGCACGCGGCGGACGCCTGGGCGGTGCTACATGCGGACCCGGCCGTCATTCCGGATGCGGAGGCGCGCGATGCCGTCCTGCAACTGCTCGGCCGGGTCGGCAACGAGGCCTCGGCGCAGCCGGCGCTGCGCCTCGCCGCGCGGGCGCTCGGCCGGCGCCTGGCCGGAGCGCCGGTCGAGGTCCGGTCGCATCCGGCCCCTCATGCCTATCCGGCCGGGCCGACAGGCGCG
>NZ_JACADQ010000688.1 GCF_016106015.1 Neoroseomonas rubea
CCCTCGGCCTCGCGCGGCGGAGGCGCCGGCGCCTCCGCGGTCTGCGACGCGGCGGGCAGGCGACCGGCGCGGCCCGCCGCGGCTGCCATGGCTAGGTCACTGCCTCCGGCAGGTCGGCCGGGGCGAGGAAGCGGACCAGCCGCCCCCCGCCCTCGGCGAGATCGTGCCAGGACGAGGCGACGGCGAATTCCGCCAGCGCGCAGGTCGGGAAGCCTTCTGCGATGCGCCGGGCGCTCGCCGAGCCCGCCATGCCCGCGCCGCCGATCAACGCCAAGGCGAGGTCCTGCAGGCCGGGATTGTGGCCGATCAGCAGCACGCTGCGCGCGGTCTCGGGCACTTGGCGGAGCGTCTCGACCAGCCGGGGCCAGGGGGCGAGGTAGAGGTCGTCCATCGGCTCGACCAGCGGGCTGTCGGCGAAGGGGGAGATCGCCTCGAGCGTCTGCAGCGTCCGCCGCGCGGAGGAGACGAGCACCACGTCGGGCGACAGGCCGAGGTCCCGCATGGCCGCCGCCATGGCCTGCGCGGCGCGGCGCCCGCGCGCGTTCAGCGGCCGGGCGTGGTCGGCGAGGGACGGGTCGTCCCAGGAGGATTTCGCGTGCCGCAGGAGCAGGAGCTGGCGCATGTCCCCCGCATCCTGCCACGGCGCCGCGCGGCTGTCGCGGGCGGGGCGCCCCCTCCCGCCCCGCCCCGCCGGCCCCATTTGCGCCGGGCTTTTCATGGGTGGAGGCTGCGGCGCATGGCCGGGACGATGGTGGTGGTGGGCGCGACGGGCGCGGTGGGCTCGGCGCTGGCGCGGCGGCGGGCAGATCGGAAGG
>NZ_JACADQ010000689.1 GCF_016106015.1 Neoroseomonas rubea
GGGACCGCGGGCCGCAGCGCGGCGCCGCCGGCACCAGCGCCGATGTCGCCGCGTGGACCGAGGCCGGCGCGCGCTCCATCTTCATCGGCTGGCCCTGGCCGCGCGACATGGCGGCCGAGGCGCCGCCGGAACCGCGCCGCCGGCCGATGGCCGTGCTGTTCGGGGACCTGCCGCGCTTCAGCGCGCTGGACGATGCGGGGCTCGCCCATTTCTACGAAGGGCCGCTCGCGGCCATGGGGGCGGCGCTGGACCGGCACCCCGCGCTGTATCGCAACGCCTGGGGCGACGCGGTGCAGATCGCCTTCGCCGATGCGCGCGAGGCCGCCGCCTGCGCCTTCGACATGCGCGCCGCGCTGGAACGCCAGGACCCGCCGATCCATCCGCGCTTCGCGATCGATTTCGGCCCGCTGCTGCCGGTGCACGACGCCGTGCAGGGGGCGGACAAGTATTCCGGCCGGGCCATGACGCGCGCCGCGCGGATCGAGCCGGTGACGCCGCCCGGGCGCATCTTCGCGACGGAAGCCTTCGCCTGCGAGGTCGCCCTGCTGCCGCGCGGCAGCGGGCTTGCCTGCGACTATGCCGGCCGCATCCCGACGGCCAAGGGTTTCGGGTCATTGCCGCTCTACGCGGTCAGGCGCGCCAGCGCAGAGGAGGGATGGGCATGAGCGACACGCGCCTGGTCGAGGACCTTGCCAGGATCACCCTGTTCCGCGACCTGCCGCCGGCCGCGCTCGCGCGGCTTGCCGACGGCGCGCGGCGCATCGCCCCCGCCGACGGCGCGCCGCTGTTCGCCCAGGGCGACCCGCCGGACGCC
>NZ_JACADQ010000069.1 GCF_016106015.1 Neoroseomonas rubea
ATGTTCTTGCGATCTGCGCGGGCCGGCCGCCCGGTCGCGCCCCGCGCGCGAGGGCGGGGAATTTGTCCGAAACCTGCATGGCGCGGAAAGCCGCCCCGCCCGCGTCGCCCCACCCCGCCAGCCGCCCGCCCGCCATGGCGGGGAATTTGTCCGAAACGCGCATGTCACGGAAAAGGCCGCCCTTCCGGGCGCCACGCTTGACAGCCCAGGCCCTCTCGGTCCCTCTGCGCGGCCTTCCATCCCAGACCACGGTTGCCAGCCCATGCACGCCTACCGCACCCATACCTGCGCGGCGCTCCGCGCCTCCGACGCCGGCAAGACCGTGCGCATCTCCGGCTGGGTGCACCGCAAGCGCGACCATGGCGGCGTGCTGTTCGTGGACCTCCGCGACCATTACGGCCTGACGCAATGCGTCGTCGCGGCGGGGTCGCCCCTGCTGCCGACGCTCGAGGAGACCCGCCCCGAAAGCGTGGTGACCATCACCGGCGAGGTGGTGCTGCGCGAACCCGGCACGGTGAACCCCCGCCTGCCGACCGGGGAGATCGAGCTCCGCGTGCGGGAAGTGGTGATCCAGTCCGCCGCCGAGCAGCTGCCCATCCAGGTGGCCGGGGAACAGGAATTCCCCGAGGACCTGCGCCTGCGCTACCGCTTCCTCGACCTGCGGCGCGAACGGCAGCACCGCAACATCATGCTGCGCGCGGGGGTCATCGCCTCCATCCGCCGGCGCATGATCGAGCAGGGCTTCACCGAGTTCCAGACGCCGATCCTGACGGCCTCCAGCCCGGAAGGGGCGCGCGACTTCCTCGTCCCCGCGCGCAACCATCCGGGCAAGTTCTACGCGCTGCCGCAGGCGCCGCAGCAGTTCAAGCAGCTGGCGATGGTCGCGGGCTTCGACCGCTACTTCCAGATCGCCCCCTGCTTCCGCGACGAGGCCTCGCGCGCCGACCGATCCCCCGGGGAGTTCTACCAGCTCGACTTCGAGATGAGCTTCGTCACGCAGGAAGACGTCTTCGCCGCGATCGAGCCGGTGATCGCCGGGGTGTTCGAGGAGTTCGCGGGCGATCGGAAAGTGTACGGCGCGCCCTTCCCGCGCATCGCCTACGACACGGCGATGCTGGAATATGGGTCGGACAAGCCGGACCTGCGCAACCCGCTGAAGATCACCGATGTCACCGCGCACTTCGCCGGCTCGGGCTTCGGGCTGTTCGCGAAGATCGCCGCCGCGGGCGGCATCGTGCGCGCCATCCCCGCGCCGGGGGCGGCCGACAAGCCGCGCGGCTTCTTCGACAAGCTGAACGAATGGGCGCGGGCCGAAGGCGCGGGCGGCCTCGGCTACATCCAGTTCGCCGCGGATGGCGCCAAGGGCCCGATCGCGAAGAACCTCGAGGCCGACCGCGTGGAGGCGATCCGCGCCGCCTGCGGCCTGAACCCCGGCGACGCGGTGTTCTTCGCCGCCGGCAAGAAGGACGAGGCGCCGAAGTTCGCGGGCAAGGTCCGCACGCGGCTCGGCGAGGAGCTCGACCTGATCGCCCAGAAGGAATTCCGCTTCTGCTGGATCGTCGACTTCCCGATGTACGAGCTGAACGAGGAGACGGGGCAGATCGACTTCAGCCACAACCCCTTCAGCATGCCGCAGGGCGGGCTCGAGGCGCTGAACACGATGAACCCCTTGGACATCAAGGCGTTCCAGTACGACATCGTCTGCAACGGCGTGGAACTGAGCAGCGGCGCGATCCGCAACCACCGCCCGGAGATCATGATCCGCGCCTTCGAGATCGCCGGCTACACCGCCCAGGATGTCGAGGACCGCTTCGGGGGGATGCTGAACGCCTTCCGCTACGGCGCGCCCCCGCATGGCGGCTCGGCGCCGGGGATCGACCGGATCGTGATGTTGCTGGCCGAGGAGCCTAACATCCGCGAGGTCATCCTCTTCCCCCTGAACCAGCAGGGGGAGGACCTGATGATGCAGGCGCCCGCGCCGGTGCCGCCCGCCAGGCTCAAGGAATTGCACATCCGGCTCGACCTGCCCCCCGCGAAGGGTGCGGAGAAGCCCAAGGCACCCTAAGTTGGTATCCGTGCCGGACAGCCAGGAGACCAAGATGCGGCTTCGCCTCGCCACCGCCCTGCTCACCGGCCTGGTCCTGGCCGGGCCGGGCCATGCGCAGGCGCCGGCCGCCGCGACCCCGGTGCCGATGGACCGGCAGATCGGGGCGGAACACCTCGCGGCGCATCGCGCGGCCTATCGGCTCAGCCTGTCCAATGCGCGGGAGGCCGGGAACATCGCCAGCGCCAACGGCGCCATGGCCTATGAGGTGCTCGATGCCTGCGACGGCTGGACGACGCGGCAGCGCTTCTCCCTGACCATCACGGACCGGGAGGGGACGGAACTCGAAACCGCCTCCGACTACGCCACCTTCGAAAGCCGCGACGGCCGCCGGCTGCGCTTCACCCTGACGCAGATGACGCAAGGCGCCGTCACCAGCCGCGTGGCGGGGGAGGCCGAGTTGCAGGCCGATGGCTCGGGCGTGGTCCGCTACTCGGAACCCGAGGCGAAGGAGGAGAGGCTGCCGCCGGGGACGATGCTGCCGAACCGGCACACCATCCTCGCGCTGAACGCGGCGCGGGGCGGGCAACGCCTGCTGGTCGGGCCGCTGTTCGACGGCACCTCGGCCGATGGGGTGCAGGACAGCACGACGGTGATGTCCGCCTGGGACGGCCCGCGGGAGGTGGCGGAATTCCCGTCCCTCTCGCCGCTGGGGTCCGTGCGCATGCGCATCGCCTTCTTCGACCGCGACGCGCAGCAGCAGAGCGGCGGCGCGACGACGCCGTCCTACGAGGTCTCGCTGCGCTACTGGGAGAACGGCATCGCCGACCAGCTCACCATGGATTTCCGCGAATTCGTGGTGGAGGGCCGGATGGTGAAGCTGGAAGCGGTGCCCGGCGGGTGCTGAGCGACCCGGCCGTCCTGGCTGCTCTCGCGCGCGCCTGGCGTCGCGGGCAGGAGGAGATGCGGGCGGCCGCGATCGACGCGGCGCGCATCGTCGCGGTCACGGCCGGGGAGGAAAAGGGCGCCATCGCCGCCGCCCGCGCCGACGGGGCGCTCGCAGCCGAGAAGGCGATCCGCGGCCTGCCGCTCCGCCCCTTCGACGCCGGGGAAGGCTGAGCCAGGCTACCCCCGGCGAAGGTTCCACACGAAGGGGTTCGGCCCCTGCAGCACGCCGGTGAGGTCGCTGCGGAAGGCCGTGCGCAGGCGGAACAGGCCGGTCGGCGCGAAGGGCACCGCCTCCCACGCCAGATCCTGCACGCGGCGCATCGCTGCCTGCTGGGCCTCGGCCGTCGGGGCGTCGATCCAGGCCTGCACCTGTTCCTCCACGCCTGCATCCGACGGCCAGCCGAACCAGGCGCGGTCCCCATGCATGCGGATGATGGGCGAGAGCGCCGGGTTGGCGATGCCGGCCGCGGGGAAGTTGGTGTTGTGCAGGTTCCACCCGCCCTGCGCCGGCGGGTTGCGGTTGGCGCGGCGCGCGATGGTGGTGGCCCAGTCGGCCTCGACCAGCTGGATGTTCACGCCGAGCCGGCGCATCAGGTCCGCGGTGACGCGGCCCTGCATCGTCACCGCCGCGAAGTCGGTCGGGTTCACGTGCACGATGGGCTCGCCATTGTAGCCCGCCTCCCGAAGCGCGGCGCGGGCGCGGTCCATCGCCGCGGCGCCGCGCGGTGCGGCGGGGAACTCCGTCACGCCGGGCAGGCCGCAGGGGAACATGGCATGGCATTCCCGCCAGTCCCCTTCCAGCGCGACGGCCGACATGAAGTCCGGCTGCACCAGCGCGTCGCGGATGGCGCGGCGCACGCGCACATCGTCGAACGGCTTGTGCAGGTGGTTGAAGCGGAGGAAGCCGAGGAAGCCGTTCGGATCGTAGACCTGCGTCGTGATGCCGCGCTCCCGCTGCAGCACCGGCACCAGGTCGGGCAGCGGGTATTCGATCCAGTCGATCTCCCCGGTGCGGAGCGCGGCGACGGCGGTGCCGCCATCGGGGATCCAGGTGAGTTCCAGCCGGTCGAAATGCACGCGCTTGCCGCCCGCGGCCGCGTCGGCGGGTTCGTCGCGCGGGACGTAGCGCTCGTTCCGCGCATAGACCGCGCGGCTGCCCGCGCTGAACTCGCCCGGGACGAAGGTCCAGGGGCCGGAGCCGACCATCTCCGTGATCGCACGGTCGGCGGGTGTCGCGGCAAGCCGCTCCGGCATCATGAAGCAGGGGGAGGCGGCGGGCTTGGCCAGCGCGTCGAGCAGCGCGGGGAAGGGGCGGCGCAGGCGGAAGGTGAGGGTGCGGTCATCGGTCGCGGCGATCTCGGCCACCGCGCCCATCATCACCTGGCCGAAGGCGTCCCGCACCGCCCAGCGGCGGATCGAGGCGACGCAGTCCTTCGCGCGCACCGGTTCGCCGTCGTGGAAGAACAGCCCCTCCCGCAGGCGGATCGTCCAGGTCAGGCCGTCGGCGGAGGTCTCATGCCCCTGCGCCATCTGCGGGCGCGGGCGCAGCGCGCGGTCGGCGCCATAGAGCGTGTCGAACACGCAGTAGCCATGCGTCGTGACGATGGTCGTCGGGTTGAAGATGGGGTCGAGCACCGCGAGGGCGGCCTGCGGCATGAAGCGCAGTGTGCGTGCGCGCGCCGTCTGGGCGGATGCGGCGCGCGCGAAGGACGCGGCGGCGGTGGCGGCGAGCAGCGTGCGGCGGTCCAACATCGTTCCCTCCATGGCCGGCGGAGGGACGGGGGCCCGCGCAGCGCCGCGCGTGTCCCCCGGCGGGGGCTGAACGCGCGGACGAACGGGTGGCACCGTTCCCTACACCGGTCCGAACCGGATCAGGTTCCATGGGTCGCGGGTGAAGCCCGCCTCTCAGCCCCCGGACGGGGCTCCCCAAGGTGTCCGCGCGTTGGATGCACCGCTTCGGCGCCGCGCGCAAGCGGGGATGCGCGGCGCGGCGGCTCGGCTAGGATGCCTGCTACCTGAGGAGGAACGACCGATGGTGACGACGACGCTGCCGCCCGTGATCCGCCTGCACCCCGAGGATGGCGTGGTTATCGCGCGCACCGTGCTCGCGCCGGGGACCGAGGTGGCACCCGGCATCAGCGTGGGCGAACGCCGCATCCCCGCCGGCCACAAGGTCGCGGTGCGGCCGCATGCGAAGGGCGAGCCGATCCGCCGCTACGGCCAGATCATCGGCTTCGCGACGGATGCGATCGCGCCGGGCGCCTGGGTGCACACCCACAATTGCGAAATGGGCGACTTCGCCCGTGACTATGCCTGGGGCGTGGATGCGAAGCCGACGGACTACGTCGACGTGCCCGCGACCTTCATGGGCATCCGCCGCGCCGATGGGCGCGTGGCGACGCGCAACTACATCGGCATCGTCACCTCCGTGAACTGCTCGGCGCATGTGGCCGAACTCATCGCGCGGCAGTTCGAGCGCAACCCGATCACCGGGCATGACCCGCTGGAAGCCTGGCCGAATGTCGATGGCGTGGTGGCGCTGACGCACAAGACCGGCTGCGGCATGACGATGGACGAGCCGCTGCGCGTGCTGCGCCGCACGCTCGCCGGCTTCGCGCGGCATGCCAACTTCTCCCACGTCATCGCCATCGGCCTGGGCTGCGAGGTCAACCAGCTCGGCCCGATGCTGGAGGAACAGAAGCTCACCGGGCGGCTGCGCAGCATGGACATCCAGGACAGCGGCGGGTCGCGATCGACCGTGCTGAAGGGGATGGACTTTGTCCGTGAGGTACTGGCCGAATCGAACACGGCGACGCGCGTGCCGGTGCCGGCTTCCGAACTCTGCGTCGCGCTGCAATGCGGCGGATCGGACGGTTATTCGGGCATCACGGCGAATCCCGCCCTCGGCGCGGCGAGCGACCTCGTCGTGCGGCATGGCGGCACGGTGATCCTCTCCGAGAGCCCCGAGACCTATGGCGCGGAACACCTGCTGACGCGCCGCGCGGTGTCGCGCGAGGTCGGGCAGAAGCTGGTGGACGTGATGCAGTGGTGGGAGGCGTACACCGCGCGCCAGGGTGCGGAGATGAACGCCAACCCGTCGCCGGGCAACAAGGCGGGCGGGCTGACCACCATCCTGGAGAAGTCGCTGGGTGCCATGGCCAAGGCCGGCACGACGAACCTCGTCGAGGTCTATCGCTATGCCGAGCCCGTCACGGCGAAGGGCTTCGTCTTCATGGACACGCCGGGCTACGACCCGGTGGGCGCGACGGGCCAGGTGGCGGGCGGAGCGAACCTGGTGTGTTTCACCACCGGCCGCGGCAGCGTCTTCGGGATGAAGCCGGCGCCGTCGATCAAGCTCGCGACCAACACCGCGATGCATGAACGCCTGTCGGAAGACATGGACATCAATTGCGGGGAGATCGTCAGCGGCGGGGAGAGCGTGGAGGCCTGCGGACAGCGCATCTTCGAGCTGATGCTGCGCACGGCCTCGGGCGAGCCCACGAAGAGCGAGGCGATGGGCTTCGGCGCGCAGGAATTCGCGCCCTGGGTGCTGGGGGCGACGATGTGACTACGCTGCTCCAGGCCTTGGTCGCGCTGCTCGGCCTTGTCACCGCCAGCCTGGCGGTGAGGCGCGGGTCGAAGGCCAGCGTGCAGTGCGCATTGGCGGGTCGCGGCAGCTGGTCAACGGCTGCGACTGATTCGTGATGTCGGACCGCGTGCAGGCGGCGGCACGCCCGCATATTCACCGGGTGCTGGCGCGATGGGGGCTGACGATGCTGTATCTGGTGCTGACCGGGTTGGCCGGCACTGCTGCGGATGCCGCGCGATGAGCGGCGAGGCGATCGTCGCTTGGTTCGCCTCGGTGCTCCCCTTTGTAGGCCATGGCGTGATGATTGCCGGCGTCGTCTGCGCCTTCGCAGCGGGCGTCTTCCAAATGCGTGCCACGCGAGCAGGCGCGCCGATGTCGAACATGAAGTTGTGGAACCCGGACCCGCTGCGTCCATGGCCACCGGACGCACGCCGCCACCTTGAGGCAGCCAGCATCTGGTGGGGGCGTGCCATCGGCCTGATCGCCCTGGGCGGCAGCCTGCGAATACTCGCGGAGGTTCCGACATGGATCGCTGGTCGCTGATCGCCGCCGCGCGGCGCCTCGAGGCCGCGAACTTCATGCCCTCGAAATCCGGCAACCTGTCGATCCGCGACAGCGATGGCTTCGTCATCACGCCCGCCGCGCTGCCCTATGCGGAAACCACCGAGGCCGACCTGGTGCGCGTGGCCGCCGACGGCACCGAGACGGGGCACCACCGCCCCTCCTCCGAATGGCAGCTCCACGCCGCCATCTACGCCGCGCGGCCGGATGCGCAGGCCGTGGTGCACACCCACAGCCCGCGCGCCACGGCCCTGTCCTGCGCGCGGCGCGGCATCCCGCCCTTCCACTACATGGTGCTGATGGCGGGCGGGGATGTGCGCTGCGCGGCGCACGCCACCTTCGGCACGGCGGCGCTGGCGGACAACGCCGTCGCCGCGCTGCGCGACCGGCGCGCCGCGCTTCTTGCGAACCACGGCGTGGTGACGGTCGGCGCGACGCTCGCCGCCGCCGTGGCGCTCGCCTTCGAGGTCGAGAACCTCGCCGGCCAGTATCTCGACCTGCTCGCGGCGGGGCTCGATCCTGTCCTGTTGACCGACGCCGAGCTCGCCGAGGCGCGCGCGCAGTTCGCCGGATACGGCCGCGGCTGAGGCAGGCTCACGCCTTCCGCGGCGGCACCACGTCGGCGAACATCTCGTAGGTCTTCCAGGCGGGCTCCACGCGCGGCACGCCGCAGCGCGGCACATGCGGCGCGGCTTCCATCACCCGCATGCGCGGGATGTTGCGCGGGCAGTTGGGGAAGATGTCGACCGGGGTCACGCGCACCAGCGCCTGCGCGCCCTCGAAGCCCGCCATCAGCGGGTCGTCCAGCGCCACCCGCGCCGTGCCGTTCACCCGCAGCCGGCGCGGCTTGTCCTCGAGCGCGATGAACAGCAGCCCGACATGCGGATTGGCGCGGATGTTCCCCAGGCTCTTGAACATCCCGTTGCCGTCATAGTCGGGAAAGACGAGCAGGTTGGGCGCGACCACGCGCGCCAACCCCGGATCGCCGCCCTTGAAGGAGCAGTCGGGGTGGCCATCCGCATCGGCGGTCGCGAGGAAGAAGAAGGACAGGGATGCGACGAAGGCCGCGTCCTCCTCGGTGAAGGCGGGCCGTCGGATGCGCTCTTCCATGCGGTCGGCCAGCGCGCGCGTGCCGAAGGCATCCTGAAGGTCCCGGTTGCCCTGATGGTACATGGCCATGGCTGGATCCTCCGCGCCCATGGGCAGAGGACGCGCATGGGCGCCGAGGCGGGAGGCTACGCCCGCCGCGATCCGGGCGCGAGCGAAAGCTGGGTCAGCCGACGGGGCCGCGCGTGATCGCGGTCAGCGGCCCGTTGAAGGTCCGGTAGGTCGCCTCGATCCCCGTGATCCCGGCCTTGGTCAGTCGCGCGGCGTGCTTGGCGTGATAGGCTTCCGCCGCCGCGCGGGAGCGGAACAGGTAGATGCCGCCGGCGCGCTTCTCCTCGGCCGATTCCGTCCAGATCTTCCACAGAAGATCGGGCTCGGCGGCGATGTCCTCGGCCAGCGCGCGGATCGCCGCGGCCTGCTCCGGCCCGCCGGGCGGGCGGGCCGGGAAGTCGAAGATCACAAGTGTCGGCGTGTCGGTCACCGGCGCTGCTGCTGCTGCTGCTGCTGCGGGCGCGGCGGCGGCGGGGGTTCGAGCGCGCGCTCGATCTCGACCGTCCGGCCGACATCGAACTGCAGCAGGCAGGCGGCGCGGTCGGCCGCGGCATCGGCGCCGCGCTCGGGATTCGTGCCGGCGAAGTCGCAGCGCCGGTCGCGATAGGCGGCCCAGGAGTCCTGCACGCCGGCAAGCGCGGCGCGCCGCGCAGGGTCGGACTGTGTTTCCAGCAGCCGTTCCACTGCGCGGGCAAGACGCGGGGCGACCGCCGCGCGCTGCCCGTCCATGCAGGACCGGGCAAGCCCCGTATCCTGGGAGTTGCCCATGCAGGTGCGCATGTTGCGTTCCACCTGCGCGCCAAGATCATCCTGCCGCGGCGCCTGCTGGCGCTGCTGCTGCTGGGCGAGGGCGAGGCCCGGCGCGAGCACCACCAGGCCGATCAGCGCCGCGCGGATCATGGGGAGGCCACCAGCTTCTGCTGCTGCTCCCCAAGCCCGGCGATGCCGAGGCGCATCGCCTGCCCCGCCTTGAGGAAGACGGGAGAGGGCTTCTTGCCCAGCCCCACGCCCGGCGGCGTGCCGGTGAAGATCACGTCGCCCGGGTTGAGCGTGATGCACTGGCTGACATAGGCGATGATCTGCTTGACGCCGAAGATCATGGTGCGCGTCGAGCCATCCTGCTGGCGCACGCCGTCCACGTCGCAGAACATCGAAAGGTTCTGCGGATCGGGGATCTCGTCCTTCGTGACCAGCCAGGGGCCGAGCGGGCCGAAGGTGTCGAAACCCTTGCCCTTGTCCCAGGCGCCGCCGCGTTCGGCCTGCCATTCGCGTTCCGACACGTCGTTGCCGACGGCATAGCCGGCGACGTGGTCGAGCGCGTTCTCCTCGCTCACATACTTCGCGCGCGTGCCGATGATGACGGCGAGTTCGACTTCCCAGTCGGTCTTCACGCTGTTGCGGGGAATGACGACGTCGTCATTCGGCCCCGACAGCGCGTTGAGCGACTTGAGGAACACGATCGGTTCCTTGGGAATCGGCGCGCCTGTCTCTGCCGCGTGGTCGGCGTAGTTCAGGCCGATGCAGACGAGGTTCTTCATCCCCGTCACCGGCGGACCCAGGCGTGGCGTGCCGCCGACCTTTGGCAGCGAGGCTGGGTCGAGTGCCGCGATGCGCGCAAGGGAGGCGGGCGACAGCGCATCGCCCGCAATGTCCGGGATCACGCCGGAAAGGTCGCGGATCGCGCCTTCGGAATCGAGAAGGCCCGGCTTTTCAGCCCCGGGCGGTCCGTAGCGCAGCAGTTTCATCTTGGTGTTCCTGGCTGTGGTCCTGGCGGACCAACATGCCAGGGGAAGGCCGCGGCCGGAAGGGCCGCGGCCGGTGCCGGGTCAGACCCGCCGTGGCGCCCCGCGCACATGGCCGAACAGCGCGAAGCCGGCGGCGACGAAGCCGAGGGCAACCGCCTGGTTCGCCGGCAACATGATCGTGCCGTTCCAGATCAGCAGGCCGACCAGCATGCAGATGGAGCCGAGCGTCATGAAGGCGGGCATCGCCGCTTCATCCACCATGCCCGCCAGCACGACGGCACCCATCATCGCCAGCAGTGGCACGGCAAGTTCAAACCCCATGGACATAGGCCTCCTTTGCGAAACGGCGTCTCATACTCACAAGGTCCAGCCGCCGTCTATGACGATGGCCTGGCCGGTGACGAAGGCGCTCTCATCCGCCGCCAGGTAGACGACCAGGGCGGCCATCTCCTCGGCGGTGGCGAGGCGCCCCATGGCCTGGCGGGCGACGAAGGCGGCGCGCGCCGCCTCGGCCGAGCCCGCGGCGGCGGCATTGGCCGCGATGCGCTCATGCAGGGAAGGGGTGTCCACCGTGCCGGGGCAAAGGCAGTTGCAGCGGATGCCCTGGCCGACATAGTCGGTCGCGATGGACTTGGTCAGGCCGATCACGGCCGCCTTGGTGGTGCCGTACAGGAAGCGGTTCGGCGCGCCCTTCACCGAGGAACAGGCGCTCGACATGTTGACGATGCTGCCGCGCTTGCGTTCCAGCATGCCGGGGATGAAGGCGCGCGCCACCTTCCACATGGCGCGCACGTTCAGGCCGAAGCCGAAATCCCATTCCTCGTCCGTGCAGGTGAGGATGGAGTTCTGGTGGACGAAGCCCGCACAGTTGAACAGCACGTCGATCGGGCCGGCTTCCCTGGCCGCGCGCTCGACCGCGGCGTCGTCGAGCACATCGAGCGGCAGGTGCGTGATGCCGCGCGCGCCGAGGTCGCCGACCTTGTGCGCATCCCGGTCGGTCGCGATCACGGTGGCACCCTCGGCGGCCATCATCAGGGCGGCGGCGCGGCCGATCCCCTGGCCCGCGGCGGTGACGAAGCAGCGCTTCCCGGCAAGGCGTCCCGTCATCGGCGGTCCTTCAGTGGTTGTGGCGGCTCTCGCCGCGCGTCTCGAGGATGTTGAGGAAGAGCGTCGCGGGCTCGAGGCAGCCGCCGGTGCCGAGGCTGCCGACCATGCTGCGGTAGATCTGTTCCCACGGCGTCTTGTCCACCAGCTCCGGAGTCTTCCAGGCCGCCCGCCGCGCGGCGAGTTCCTCGGCCGGGATCAGCACGTCCACCTTGCGGCTGCGCAGGTCGATGCGGATCGGGTCGCCATCCTTCAGCAGCGCGAGGCCGCCACCCACCGCCGCTTCCGGCGAGACGTTGAGGATGGAGGGCGAGCCCGAGGTGCCGGACTGCCGCCCATCCCCCATGGTCGGCAGCGCCGTGACGCCCCGCTTCAGAAGGGATGCGGGCGGCTGCATGTTCACCACCTCCGCGGCACCCGGATAGCCGACTGGGCCGCAGTTGCGGATGACGAGGACGGTCTTGTCGTCGATGCCGAGCGCCGGGTCCTCGATGCGCGCGTGGTAGTCCTCCGGCCCCTCAAAGACCGCGACCTTGCCTTCGAACACGTCGGGCGGGTCGGACAGGAAGCGGTCGCGGAACGCCTTGTCGATGACGCTGATCTTCATCACCGCGTTGTCGAACAGGTTGCCCGATAGCACGACGAAGCCCGCGCGCTCCTTCATGGGCTTCGCGAGCGGGCGGATCACCTCGGGGTCGGGCGCGGGGACATTGGCGAGGTTCTCGGCGAGGGTCCTGCCCGTCACGGTCATCACATCCCCATGCAGCAGCCCGGCATCGAGCAGCTGCTTCATCACGGCGGGCACGCCGCCGGCGCGGTAGAAGGCTTCCCCCAGGAAGCGGCCGGCCGGCTGGCAATCCACCAGCAACGGGATGTCAGCGCCGACGCGCTGCCAGTCCTCGACCGTATGATCCACGCCCATGTGCCGCGCGACGGCGACCATGTGGACCGGGCAGTTCGACGAAGCGCCGATCGCCGAGGCCACCGCGACGGCATTCTCGAAGGCCTTCTTCGTCATGATGTCGGAGGGGCGGAGGTTCTCCTCCACCATCCGCACGATGCGGCGCCCGGTCTCGTAGGCGATCTGCGCGCGCTGGCGGTAGGGGCCGGGGATGGCGGCGCAGCCGGTGAGCGACATGCCGACCGCCTCGGCCAGGGAGTTCATCGACAGCGCCGTGCCCATGGTCGAGCAATGGCCGACGCTGGTCGCACTCGCCGCCACCATCTCGATGAAGGTGTCGTTGTCGATCTCGCCTGCGGCGAGCATCTTGCGCGCTTCCCAGACGATGGTGCCCGACCCCGCGAGGCGCCCCTTCCACCATCCGTCCAGCATCGGCCCGCCGGACAGGCCGATCGCCGGGATGTTGACGGTCGCCGCCCCCATCAGCTGTGCCGGCGTGGTCTTGTCGCAGCCCATGGTCAGCACGACGCCGTCCATCGGGTAGCCGTGCAGGATCTCGACGAGCGAGAGGTATTGCAGGTTGCGATCGAGCGCGGCGGTCGGGCGCTTCAGCGTCTCCTGGATCGGATGCACCGGGAATTCGAGCGGCACGCCGCCCGCGTCGCGGATGCCGGCCTTCACCCGTTCGGCCAGCGCGATGTGATGGCGGTTGCAGGGCGCGATGTCCGAACCGGTCTGGGCGATGCCGATGATCGGCCGCCCCGACTGCAGTTCGGCCCGCGTCATGCCGAAGTTCAGCATGCGCTCGACATAGAGCGAGGTCATGCCCGGGTCGGTCGGGTCGTCGAACCAGCGCTGGCTGCGCAGCCGGAAGGGCCGCCTGGTCTGGTCCTGGTCTGCCATCTGCGCTTCCCCCGGGTACGAACAGTGGCAGGAAGCGTGGTTTGTCGGCGCCCGGGCTGTCAACGCCCAGGCGCCGGCGCGCGTCAGGGGTAGTTGATGTCGGTCAGGTTGCAGGTGTTGACCTGCATGCGCTCGATCGCGCGGCCGCCTTCGACGACGATGCGGATGTCGTTGGTGCACTGGCCGTCGGGCAGGCGGACGACGAAGGTCTGGCCGGGCGGCAGCACATTCGCGCCGAGCAGGTCGCGGCCCCAGTTCTGGTCCTGGGAGGAGGAGACATAGAGCTCCATGATCGTCTGGTTCGACCGGTTGTTCAGCCGGAAGGAGGGGTCGGTGGTCTGCGCGGCGGCAGCACCGGCGAGGCCGAGGCCGAGCGCGCCCGCGGCGCAGGCGACGAGAAAGCGGCGATGAAGCATGTGCGATGTTCCATGGTGGCCGCCGGGTCGGCGGCGCCCCAGGACTCGCACGCTTCTCCTTGCGCGACCATGAATGTTTTCAGGCCGCGGCCGCTTCCTCGAGGAAGCCCTGCACCGTCTGGAACAGCGCGCCGCGGTTGCGCTCCATCAGGATGGTGTGCGTACCTTCGGCCAGCATGACCAGGCGCTTGCCCGGGCTGTTGGTCAGCAGCGGGAAGATCGCCGTCGCCATGGAAGGCGGCGTGTCGCGGTCCCATTCCGCAACCACCAGCAGTGTGGGCGCGGTGACCTTGGCCGGGTCCCAGTAGGGCCGGCCGGCCTGGGCGTATTCGCGGCTGTCGAGCAGCACGCCGTTCGGCGCGCGAAGGACCGAAGGGTTGCGCCGCAGACCGTCCGGGTCGGTCGCCCAGGTGACGCCGGCCCAGTGTTCGAACCAGCCGGGCGGGATCAGGCCGGCGCGCTTGGCTTCCGGCACGCCGTTCATCCAGCGTTCCCGCGCCTGGGCCTGCGTCACGGTCCGCCACGCGCCGAGGGTCGCACCGGCGGTCGCGGCCGCGGGGCTCGCCCCTTCGCGCAGCCAGGGCGGCGCGAACAGGATCAGGCGTTCCACCTGCGACGGGTTGTCGGCGGCGAAGCGGCCCATCAGCGTGCTGCCCCAGGACCAGCCCATGTGCACGATGCGCGGCAGCCCGCGATGGGCGCGGATGAAGGCCGCAACGGCCGAGATGTCGGCCACCGCCGTGTCGCCGCGCACGATCGGCGGATTGGCCTCGGCCGGCTGCGCCATCTCGGGCGGGCGGGTCGAGCGGCCATAGCCGCGGATGTCCATGCACCAGACGTCGAAGCCGCGCCCGGCGATGTAGTCCATCCAGGACAGCCCGCCGAGTGGCAGGTCGAAGGCGGTGTGCGCCGGATAGGTCGCGCCGTGCACGAACAGGATGCTGCGCCCCGGCGCGAAGGTGGTCATCGATTCGGGCCGCTTGTTGCGGACGAAGAGTTCGATGCCAGGGTCGCCGCTCGGCACCATGAATTCCTCGGTGGCGAGGGATGGCGCCTGGGCGGCGGCGGTGCTTGCCAGGATGGGCGCGGCAAGCGGGGTGGCGATCAGGGCACGACGGTGCATGGCGGCCTCGTCTCGGATTCGGCGCCATAGATAGCGCGCAAGGTGGCGGCGCGCACCGTGCCGCACTACAGGGGCGGCATGGAAGCCGGGAACATCGCCGCGACGGGACCCCCGCCGCGCCGCGCGGGCTGGCGCGCCGAAGCGGCGGCGACGCTGCTGCTCGCCTGGCCGCTCGTGCTGACGAACCTGTCCCAGATGGCGATGGCGGTGACCGAGACGCTGCTGCTCGGTCGCGTGGGGACCGAGGCGATGGCCGCCGGCATGCTGGGGTCGAGCCTGTATTTCGCCGTGATCGCCCCGGCCTTCGGGCTTGCCCTCGCCGCCGCGCCGCTGCTCGCCCTCGCGCGCGGGGAGGGCCGGCGGGGCCACGGGGCGGGGCGGGGTTGGGTGCGGGAGATGCGACGGTCCTTGCGCGCGGCGCTCTGGGCCTGCGCCCTCGCGTCGCTGCCATCGGGCCTGCTGCTGTGGCATGCCGGGGCGCTGCTGGTGGCCACGGGGCAGGACCCGGCGCTGGCGGCGCTCGCGCAGGATTACACGCGCGCGGCGCTGTGGAGCCTGCCGGGCTTTTGCGCCTTCGTCGTGCTGCGCGGCTTCCTTGCGGCGATGGAGCGGCCGGCGGCGGCGATGTGGATCGCGCTTGCCGGCGTGGTGCTGAACATCCCCATCGCCTGGGCGCTGATCGTGCCGGCGGGGCTCGGCGTGACGGGCGCGGGCATCGCCGCGACCATCGCGGATACGGGGATCTTCCTGGCGCTGCTTGCCGTGGTGGCGCGTGACCGGGTGTTCCGCCGCTTCCACCTGTTCGGGCGCATCTGGCGGCCGGACCCGCCGCGGCTCGGACGCGTCTTCGCCCTCGGCTTGCCCATCGCGGGGTCGATGCTGCTCGAGATCGGCGTCTTCACCGCCGCCGCGCTGGCGATGGGCTGGTTCGGCGCGGTCGCGGTCGCGGCCCATGCCATCGCGGTGCAGACCGCGGCCGTGACCTTCATGGTGCCGATGGGCATAAGCCAGGCGGCGACGGCGCGCGTCGGGCTCGCGCTGGGCGCGGGCGACAGGGCGGGTGCTGCGCTGGCGGGCTGGACCGCGATCGTGATCGGCGGCGGCTTCATGGCGACGATGGCCGCGGTGCTGGTCGTGGGCGCGGATGCGATCGCGGCCGCCTTCATCGACGCGGCCGATCCCTCGGCGGCGGAGGTGCGCGCGCTGGGTGCGACGCTGCTCGTCGTCGCGGGCGTGTTCCAACTGGTGGACGGCGTGCAGGTGGTGGCGGGCGGCGCGCTGCGGGGGCTGGCGGATACGCGCGTGCCGATGCTGTTCGCGGCGCTGGGCTATTGGGGCCTCGCCTTCCCGGCAGGGCTCGCGCTGGCCTGGTGGGCGGGGCTGGGGCCGATGGGGCTCTGGGTCGGGCTCGCGCTCGGGCTTGCGCTGGTTGCGGTGATGATGACGCTGCGCTGGCGGCGGCTGTCAGGCTGAGAACAGGCCGCGCGCCACCACCATCCGCTGGATCTCCGAGGTTCCATCCAGGATGCGCAGCAACCGCACATCCCGGTAGAGCCGCTCGATCGCGCTGCCGCGCATGTAGCCTTCCCCACCATGGACCTGCAGCACGCGGTCGGCGACGCGGCCGGCGGCCTCGGTCGCGAAGAGCTTCGCGGCGGCCGCATCGGCCGGGCGCAGCGCGCCCTCGTCCCGCGTGCGGGCGAGCTCGAGCGCCATGCAGCGCGCGGCCAGCGCCTCCGCCGC
>NZ_JACADQ010000690.1 GCF_016106015.1 Neoroseomonas rubea
CCCGCCCTCCGTCGCCACCGCGAAGCCGGCGCCGTCGCGCGCGATGCCGGTGACATCGACGCCGCTGGCGAGGCGCGCGCCGGCCCGCCTGGCCAGCGCCAGCAAGGCCGCCGTGCCGCGCAGCGGGTCGATCTGCCCTTCGGCGGGGCAGAAGGCGGCGCCGAGGAAGCGCGGCGCGAGATAGGGGGCGAGGTCCCGCAATTCGTTCGCGCCGAGCACATGCGTCTCGATGCCCGCGCCGCGCTCGACCGCGGTCTTGCCGCGCAGCCAGTCGAACTCGGCCTCGGTCTCGGCGAGCATCAGCCCGCCTTCGGTGCGGATGCCGCAGCTCTCGCCGGCCTCGCGCGCGATCTCCTTCCACAGATCGATGGACCGCGGCCCGAGCGGCAGCGTCGCGGCGGCCGGCCCCGCGGTGCCGAGCGCTTCCGCCTTGTCGCCGAAATCATAGGGCAGCAGCTGCACATGCAGGCTGCCGGCATTGGCGGTGCTGGCGGCGAGGCCCGGTTCGGAGCGGTCGGCCACCAGCACGTCCACGCCCTCGCGCGCGAGGTAGAGCGCGGTGGACAGGCCGAGCACGCCGCCGCCGATCACCAGCACGTCGCAGGCGCGGTTCTCGGGCGCGAGCGGCGCGGCGGGGCTGCGCCAGGCGATGGCGGCGGGGGCTTCGATGACCGGCGCCTCGATCTCCGGCTCCGGCACTTCGTGCATCAGCGCGGCGGCGGGGATGGGGCGGATGGGCGCGCGCGGCGCGGCGAAGGCGGCTTCGGCGGCCGGCGCAGATCGGGAGAGCACACGACTGGACTCCAGACAC
>NZ_JACADQ010000691.1 GCF_016106015.1 Neoroseomonas rubea
ACGGTCTGCCTGCCCGGCAGCCATTCCAAATGGGCCCAACTGTCCGGCGGGCGGGTTACCGGCTTCGCCACCCACATGACCGGCGAAGCCTTCTCGGCGCTCTCGGGGCACACCATCCTCGCGCGCATCCTGTGCGGCGTCGGCTACGCGCTGGTCAGCATCGCCTGCCAGGTGCAGATGGTCGCGGTCGCGCCGCGCGGTCGGCTCGCGGGCGCCCTCGGCGGCTTCACCGGGGCGGTGATGACGGGCGCGGTCTGCGGCACGGCGATCGGCGCGGTGCTGGCGGACCGGATCGGGCAGGGGCCGACCTTCCTCGTCTCCGCCGCGCTGACAGGGCTCGTCCTGCTGCTCGCGCTGCGTAGCTTCCCGCGGGAGGCGCCGGCGCCCGCCGCCATGCCGCTCGGCTTCGCGCAGGAGGCGCGACTCGCGCTGCGCGCGCCGGCCTTCCTCGCGCTGCTGCTGCTCGCGGCCGTGCCGGCCAAGCTCGTGCTGACCGGCTTCGTGTTCTACCTTGCACCCATCGCGCTGAACGACCTGGGGCTGAGCCAGTCCGCCGTCGGGCGCTACGTGATGCTGTATGGCTTCTGCATGCTGCCGGCGATCGCGCTGGGCGGCTGGATCGCCGACCGCACGCGCCTCGGCCCGGCGCTGATCTGGGGCGCGGCGGTGGCGAATGGCGTCGCCCTCGCGCTGCCCTTCGCGGCACCGCTCGAGGTCGCGCTGCCCATCGCCATCGCCGCGACGGGCCTCGCCCAGGGGCTGGCCGCCGCGCCGATGCTGGCCGCCGACCTCGAGCGGTGCC
>NZ_JACADQ010000692.1 GCF_016106015.1 Neoroseomonas rubea
CCGCCCGCGCCCCCGGCCTCTGCGCGCCGATGCACGGACCGGAGGCGCTGGCCGCGCTGGAGGCCGCGCGCCGTCCGGCGGTCGCCTTGCCGCCGCGTAGCGCCGTGTTCCGCCAGGGGGAAGCCTGCCGCGACGTGTTCATCCTGGTCTCCGGCTGGGTAGTCCTGGCCCAGGCGCTGCCCGACGGGCGGCGGCAGGTGCTGCGCTTCCTGCTGCCCGGCGCGATCTTCGGCCTGCATCCCGAGGAGCAGGCGAGCCATGCGCAGGGTGCGGAAGCGCTGACGCCAGCGGTGGTCTGCCCCATACCGGCCGAGCGCCTCGCCGCACTGCGCCACGCCTGGCCGGCGCTCGACGACCGGCTGCTCTGGTGCCTGGCGCGCGACGCGGCCTTCGCGGCGGAACAGATGACGACGCTCGGCCAGCGGCCGGCGCTCGCGCGCGTCGCGCATCTGCTGCTGGAACTGCTGGTCAGGCTCGGCGGGCGGCATCCGCCGGCCGAGGGTGATCCCGTGCCCATGCCGCTGACGCATCGGCTGATCGGCGACGCCACGGGCCTGACCCCGGAGCATGTCACACGGATGCTGCGCCGGTTGCGCCAGGATGGCGTCGCGCGGATGTCCGGGGGGCGGCTCACGCTGCTCAATGCCGCGCGCCTCCTCGCACTCGCCGATCCGCCGGCGGAACTGCTCGCGCTCTGGGCTGCCGCGGGCTGATGCTGCCGGCGCGCGGGCCGTGCCGCTAGGCAGGGCGAGGCTCGGCGCCGGACGGGTGCGACGCGTGGCCGGCGCGGGCGCCCGGGG
>NZ_JACADQ010000693.1 GCF_016106015.1 Neoroseomonas rubea
GGGCGCGCGCCGGCGGCGAAGGGCTTGCGCGCCTCTCCGCGCGGGCCGTCGGGGCGCTGCGGGCGCGGTCCCTTGGGCGGGGCGCCCTTCGGGCTTCGCGGGCGGCTTGCATCGGGGCGCTTCGGGGGGCGGGGCATGGCGCCATGTAGCCTGCGGCGCGTCGCGGCGGAAACCCGCCCTGATCCGTTGACAGCGGCGCGCCCATGGGCTTAACCCCCGGCGCTCCCGCCAGCCCGGAAGGGCGAGCGGCTGCGGAGGGGTGCCCGAGTGGCTAAAGGGGACGGACTGTAAATCCGTTGGCTTGCGCCTACGTTGGTTCGAATCCAACCCCCTCCATATCGCCCGCCCGCCCTTCGCGGGGCCGACTACCCCGGACGGGCGGCAGGACTTGGTGGGTTCGCGGCGCCTCGCGGCGCGGGTGTAGCTCAATGGTAGAGCCCCAGCCTTCCAAGCTGGTTGTGCGGGTTCGATTCCCGTCACCCGCTCCAGCGCGGCGCGGGTCGATGACGGGCCGGTGACCTGCCCGCGACGCGCCCCGGGGAACCGGCGGGCGGAGCGGACAAGCAGGCCGCCGATGACAAGGGCTTCTGGCCCGCGATCGGGGTCCATCGGATCTCGGCCGCGGGACTTTGTGCAGAGACGGATCGGAACGAGGACGCGGGACAGGCCATGGCGAAGGCGAAATTCGAGCGGACGAAGCCGCACTGCAACATTGGCACGATCGGGCACGTGGACCATGGCAAGACGTCGCTGACGGCGGCGATCACCAAGGTGCTTGCGAAGGCCGGTGGTGCGA
>NZ_JACADQ010000694.1 GCF_016106015.1 Neoroseomonas rubea
CGCCGAGGCCGCGCCGCGCCTGGCGGGCGAGGCTGAGGCGGTGCCCAAGGTCGGCATCGGCCCGCTCGCCGCCGCCGCGCAGCCGCTGACCGACCTGCTGGCGCGCCTGTCCACCGCGGGCGTGGCGGCGCAGCCTTCGGGGGAGGAATTGCGCGAACGCGCGATCCGCGGCTTCCGCCAGTTCGAGATCGATGCGCGCGACGCCGGCGTCAGCGCCGAGCAGGTGCGCGCCGCGCACTACATCCTCTGCGCCAGCCTCGACGACGTGGTGCTGTCCACCAACTGGGGGCAGGGCAGCGTCTGGTCCGTGCAGTCGCTGGTGGCAACCTTCCACCAGGAAGTGAAGTCGGGCGACCGCTTCTTCGACGTGCTCGCGGGGATGCAGAAGGATCCGGGCCGCTGGCGCGACGCGCTGGAGGTCAGCTACCTCTGCCTCGCGCTCGGCTTCCAGGGGCGCTACCGGCTCTCCCCGCGCGGGCAGTCGGAACTCGACCAGATCCGCACGGGTCTCTACCAGCTTCTCACGCAGGTGCGCCCGCCCTGGGAACGCGAACTTTCCCCACGCTGGAAGGGCGTGGACGCACCCCATCGCGGCCCGTCGCGCGGCATCCCCGCCTGGGTCGCGGCCTGCGTGGCGGTCTTCGCGCTCGGCATGGGCTATGCGTGGCTGGCCAACGCGATGAACGAGGGATCCGACGGGCTGTATGAGCGGCTCGCCGCCCTGCCGCCGGGCCGCCCGCCTGAGATCGAGCGCGTCGCACCCCCGCGCCCGCCCGCGCCGCCGCCGCCGCCGCCC
>NZ_JACADQ010000695.1 GCF_016106015.1 Neoroseomonas rubea
TCCCCGGCGCGCCGCCGCCGACGCCGCCGGTTCCCGTCGCGCCCGCCATCGGTGTCCCGCCCGCGCCACAGGGCGGCGGCGCCATGCCGACGGCCAAGCCGGCCTCCCTGCCCGCGCAGCCGCCCACTATCGGCGGCAAGCCGGTGCCGCAGGCCGCCCTGCCGCGCAGCCCGACCGCCTTCGCGCCCGTTCCGGGCGTCAGCGCGCGGGTGCGGCAACAGGTTCTCGCCGCGATGCTGCCGACCAGCCCCAACCCCGCCGGGCTGCGCGCCGCGGTCGAGTCCGGCCTGCCCTGGCAGGAATTCGACCGGCTGCTCGCCCAGCATGGCTATGACAGCCGTGACCTCGCCGACGTGGTCGCCGCCTTCTACCTGATCGCCTGGGAGGTCTCGACGGGCGGCGACGCCCTCACGCAGCCCGCCGGCATCGCTGCCGTGCGTGGCCAGGCGCGGCAGATGGTCGCCGCCAATCCCGCCATGGCACGGCTAGACGAGGCTGGACGCCAGGCGACGGCCGAGACGCTCGCCTTCTACGCCATGGCCATGGCGGCGCGACTGGCGGACCTCCGGGCCGCGGGCGCGCCCGGCCCGGTGGCCGCCTTCCGCGCCGAGGTCGCCCAGACGGTGTCGCAGCAGCAGGGCATCGACCTGCGCCGCTTCACCCTGACCGCCTCGGGCTTCCAGCAGCGCTGAAGGCCGTGCCCCGGGCATGATCGCGTGACCTGCGGCCGCCGGGCCGGCCGGGGCCGCGCAGGGGGGCCGCCACGGGTGCGGCGAGCCACCC
>NZ_JACADQ010000696.1 GCF_016106015.1 Neoroseomonas rubea
CGAAGCGGGCCTCGAGGGCGGCGGCAAGGTCGGCGGCGCGGCCGGGCTCGACATCGTGCAGCATCAGCCGCGCCGCGCCGAGCGTGAGCAGCGCATGCGCGACCGCCGCCCCGGCCCCGCCCGCGCCGAGTTGCACCACGGCGCCGAGCGGCACGCCCGGAAGGTCGCGGCGGAAGGCGGCGGCGAAGCCAGACCAGTCCGTGTTGTGGCCGTGGCGCTTTCCGTCCCGCAACAGCACGGTGTTCACCGCGCCGAGCGCGCGCGCATCCTCGGACAGGCCGTCGAGCAGCGGAATGACGGCCTGCTTGCAGGGATAGGTGATGTTGAGGCCGGCGAAGCCCATGCGCCCGGCCGCCGCCAGCAGCTCCGGCAGCGCGGCGACCGTCAGGCCGAGCGGCTCGAGGTCGATCTTGCGGTAGATGAGGCGAAGCCCCTGCTCCGCGCCTTCCCGCTCATGCATGGCGGGGGTCAGCGAAGCGCCGATGCCCGCGCCGATCAGGCCGAGCAGCGTGGCAGGCCAGGCATCGGGCAGCGGTGCGTCGGCGGGCATGGGCCGCTTTCGCCACGGAAGCGGCCGCGGGTCAATGCGGCGGCCGCTTGATCGCCGCAGGCGCCGCGACTAGAGCAGCGAGAGGCGCCGCCCCGGTCCGTCTCGGCCAGGGCGCCACAAGAATCCTGGGAGGAACAGGCATGACCATCGCACTCGACCGTCGCGGCGCGCTCGCCGCGGCCATGGCGCTCGGCGCCGCCGCCACGGGGCCCGCCGCCATGGCCGCGGCGAG
>NZ_JACADQ010000697.1 GCF_016106015.1 Neoroseomonas rubea
CGCGACGCGCAGCAGGCCCGGCCGGCGCGGCGGCCCGCCGGCCAGCGCGAACAGGCGGTAGCAGGGGCGCGTGCCGACCGCGCGGGCGAAGACGCCGCCGCGGCCAAGCAGTTCATGGTTCAGCGCGAGCCCTGTCAGGTGCGCGCCGACGACGGCGATCTCGATCATGCGGCGTCCGCCTTTCCTGCCGCCGCGACGCGCGCGGCGAAGACCTTCCCGAGCGCGGCGAGCGCGGCATCGCTGCCGCGCGGGCCGATCAGCGTGATGCCGGCCGGCAGCCCGTCCGGCCGCGCCGGGCCCGGCACCGCCAGCGCGGCGAGGTCGAGCAGGTTCACGAAATTGGTGTAGGTGCCGAGCCGGGCGTTCGGCCCGAAGGGGTCGGCCGCCAGCGCCGCGAGCGTCGGAAAGCAGGGCACCGAGGGCACGACCAGGACGTCGAAGCGCGCGAAGAAATCCTCCGCCGCGCGACGATGCTCGGCCAGCCGGTACATCCCGCGGAAGGCATCCACGGCCGAAAAGCGCGCTGCCCCCGCGATGATCGCCTGCGTCACCGAATGGAGCGCGCCGGGATGGGCGGCGGCGAAATCGCCGAAGGCGGCGGCGCGTTCGGCCACCCAGGGTCCGTCATAGAGCAGCGCGGCAGTGTCGAGCAGCGGCGTGATGCGCGCTTCCTCGGCCCCCGGCAGCAGGGCGCGGGCGGCGGCCCAGGCGGCGCGTGCCGGCGCCTCGTCCAGGTGCAGGTCGGGGGCCGCGGGGATGGCGATGCGCGCCGGCGCGGC
>NZ_JACADQ010000698.1 GCF_016106015.1 Neoroseomonas rubea
CGCCGGCGGCGACTCGCCGGGCAACAGCGGTGGCCAGGGCGGCGGCGCGGCGGGGAACTCCGCGGGCGCCCCAGGCCAGGCCGGAGGGTCGCCGGGCAACTCCGCGAATGCGCCGGGTCAGTCGGCCTCCGGCCGCGGCGATACGCCGGGCCGCAGCGGCTCCGCGCCCGGCCAGGCGCAAGGCGCCGTCGGTGACCGCGGCGCGCTGTCCAGCGCGCTCGGCGGCCTGAACGCTGCCAATGCCTCCCCCCGCGCGCGGGAGAATGCGGCGCCCAATTCGCGTGTCGGCCGCGTATCCGATTACGAGGCAGCGATGGTCGAGGCGTTTTCGATGCCGCCCGGCGTCGCGCGCGACCAGGCCATCGCCCGCGCACGGGCGCAGGAACTCCAGGCCGCGGCGAACCGCCCGGTCACCTCGGCCGTGGTGCAGCGCGTCGATGCGCTGCTCGGGCTACCCGCCACCGACCCGACGCTGGGTGTCGGGCGCTAACGCGGTTCCCTGTGGCCATGGCGCAAGTGGACCTGTAGGGGTCTCTCGTGCCGCCATCATCCCCATCCACCCCAGCGATCCTGGCGGGGCGCCCACTGTGCTAGCCGGCCGCGGCGTGCGCCGAACGGGAACGGCCGTGCGGATCTTGCTGCTCGCGATTCTCCTGCTCGGCGGCGGATGCGCGCTGACCGGCGGCTCCGAAGTGCCGAGCGCGCCGCCGCCGGCACCCGAGGCGCGGGACCGTGCCCGCGCCGCCATGCTGCACCGCGACGGCCTGCGCGCGCTGCGC
>NZ_JACADQ010000699.1 GCF_016106015.1 Neoroseomonas rubea
GGCGCCAACATCGAGACGCTGGTGCTGACTGCCGGTGCGGCGCAGAACGGCATCGGCAACGGCCTCGCCAACACCCTGGTCGGCAACGGCTTCGCCAACTCGCTCGCCGGCGGTGCCGCGGCCGACACGCTGGTCGGCGGCGACGGGGCCGACACGCTCGACGGCGGCACCGAGACGGATAGCCTGCTCGGCGGCCTGGGCGACGATGTCTACCAGGTGGAGGGCGCCAACGATGTGATCGTCGAAGCGGCGGACGAGGGCATCGACCGCGTCATCGTCTCGGCCGGGACGGCCTACACCCTTGGCGCCAACCTCGAGCACCTCGTGCTCGCCGGTGCGACGCTGCTGAACGGCACCGGCAATGCGCTCGCCAACCAGATCACCGGCAACGTCAGCGCCAACGCGCTGACCGGTGACGCGGGCGCCGACACGCTGCTGGGCGGCGACGGCGGCGATACGCTGGATGGCGGAGCTGACACCGACAGCCTGGTCGGCGGCCTCGCCAACGACACCTACATCATCGACGGCGATGCGCCGGATACCATCCTCGAACTGGCTGGCGGCGGCATCGACCGGGTCTTGTTGGCGGCCGGCACGGCCTACACCCTCGACGCCGAGGTCGAGAACCTGCTGCTGACAGGCGCAGGCGCGCAGAACGGCAGTGGCAACGGCCTGGCCAACCGCATCGTCGGCAACGCCATCGCCAATTCCCTGTTCGGTGCCGCCGGGGCGGATACGCTGGAGGCCGGCGCCGGCAACGACACGCTGGAGGGCGG
>NZ_JACADQ010000007.1 GCF_016106015.1 Neoroseomonas rubea
CCGGCGGCTTGGCCGCGCCGGCGCTCGCGCAGCAGCGCCCGGCCCAAGGCCGTCGGCCGGCGCAAGGGCCTGCTGGCACGCCCGCCAGCACGCCGCTCGGCCCGCTCGACGTGCTCGCCCGCCAAGCGCTGGTGGTGGATTTCGCGACCGGCGCCGTGCTGCTGGAAAAGAACGCTGACGAGCGCATGCCGCCGTCCTCCATGTCCAAGCTCATGACGATGTATGTCGTCTTCGAGCACCTGAAGGCCGGCCGCCTGCAGATGGACCAGATGCTGCCGGTCAGCGAGCGCGCCTGGCGCATGGGCGGCTCGAAGATGTTCGTCGAGCTGAACGCCCAGGTGAAGGTCGAGGACCTGCTCCGTGGCGTCATCGTGCAGTCCGGCAACGACGCCTGCATCGTTCTGGCCGAGGCGATCAGCGGCAGCGAACAGCAATTCGCCGATGCGATGAACGAGGCCGGCCGCCGGATCGGCCTGACCAACAGCACCTTCCGCAATTCCACCGGCTGGCCGGATCCGGAACATCGCACCACTGCGCGCGACCTCGCGACGCTGGCGCGGAGGATCATCAACGACTTCCCAGAATACTACGCCTACTACAGCGAGCGGTCCTTCCGCTTCAACAACATCAGCCAGGACAACCGCAACCCGCTGCTGGCGCGCGTCGCCGGCGCCGATGGCCTCAAGACCGGCCACACCGAGGAAGCGGGCTACGGCCTGACCGGCAGCGTCCGCCGCGGCGACCGGCGCGTGATCATGGTGATCAACGGCCTGCCGACCATGCGCGCCCGCGCTGAGGAGAGCGAGCGGCTGATGGAATGGGCCTTCCGTGAATTCGAGGCGGTGGTGCTGTTCCGCGCCCAGGACACCATCGAGGAGGTACCGGTCTATCTCGGCGAACGCTCGAAGGTGCCGATGGTGGGCGGGCGGGACCTGGTGCTGACCTTGCCACGCCAGTGGCGCACACGGCTGCAGGTGCGCCTGCGCTATGACGCCCCGATCACCGCGCCCGTCGCGCGCGGCCAGCAGATCGGCGAAATGCTCGTGGGCGGGCAGGGCGTGCCCGAGTTGCGCGTCCCTCTGCTCGCCGGGGCGGATGTCGAGCGGCTGGGCCTCGTCTCCCGCATCCCGGCGGTGGTCAGCCGCTGGGTCTTCGGCAGCTGACCGCGGCGCGCGGCGTCAGCGCCGGACCATCGCGCCCGCCGCTTCCTTGAGGCGGCTGAGGATCTCTGCCAGCACACGCGCCGCTTCATCGTGACGATGTTCATAGGCGCTCAGCAGGATTCCCTCGACCGCCATCGAGGCGAGCGCCAGATGCGCAGCTTGCGACGCGCCATCGCGATCGTCGGACCCTTGATCAAGAGCATCGGCCGCGTGTTTCGCGCAGGACATGCACACCCTCCGACACGCCTCTCACTCAACCGGTTTTCTCAGTGTAACTGACATGGACGGTAACCGGATTGTTTCAAGGGGGAACTGCTCTCGAAGACGTGATGATTCGGCATGCTGATCCGCAGCGACCACGGATCGCCAGCCAGCCCTTCGTCCCGCCCAGGTGGCATGATTTGACGTCACGCTGCCGCACCGCCAAACCGGCCGCATGCGCGCCGCAGGCCGGTTCATCACGCTCGAAGGGGGCGAGGGGGCAGGGAAGTCCACCCAGGCCCGCCGCCTCGCTGCGCGCCTTGCTCAGGCGGGCAGGCCCGTGCTTGTCACGCGCGAACCGGGGGGCACGCCGGGGGCGGAACGCATCCGCGGTCTGCTGCTCGGCCACGGGCCCTGGGACCCGGTCGCGGAAGCGATGCTCCATTTCGCGGCACGGCGGGAACACCTCGTCCGCACCATACGGCCCTTCATCGCCGCCGGCGGCTGGGTCATCAGCGACCGCTTCGCCGATTCCACCCTCGCCTACCAGGGCGCGCAGGGACTGCGGCGCAAGGTCTGGACCACCCTCGCCGACCTCGCCCTCGAAGGCTTCGCGCCGGACCTGACGCTCGTGCTCGACCTGCCCGTGACCGACGGTATGGGTCGCGCGGCGGCGCGGAGCGGGGCGGATCGCTACGAGCGGATGGGCCGCGACTTCCACGAAAGGGTCCGCGCGGGATTCCTTGCCATCGCGGCGGGCGACCCCGAACGCTGCGCGGTGATCGACGCGCGGCACGACGCCGATGCAGTGGCGTCGGAGATCGGCCGGATCGTCCGCGAACGCCTTGGAGCGACCGCGTGATCCGGAGGGGGCTCCGCCCTCTCCGGGCCTCTCCCGCCGGGGGAAAGGAATTTCCCCCGGCCCCCCAATCTTTTCTGACTGTCGGCCGATGATCGAGCCGCGGGGTAACCCGGATCTGGTCGGGCATGAGGAGCAGGCGCGGGCGCTCGAGCAGGCGGCGTGGTCTGGGCGGCTGCATCATGCCTGGCTGATCGCGGGGCCGCCGGGGATCGGCAAGGCGACGCTCGCCTGGCGATTCGCGCGCTGGCTGCTCGCCGGGCTGCCGAAATCCGCCCCGCCGCTCTTCGTCGATCCTGCGAGCGCGGTGTTCCGGCGCGTCGCGGCCGACACCCATGCCGACTGCTTCACGCTCGAACCCGGCACGGGGGACCGCGGCACGAAGCGCGTGCTGCGCGTCGAGGATGCGCGCGACGCCGTCCGCTTCCTGACCCAGACCGCGGCCGAGGGGGGCTGGCGCGTTGTCGTGATGGACGAGGCCGAGCGCGCCGACCAGGCGGCCGTGCAGAACACGCTGCTCAAGACGCTGGAGGAACCGCCGCCGCGCACCGTGCTGCTGCTGGTCTGCTCCGCGCCGCAGCGCCTGCTGCCGACCATCCGCAGCCGCTGCCGGCGGCTCGACCTGAACCCGTTGCCGGCCGAGGCGATGGACACGTTGCTCGCGCGCCTGCTGCCGGAGACGGGCAAGACGGAGCGCGCGCGCCTCGCCGCCCTCGCGCAGGGCTCCCCTGGTCGCGCGCTGGCGCTCGCCGAGGCAGGCGGGATCGAACTCCAGGCGATGGTGGAAAAAAGCCTCGCCGCGCTGGCGAAGGGCGAGGTGCCGCGCGACCACGCGCTGGGCGACCGGCTGGCGATGGACCGCACGGGCGGAGCCTTCGGCATCTTCTTCGCGCTGCTGCGTGGGGCGATCGCGTCGGCCCTCGGCGATGCGGCGCGCGGTCGCGCGGCACCGGACTGGCTCGGCCGCCATCCGCTTGCGGTGTGGGCGTCGCTGTGGGATAGGCTCGGCACCCTCGCGGACGATACGGAGCGGTTGAATCTCGACCGCAAGCAGGCCGTGCTCACGGGCCTTTCCTGGCTCGCGCGCCCCTGAGCGGACGCACGGAAGCCGGACCGGACAAGCCCATGTCGAAGCAGCCCGTCTACCTCACGACGCCGATCTACTACGTCAACGACAGGCCCCATATCGGGCATGCCTACACGTCGCTGGCGACCGACGTGCTGGCGCGCTTCAAGCGCCTGGACGGGCACGAGGTCTTCTTCCTGACCGGCACTGACGAACACGGGCAGAAGGTGGAGAAGGCGGCGAAGGATGCGGGGGAGGACCCGCAGGCCTTTACCGACCGCGTCAGCCAGGCCTTCCGCGACCTGACGGCCACGATGGGATTTTCCAACGACGACTTCATCCGCACCACGGAACCCCGCCACAAGGCGGCCTGCGTCGCGCTGTGGCAGGCGCTGGCGGAGAAGGGCGAGATCTACCTCGGCGACTACGAGGGCTGGTACGCGGTGCGCGACGAGGCCTTCTACGGCCCGGACGAGCTGACCGAGCGGGACGGGGTGAAGGTCGCCCCCTCCGGCGCGCCGGTGGAGTGGGTGCGCGAACCCTCCTACTTCTTCCGCCTGTCGAAGTGGCTGCCCGAACTGCTGCGCCGCTACGACCTGCCGGAAGGCCATCCCGAGCGGATCGACATCCAGCCCGAGAGCCGGCGCAACGAGGTGCGCGCCTTCATTCAGCAGGGCCTTAAGGATTTCGCTGAGCGCCCGGAGAAGCTGGACCTCTCCGTGTCCCGCACCTCCTTCACCTGGGGGGTGAAGGTGCCGGGGGACGAGGCACATGTGATGTACGTGTGGCTCGATGCGCTGACCAACTACATCACCGCGGCGGGCTACCCGGACGCGTCGCATCCGCGCTGGCGCTTCTGGCCGGCGGATGTGCATTTTGTCGGCAAGGACATCGTCCGCTTCCACACCATCTACTGGCCGGCCTTCCTGATGGCCGCCGGCATCGCCCCGCCGAGGCGCGTCTTCGCCCATGGATGGTGGACCAACGAGGGCCAGAAGATCTCGAAATCCCTCGGCAACGTCATCGACCCGGTGGCGCTCGTCGAGGAATTCGGCCTCGACCCCGTGCGCTACTTCCTGCTGCGGGAAGTGCCCTTCGGGAATGATGGCGACTTTTCGCGCAAGGCGCTCGTGCACCGGCTGAACGGCGAGCTGGCGGATGCGCTGGGCAATCTCGCGAACCGGACGCTGAGCCTGATCCAGCGGAACTGCGAGGGCCGGCTGCCGGGCGAGGCGGCGCGGGATGCGTCGGACGCGGCCCTGTTTGCCTCGCTCGACACGTTGCTCGCCACGGTCCGCAACCAGCTGGACCACCAGCATTTCCACCTGGCGCTGGAGAGCGTCTTCGCGAGCGTGCGCGACGCCAATGGCTACATCACCCAGCAGGCGCCGTGGGCATTGAAGAAGACCGACCTCGCGCGCATGGCCGCCGTGCTGCGCCACCTGCACACGGCGCTGCGCGCCTATGCCACGGTACTGCAGCCCTTCATGCCCGCCACCATGGCCGCTTTGCTCGACCAGCTCGGCGTGCCCGCGGATGCGCGGGACTTCGGCGCCCTGGCCTCGCCGCTGCCCGAAGGCACGCCGCTGCCGCCGCCCGCCCCGCTGTTCCGCAAGATGGACCTGCCGGCCTGATGCTCGTCGATAGCCATTGCCACCTCGACTACTACGTCGAGGGCGAGATCGAGCAGGTCATGGACCGCGCCCGGCAAGCCGGGGTCGGCCGGATGGTCACGATCGGCGTGCGCATGTCCCAGGCGGCGCGGGTGAAGGAGATCGCCTCGCGCGTCCCCGACGTCTGGGGCACGGTCGGCATCCACCCGCATAATGCCGGGGAAGGGCCGCTGCCCACGCCGGAGGAGATCGCCGCCGAGGCCGACCATCCCCGCATCATCGGCATCGGGGAAAGCGGGCTCGACTATTTCTACGACAAGGCCCCGCGCGACGCGCAGGCGGAGAATTTTGCCAGGCACATCCGTGCGGCACGGCTGTCCGGCCTTCCGCTGGTAGTGCATGCACGGGACGCCGATGACGACATTCTCGCCATCCTGCGGCGGGAAAGGGAGGCGGGCGGCGCCTTCGACTTCCTGCTGCATTGCTTCAGCAGCGGGCGCGATCTCGCGGAAAAGGCGGTGGAGATGGGGGGCTATGTCTCCTTCTCCGGCATTCTGACCTTCCCGAAATCGCAGGAGATCCGGGACATCGCGCGCGACCTGCCGCCCGAACGGCTGCTGGTGGAGACGGACGCACCCTACCTCGCCCCCGTGCCCTTCCGGGGCAAGCGCTGCGAGCCCGGGATGGTCGCGCATACGGCCAAGGTCCTGGCGGAGGTGCGGGGGCTGGAGATGGCGGCGCTTGCCGACCTGACCACCGGTAACTTCATGCGTTTATTCAGGAAAGCCTCGTAGCGCCTTGCTTACGGTCACGATTCTTGGCTGTGGCGCCTCGGGTGGAGTGCCCCAGATCGGGGGGGGGGATGGGCGCGGCTGGTGGGGTGCCTGCGATCCGTCGAACCCGCTGAACCACCGGACGCGATCCTCCATCCTGGTCGAAGGCGGCGGAGGCGGGCGGCTTCTGGTCGATACCGGGCCCGATCTCCGGACCCAGCTGCTGGCCTGCGGCGTGCCGGGCGTGGATGCAATTTTGTATACACATGATCATGCCGACCATGTGATGGGATTGGACGAGGTTCGCATCCTTAACCGCCTCGCCGGTCGGCCGATGCAGGCCTTCGCGACCGCCCGCACGCTCGAAATCCTGCAGCGCCGCTTCGACTACGCCTTTCTCCCGGCAACCGGGCCGGTCTTCTTCCGCCCGGCGGTGGACCCGGTGCCGATCGTGGCGGGGGAGACGGTCGCGATCGCCGGCCACCGGGTGGAAACCTTCTCGCAGGACCATGCGGTGATGGAGACGGTGGGCTTCCGCATCGGCGCCTTCGCCTATTCGACCGACCTGGTGCATTTGCCCGAGGAGAGCCTGGCCCGCCTTCACGGCCTGGATACCTGGGTGGTGGGATGCTTCCAGCGCCGTCCCCACAAGGTCCATGCGAATGTCGATCAGGTGCTGGACTGGGTGGGGCGGATCAGGCCGCGCCGGACGGTCCTGACGCATATGAGCCCCGACCTCGACCACGGCTGGCTGCTGGCCAACCTGCCGCTGGGCGTCGAGCCGGGGCATGACGGGATGGTGCTGGCCGTGCCGGGCTGACACCGTCCGGGGCAGGCCTTTCGCGACCGCGAGGGATGCCCCACATTCGCAGGGACGACGGCGGGCTGATTCGGCCCCGCCGGAACGAAAGGATACGCCGATGATTCGCGATCGCGACCCGGTCGAGGTCTACAACAACACCCTGGTTCCGATGGTCATCGAGCAGACCGCGCGGGGCGAGCGGGCCTTCGACATCTATTCCCGCCTGCTGAAGGAACGGATCATCTTCCTGACGGGCCCGGTCTTCGACCAGGTGTCCTCGCTGATCTGCGCCCAGCTGCTGTTCCTGGAAAGCGAGAACCCCTCGAAGGACATCGCCTTCTACATCAATTCTCCCGGTGGCGTGGTTTCGGCCGGCCTCGCGATGTACGACACCATGCAGTACATCCGTTCCCCGGTCAGCACGGTCTGCATCGGCCAGGCCGCGTCGATGGGCTCGCTGCTGCTGTGCGCCGGCGAAAAGGGCAAGCGCTACGCCCTGCCCAACAGCCGGATCATGGTCCACCAGCCCTCGGGCGGGGCGCAGGGCCAGGCGACGGACATCGAGATCCAGGCGCGCGAGATCCTCAAGCTCCGCCAGCGCCTGAACGAGATCTACGTCCGTCACACCGGCCAGCCGATCGAGGCGATCGAGAAGAAGCTCGACCGCGACAGCTACATGTCCGCCGAGGAGGCCCGCGACTTCGGCTTGGTGGACCATGTGGTCGAGGAACGCCCGGTCCCGGCCTCCGAAACCGCCAAGGCGTGACCTTCGCGCCGCACCGGACGCCGGGGACGGGGCCCGGGGCTGCCTTTCGCTTTCCCTTAGGGGTCCTGAGGGCTACATATACGTTGCAGTCCCCCGCACCGGCGGGGGACACGGAGACCGCATGAGCAAGTCCGGAGATTCGAAGAACACCCTGTATTGCTCGTTCTGCGGCAAGTCGCAGCACGAGGTCCGGAAGCTCATCGCCGGGCCGACGGTGTTCATCTGCGACGAATGCGTCGAACTCTGCATGGACATCATTCGCGAGGAGCACAAGACGACCCTTGTGAAGTCCCGCGACGGGGTGCCGACGCCCAAGGAGATCTGCAAGGTCCTCGACGACTACGTGATCGGTCAGGACCACGCGAAGAAGGTTCTCTCGGTCGCGGTCCACAATCACTACAAGCGCCTGGCCCATGGCGGGAAGAACCCCGACATCGAGATCGCCAAGTCGAACATCATGCTCGTGGGCCCCACGGGCTCAGGCAAGACGCTGCTCGCCCAGACGCTCGCGCGCATCCTCGACGTCCCCTTCACCATGGCGGACGCGACGACGCTGACCGAGGCGGGCTATGTCGGCGAGGATGTCGAGAACATCATCCTCAAGCTGCTGCAGGCCGCGGACTACAACGTGGAACGCGCGCAGCGGGGCATCGTCTACATCGACGAAGTCGACAAGATCAGCCGCAAGTCGGACAACCCCTCCATCACCCGCGACGTGAGCGGGGAGGGCGTCCAGCAGGCGCTGCTCAAGATCATGGAAGGCACGGTCGCCTCCGTCCCGCCGCAGGGTGGGCGGAAGCACCCGCAGCAGGAATTCCTCCAGGTCGACACCTCGAACATCCTGTTCATCTGCGGTGGCGCCTTCGCGGGGCTCGAGAAGATCATCGGTGCCCGTGGCAAGGGCTCGGGGATGGGCTTCGGGGCCGAGGTCCGCGATCCCGATGAGCGCCGCACCGGCCAGATCCTGCGGGAGGTCGAGCCCGAGGACCTCCTGAAGTTCGGCCTGATCCCGGAATTCATCGGCCGCCTGCCTGTCGTCGCCACGCTCGACGACCTGGACGAGAAGGCGCTGATCGAGATCCTGACCAAGCCGAAGAACGCGCTGGTCAAGCAATATGCCCGGCTGTTCGAGATGGAGGGGGCGAAGCTCACCTTCACCGAGGACGCACTGAAGGCGGTCGCGACCCGCGCGATCCAGCGCAAGACCGGGGCGCGCGGCCTGCGCTCGATCATGGAGGCGATCCTGCTGTCGACCATGTTCGACCTGCCTGGTCTCGAATCGGTCGAGGAAGTGGTGGTGAACCGGGAAGTGGCCGAGGGCCGCGCCCAGCCGCTCTTCATCCACGCCGAACGGCCGGCCGAGCAGACTTCGGCCTGATCCGGCGGGGCGGGGCTGCGGCACCGCCCTGTCAAGTCCTTGAGAGGGCGTCCGGGGCCTCCCACATCCGGGGGTACCGTGGCGCCCCGCCCGTGCCGCCATCTGGGCGGGCCGGGCGTCGACTGTCCCAGTGAGGTCACATGACGGACACCATCCGCGGCGAACTCCTTCCGGTGCTGCCCCTTCGGGACATCGTGGTGTTCCCGCACATGATCGTCCCGCTTTTCGTCGGCCGTGAGAAATCGGTCCGCGCGCTCGAAGCGGTGATGAAGGACGACAAGCAGATCCTGCTCGTCGCCCAAAAGAACGCTGCGCAGGACGATCCGGGCGCGGACGATCTCTATCAGATCGGCACGGTCTCGACGGTGCTGCAGCTGCTGAAGCTGCCCGACGGGACAGTGAAGGTCCTGGTCGAGGGCGGGCGCCGCGCGCGCATCGCCGCCTTCAAGGAAACCGCCCAGTACTTCGAGGCCTTCGCCGAGCCGATCGAGGAGGAACTCGCCGAGCCGCGCGAGGCCGAGGCGCTGGCGCGCACCGTCGTCTCGCAGTTCGAGCAGTACATCAAGCTCAACAAGAAAATCGCGCCGGAGGTGCTCGTCTCGATCAACCAGATCGAGGAGCCGGCGAAGCTCGCCGACACCGTCGCCTCCCATCTCGGACTCAAGATCCCCGAGAAGCAGGAGCTGCTCGAGACGCCGTCCGTCACGCAGCGGCTCGAGAAGGTCTTCGCCCACATGGAGGGCGAGATCGGCGTGCTGCAGGTGGAAAAGCGCATCCGCAACCGCGTGAAGCGGCAGATGGAGAAGACGCAGCGCGAGTACTATCTGAACGAGCAGCTCAAGGCGATCCAGAAGGAGCTCGGCGAAGGCGAGGACGGCAAGGACGAGGCCGCCGAGCTCGAGGCCAAGATCAAGGCCACCAAGCTCTCGAAGGAAGCGCGCGAGAAGGCGCTCGCTGAGCTCAAGAAGCTGCGCACCATGTCGCCGATGAGCGCCGAGGCGACGGTCGTGCGCAACTACCTCGACTGGATCCTGTCGATCCCGTGGAAGAAGCGCTCCAAGGTCCGCAACGACATCGTGGCGGCGGAAGCCGTGCTCGAGTCCGACCACTACGGGCTTGAGAAGGTGAAGGAGCGGATCATCGAGTACCTGGCGGTGCAGAGCCGCAGCCCGAAGATCCGCGGGCCGATCCTGTGCCTCGTCGGCCCCCCCGGCGTCGGCAAGACCTCGCTCGGCAAGTCCATCGCCAAGGCGACGGGGCGGAACTTCGTGCGCATGTCGTTGGGCGGCGTGCGGGACGAAGCCGAGGTGCGCGGCCATCGCCGGACCTATATCGGCTCCATGCCTGGCAAGGTCATCCAGGGCATGAAGAAGGCGAAGACGTCGAACCCGCTTTTCCTGCTGGATGAGATCGACAAGCTCGGCGCCGACTGGCGCGGCGACCCGTCCTCGGCGCTGCTCGAGGTGCTGGACCCTGAGCAGAACTCGACCTTCGCCGACCATTACCTCGAGGTCGACTACGACCTGTCGGACGTGATGTTCGTGACGACGGCGAACTCGCTGCGCATGCCGCAGCCGCTGCTCGACCGCATGGAGATCATCCGCATCCCCGGCTACACCGAGGATGAGAAGATCGAGATCGCCAAGCGCCACCTGATGAAGAAGGTGAGCGAGGCGAACGGGCTGAAGGAGGGCGAGTGGTCGCTCTCCGACAGCGCGATCCGCGACCTGATCCGCTACTACACGCGCGAGGCGGGCGTGCGGAACCTCGAGCGCGAGATCGCCGGCCTCGCCCGCAAGGCGGTGAAGGAGATCGTCTCGAAGAAGGCGAAGAAGGTCGCCATCACGCACAAGAACCTCGACAAGTTCGCCGGCGTGCAGAAGTTCCGCTACGGCGAGGCCGAGGCGGAGGACATGGTCGGCGTCGTCACCGGCCTCGCCTGGACCGAGGTGGGCGGCGAGATCCTGACGATCGAGTCGGTGATGCTGCCCGGCAAGGGCAATGTGAAGCAGACCGGCAAGCTCGGCGACGTGATGCAGGAAAGCGTCTCGGCGGCGATGTCCTACGTGCGCAGCCGCTCGACCACCTTCGGCCTCAAGCCGACGATGTTCGAAAAGCGCGATATCCACGTGCACGTGCCGGAAGGCGCGACGCCGAAGGATGGCCCGTCCGCGGGCATCGCGATGGCGACCTCGATCGTCTCCGTACTGACGGGGATCCCCGTGCGGCGGGACATCGCCATGACGGGCGAGATCACGCTGCGTGGCCGCGTGCTGCCGATCGGCGGGTTGAAGGAAAAACTGCTGGCCGCGCTCCGCGCCGGCATCAAGACGGTCTTCATCCCGAAGGACAATGAGAAGGACCTCGCCGAGATCCCTGACAATGTGAAGAAGGGGCTCGAACTGATCGTCGTCTCCCATGTCGACGAGGTGATCGGGAAGGCGCTGGTGAAGAAGCCTGAGCCGATCACCTGGGAGGAACCGGAGGAGACCCCGGCCCCGCGCGGGCCGGAGCAGGGGGATGTCGGCTCGGCCCGTCCCCATTGACGATTCGCATCTTCGGGTGTGAGTGAAAAACCCCGGCGGAGCGCGGCTTCGCCGGGGTTTTCTGTGGAAAACCCAAGGTTCCGTTGCAGTTTTGCCGCAGGATGCGGCGCAAATGGCGGTTTTCCGCCGCGAATCGGATGCTCTCTCGTTGACGTTGCGAAATCGGCGCTCCTACTCTCCGGCCCGACCTGGTTGGCCGACTCGCCGACCCGTCATCCGCACCCAACGGAGGGATACCCAGTGAACAAGCAGGACCTGATTTCCGCGGTCGCCGAGGCCGCCGATCTCCCCAAGGCCAAGGCCGGCGACGTCGTCGACGCCGTGTTCGAGGCGATCCAGAAGTCGCTCAAGAAGAAGCAGGAAGTTCGCCTCGTCGGCTTCGGCACCTTCTCGACCTCCAAGCGCAAGGCCGGCAAGGGCCGCAATCCGCGCACGGGCGAGGAGATCAAGATCCCGGCCTCCACGACCGTCCGCTTCAAGGCCGGCAAGGGCCTGAAGGACGCCGTGAACTAAGCCTGTCCGTCCGGACGGGTTGCGTGGGGCCGGTCCGCAAGGGCCGGCCCTTCGTGCTATGTGGGGGAAGGTGCGGGCGCTTAGCTCAGTGGTAGAGCGGCGGTTTTACACACCGTTGGTCGGCGGTTCGAATCCGTCAGCGCCCATACTTCCCCGGGGGCAGGACTCGGGAGAACCATCGCCCGTAGGGCGCGGTGCGGCGATCGGGGAAACCTCTCCACACCACCGCTTGACTAACCCCCCGCCTGGCCCTATCCCCCCGCACCTGTCGCGGGTACGCGGGTGTAGCTCAGTTGGTTAGAGCGCCGGCCTGTCACGCCGGAGGTCGCGGGTTCGAGCCCCGTCACTCGCGCCACGCGGCGGAAAAACGGAAAGCGGCGTCCCTCGGGGCGCCGCTTTCGTTTCCGCCGCGCGGCTTCAGCGCATCGTAACGCATATCCTTGAAAACATGACGTCGCGGCCTATGGCGAAGCGCGAGAAGGGCGGCTAATGTCCGGCCGCGCTGCGCTGCGTCATGACGCTTCGCGCGGCGACCACATGCCCGGAAAAAGGGCAGGGGAGCGAAGGTTGAGATGACGCAGCCACTGCTGGCCGAGTACTTCCCTGTGCTCGTCTTCCTGGGAATCGCGGCGGGGATCGCGATCGCGATGGTGGGCGGCGCATTCATCGCTGCACGGCAGAAGCCGAACGCCGAGAAGCTTTCCACCTATGAATGCGGCTTCGCGCCCTTCGACGACACGCGCCGGCGATTCGACGTGCGCTTCTACCTCGTCGCCATCCTCTTCATCATTTTCGACCTCGAAGTGGCGTTCCTGTTCCCCTGGGCGATCGCGCTCGGGGACATCGGCTGGCTCGGCTTCGGCTCGATGATGGGTTTCCTCTTCGTCCTCACGGTCGGCTTCGTCTACGAGTGGCGCAAGGGCGCCCTGGATTGGGAGTGAGCCCGGCATGAGCGGCTCGAGCGACATCGCCTGGAACAGCCAGGCCCTTCCGCCCGGCCCGGCGCAGGACGCCGTGATCGGCGCCGTGACCGACGAGATGGCCGAAAAGGGCTTCGTCGTCGCGAACATCGACAAGGTGGTGAACTGGGCGCGCACCGGCTCGCTCTGGCCGATGACCTTCGGGCTCGCCTGCTGTGCGGTGCCGATGATCCACGCCTACATGGCGCGCTACGACCTTGACCGCTTCGGCGTCATCCCGCGCGGTTCGCCGCGGCAATCGGATGTGATGATCGTGGCCGGCACGCTGACCAACAAGATGGCCCCCGCGCTGCGCAAGGTCTACGACCAGATGAGCGAGCCGCGCTGGGTCATATCCATGGGCTCCTGCGCCAATGGCGGCGGCTACTACCACTACTCCTACAGCGTGGTGCGCGGCTGCGACCGCGTCGTGCCGGTCGATGTCTATGTGCCCGGGTGCCCGCCGACGGCCGAGGCGCTCGTCTACGGCATCCTCCAGCTGCAGAAGAAGATCCGGCGGACGGGGACCATCCTGCGTGGCTGAGAACGAAACCGCGGTCGAACCCGCCGCGCCCGAGAATCCCCTCCGCACCCTTGGCCTCGCCATCGCCACCGCGGCCGGCGGCGCGGTGAACGATGTCGAACTCGCCCGTGGCGGGAAGGAACTGGTGCTGCGCGCCCGTCGCGACGCGCTGCCGGCGCTGATGCTCCTGCTGCGCGAAGATCCGCGATTCGCCTGCGAGCAGTGCGTGGACATCTGCGGCGTGGACTGGCCGGAACGGCCGGAGCGGTTCGAGATCGTCTACAACCTGCTCAGCCTCGCCCATAACCATCGCGTCCGCGTGATCGTCACGACGGATGAGGCGACGCCGGTGCCCTCCGTCGCCGGCATCTGGGCCTGCGCCACCTGGTATGAGCGCGAGACCTGGGACATGTACGGCGTGGTCTTCGACGGACAGTCGGATCTGCGCCGGCTGCTGACCGACTACGGCTTCGAAGGCCATCCGCTCCGCAAGGATTTCCCGCTGACCGGCTTCGTCGAGCTCCGCTACGACGAGGAGCTGAAGCGCGTCGCCTATTCCCCCGTGCAGCTGACCCAGGAATTCCGCAACTTCGACTACATGAGCCCCTGGGAGGCGATGACGACGCTGCCCGGGGACGAGAAGGTCCACCTCAACCGCCTGGAGGGTCCGGCATGAGCGGCCAGGCCATCCTTCCCGCCGGCGCCGCCGCGCCCGAGACCGTGCGGCCGCGTGACGAGGCGGAAAGCCACACCATCAATTTCGGCCCGCAGCATCCCGCCGCGCACGGCGTGCTGCGCCTGATCCTCGAGATGAAGGGGGAGGTGGTCGAGCGCGCCGACCCGCATATCGGCCTGCTGCACCGTGGCACCGAGAAGCTGATCGAACACAAGACCTACATCCAGGCGCTGCCCTATTTCGATCGTCTCGACTACGTCAGCCCGATGTGCATGGAGCATTCCTTCGCGCTGGCGACGGAACGGCTGCTGGGCATCGAGGTGCCGGAACGCGGGCAGTACATCCGCGTGCTCTTCGCCGAGCTGACGCGCGTGCTGAACCACCTACTGAACGTGACGACCTATGCGCTCGACTGCGGCGCGATCACGCCGGCGCTCTGGGGCTTCGAGCAGCGGGAGACGCTGCTGGAATTCTACGAGGCGGTGAGCGGCAGCCACTACCACGCCAACTACTTCCGCCCGGGCGGCGTCGCGAAGGACCTGCCCGCGGACATGGAGGCGAAGATCGCCGCCTGGGCGAAGCAGTTTCCGGCCTTCCTGAAGGACCTGGAAGGCCTGCTGACCGAGAACCGCATCTTCAAGCAGCGCACCGTCGACATCGGCATCATGAGCGCCGAGCAGGCGATGGAATGGGGCTTTTCCGGCCCCTGCCTGCGCGCCTCCGGGTGCGCCTGGGATTTGCGCAAGAGCCAGCCCTACGACGTGTACGACCGGATGGAGTTCGACGTGCCGGTCGGCACGCGCGGGGATTGCTACGACCGCTACCTGATCCGCATGCTGGAGATGCGGGAGAGCCTGCGCATCATCGACCAGTGCCTGAAGCAGATGAAGCCGGGCCCGGTGAAGGTGCAGGACAACAAGATCACGCCGCCCAGGCGCGGCGAGATGAAGCGCTCGATGGAAGCGCTGATCCATCATTTCAAGCTGTACACCGAGGGCTACCACGTGCCCGCCGGCGCGACCTACACGGCGACCGAGGCGCCGAAGGGCGAGTTCGGCGTCTACCTGGTCGCCGACGGATCCAACAGGCCGTACCGCTGCAAGATCCGCGCGCCCGGCTACGCGCATCTGCAGGCAATGGAAGTGCTGTCCAAGGGCCACATGCTGGCCGATGCGGTCGCGATCATCGGGTCGCTCGACATCGTCTTCGGGGAGATCGACCGGTGAGCGCCGAGCACGCCGAACCCGCTTCCTTCGCCTTCGACGCCGAGAGCGAGGCGAAGATCGCAACCATCCTCAAGCGCTACCCGGAAGGCAAGCAGGCAAGCGCCGTAATCCCGCTGCTCTATGTCGTGCAGAAGCAGATGGGCCGGCAGACGGGCAGCGCCTGGGTGCCGCGTGTCGCGATGGACGTGGTGGCGGATCGCCTCGGCATGGCGCCGATCCGCGTCTATGAGGTTGCGACCTTCTACTTCATGTTCAACACCAAGCCGATCGGCCGCTTCCACCTGCAGGTCTGCGGCACGACGCCCTGCTGGCTGCGCGGATCGGATGAGGTGCTGCGCGCCTGCAAGGACGCCGGCCACCTCAAGGGCTATGGCGATACCAGCGCGGATGGCCTGTTCACGCTGACCGAGATGGAATGCATGGGCGCCTGCGTGAACGCGCCAATGATCGCGGTCGATGACGACTACTACGAGGACCTCGACTACGAGAGCACGGTGAAGCTGATCGAGGCGCTCAAGCGCGGTGAGCGGCCGACGCCCGGCAGCGTGACCGGTCGGCGTTCCAGCGAGGCGGCCGGGGGTGCGACGGCGCTCACCGGCTCGGAGACCGAGTGACATGGCCCTTTCCGACAAGGACCGCATCTTCCGCAACCTCTACGGCTTCGAGCCCTGGAACCTGCAGGCGGCCCGCATGCGCGGCTGCTGGGACGGGACGGCGTCGATCCTCGCCAAGGGACGCGACGCGATCATCGAGGAGGTGAAGGCCTCCGGCCTGCGCGGCCGTGGCGGCGCCGGCTTCCCGACCGGCATGAAGTGGTCATTCATGCCGAAGCAGTCCGATGGCCGGCCGTCATACCTTGTGGTGAACGCCGACGAATCCGAGCCCGGCACGTGCAAGGACCGCGACATCATCCGCCACGACCCGCACACGCTGGTCGAAGGCTGCCTGATCGCGGGCTTCGCGATGGGCGCGCATGCCGGCTACATCTACATCCGCGGCGAGTACTACAACGAGAGCGTCGTGCTCGAGGCCGCGATCGCAGAGGCCTATGAGGCCGGGCTGCTCGGCAGGAACGCCGCCGGGTCGGGCTGGGACTTCGACCTCTATGTCCATCGCGGCGCGGGCGCCTACATCTGCGGCGAGGAAACCGCGCTGATCGAGAGCCTCGAGGGCAAGAAGGGCATGCCGCGGCTGAAGCCGCCATTCCCCGCCGCCGTCGGCCTCTATGGCTGCCCGACCACGGTGAACAACGTCGAGACCATCGCTGTGGTGCCGGAAATCCTGCGTCGCGGCGGCGCCTGGTTCGCCTCCTTTGGCCGGCCGAAGAATTCGGGCACGAAGATCTTCTGCATCCAGGGGCATGTGAACAACCCCTGCAACGTGGAGGCGGAGATGAGCATCCCGATGCGGGAACTCATCGAGCGCTATGCGGGCGGCGTGCGCGGCGGGTGGGACAACCTGCTCTGCGTCATCCCGGGCGGGTCGTCCACGCCGCTGCTGCCGAAGCACATCTGCGACGACGTGCTGATGGATTTCGACGCGCTGCGCGAGCACCGATCGGGTCTGGGCACCGCGGGCGTGATCGTGATGGACAAGTCGACCGACGTGATCAAGGCAATCGCGCGCCTGTCCGCCTTCTACAAGCATGAGAGCTGCGGCCAGTGCACGCCCTGCCGCGAGGGCATGGGCTGGGTGAAGCGCATGATGGACCGCATGGTGACGGGGGAGGCGGAGATCGAGGAGATCGACGTGCTCGAGAACGTCACGCGGCGCATCGAGGGGCACACGATTTGCGCGCTCGCCGATGGTGGCGTCTGGCCGGTGCAGGGTCTGATCCGACACTTCCGGCCGCTGATGGAGGAACGGATCACTGCGTACAAGGCGCGCAACACGCGCCTGGCGGCGGAGTAGGCGCCATGGCGAAGGTCACCGTCGACGGCATCGAGGTCGAGGTTCCGAACGGCGCCTCCGTGCTGCAGGCCTGCGAGGCCGCGGGCAAGGAGATCCCGCGCTTCTGCTACCATGAGCGCCTGTCGGTCGCCGGCAATTGCCGCATGTGCCTGGTCGAGGTCGAGAAGGCGCCGAAGCCCGTCGCCTCCTGCGCCTTCCCTGTTGCGGACGGGATGAAGGTCTTCACCGACACCCCGGTGGTGCGCAACGCGCGCCGCGGCGTGATGGAATTCCTGCTGATCAACCATCCGCTCGACTGCCCGATCTGCGACCAGGGCGGCGAATGCGACCTGCAGGACCAGGCCTATGCCTACGGCCATGATTCGTCGCGCTATGGCGAGGCGAAGCGGGCCGTGAAGGACAAGGACATCGGCCCGCTGGTGAAGACCGTGATGACGCGCTGCATCCAGTGCACGCGCTGCGTCCGCTTCGCCGCCGAGGTCGCGGGCACGCCCGAACTCGGCGGCACGAACCGCGGCGAGAACATGGAGATCGGCACCTATGTCGAGAAGGCGCTGACCTCCGAGCTCAGCGGCAACCTGATCGACATCTGCCCGGTCGGGGCGCTGACAAGCCGCCCCTACGCCTTCGTCTCCCGTCCCTGGGAACTCAAGAAGACCGACAGCATCGACGTGCTGGACGCGGTCGGCGCGAACATTCGCGTCGACAGCCGCGGCCCCGAGGTGCTGCGCATCATCCCGCGCGTGAACGAGGCGGTGAACGAGGAATGGATGGCCGATCGCGGCCGCTTCTCCTTCGACGGCCTCAAGCGGCGCCGGCTCGACCGTCCGTGGGTTCGCAAGGACGGCAAGATGGTCGCGGCCACCTGGCCGGAGGCCTTCGCGGCCATCGCCCATCGCCTGGCCGGCCTGCCCGCCGAGCGCATCGGCGCGGTCGCGGGCGCGCTGGCTGATGCCGAGAGCGTGCTCGCGCTGAAGGACCTGATGGCGGCCTATGGCTCGACCAATCTCGACTGCCGCGACGATGGCGCGACGATCGATGCCTCCCGCCCCGACTACTGGCGCTTCAACAGCACGATCGCCGGCATCGAGGACGCCGACGCGCTGATCATCATCGGCAGCGACGTGCGGCGCGAGGCGCCGGTGCTGAACGCACGCATCCGCAAGCGCTGGACGGCCGGCAAGTTCCCCGTGGCCTATGTCGGGCCGCGCGGGCTCGACCTGACCTATCCGGCAACGCATCTCGGCGATGGGCCTGCGGCGATGGGTGCCTTCGCGGAAACGCTGAAGGCCGCGCAGAAGCCGATGATCATCCTCGGCCGCGGCGCGTTGCAGCGGCCCGATGGCGCGGTGGTGCTGGCCGCGGCGTGGAAGCTGGCGGCTGATGTCGGCGCGCTGACGCCCGACTGGCACGGCTTCAACCTGCTGCATCTCTTCGGAGGCCAGGTCGGCGCGCTGGAACTCGGCTTCCTGCCTGGGCAGGGGGGCAAGGACCTCGCGGCGATGCTCGACGGCGGTGTCGATGCGCTGTGGCTGCTGAATGCGGACGGCTTCGGTCCCGCGCGCATCCCCACCGGCACCTTCGTCGTCTACCAGGGCCACCATGGCGATGCGATGGCGGCGCGGGCAGACGTGATCCTGCCGGGTGCCGCCTACACCGAGAAGGACGCGACCTGGGTGAACACGGAAGGGCGCGCGCAGCGCGGGCGTCTCGCCATCCACCCGCCCGGGGAAGCGAAGGAGGATTGGCGCATCATCCGCGCCTTCAGCGAAGGCGTCGGCAAGACGCTGCCCTACAACGACACGGCGGCGATCCGCGCTCGGCTGGCCGAGGCGAGCCCGGTCTTCGCCCGCATCGGGGAAGTGGCGCGCGACGGCTGCGCGGATGTGGCGGGTCCCGCCGCGACAGGCGCGCCGACCGATGCGCCCTTCGTGCTGCCGATCCCCGTCTACCACCAGGCGGATGTCATCAGCCGCGCCTCCGACACCATGGCGAAATGCGCCGAGGTCTACGGGCCGCCGCCGGCGCTGGCGGCGGAGTAGGGCGATGGACTTCTTCTTCCAGAACCCGATCGGGATCGTGATCCTGACCGTCGTGAAGGCTCTGGCGCTGCTGGTACCGCTGCTCGTGGGCGTCGCCTACCTCACCTACGCGGAGCGCAAGGTCCTGGCGGCCATGCAGCTGCGCAAGGGGCCGAACGTGGTCGGACCGCTCGGCCTGTTCCAGCCCTTCGCCGACGCCATCAAGATGCTGATGAAGGAGACGATCGTGCCGACGGGCGCGAGCCGTGTCCTTTTCCTGCTCGCTCCGATGCTGACCTTCATGCTGGCGATGCTCGCCTGGGCGGTCATCCCGGTGAATGACGGCTGGGCGATTGCGGACATCAATGTCGGCATCCTCTACCTCTTCGCGATCTCCTCGCTTGGCGTCTATGGCGTGATCATCGCGGGCTGGGCGTCGAACTCGAAATACGCCTTCCTGGGCGCGCTTCGCTCGGCGGCGCAGATGGTGTCTTACGAAGTCTCGATGGGCTTCGTGATCGTGACCGTGCTGCTCTGCGTCGGCTCGCTGAATCTGACCGAGATCGTCCGCGCGCAGCAGACCGTCTGGTTCGTGATCCCGCTGTTTCCGATGGCGGTGATCTTCTTCATCTCGACGCTCGCCGAGACCAACCGCGCGCCCTTCGACCTGCCCGAAGGCGAGTCCGAGCTCGTGGCCGGGTTCTTCGTGGAATACAGCTCGATGTCCTTCGCGCTGTTCTTCCTCGGCGAATACGCGAACATGATCCTGATGTCGGCGCTGACGACGATCCTGTTCCTCGGCGGCTGGCTGCCGCCGATCGACATCGCGCCGTTCAACTGGGTGCCCGGGCCGGTCTGGTTCGTGCTGAAGATCTGCTTCTGCCTGTTCGTTTTCCTGTGGGTCCGCGCGACCTTCCCGCGCTACCGCTACGACCAGCTCATGCGGCTCGGCTGGAAGGTGTTCCTGCCCTTCTCGCTCGTGTGGCTCGTGTTGACCGCGACGGTGCTGAAGCTGACCGGCTGGCTGCCGGCATGATGGGGTCCTGACCATGGCCGCTCTCGACCGCGTCGCGCGCAGCCTGCTGCTCTCCGAGCTCGTCTCGGGGATGGCGCTGACGCTGAAGTACTTCTTCAAGAAGAAGGTGACGCTGAACTACCCCTTCGAACGCGGGCCGCTCGGGCCGCGCTTCAAGGGAGAGCACGCGCTGCGCCGCTACCCGAACGGGGAAGAACGCTGCATCGCGTGCAAGCTGTGCGAGGCCGTCTGCCCCGCCCAGGCCATCACCATCGAGGCCGAGCCGCGCGAGGACGGCTCCCGCCGCACGACGCGCTACGACATCGACATGACGAAGTGCATCTATTGCGGCCTCTGCGAGGAGGCCTGCCCGGTCGATGCGATCGTCGAGGGTCCGAACATGGAATTCGCCGCCGAGACGCGCGAGGAGCTGATCTACAACAAGGAGAAGCTGCTCGATAACGGCGACCGCTGGGAGCCGATGCTTGCCGAGCGGCTGCGCCTCGACGCGCCTTACCGGTGATGCGGCCATGATCGCGACCTTCGCTTTCTACGTCTTCGCGGCCATCCTGATCGCCTCCGCGGTCATGGTGGTCACCAGCCGCAACCCCGTCCATTCGGTACTCTTCCTGATCCTCGCCTTCTTCAACGCGGCGGCGCTGTTCCTGATCGCGGGGGCCGAGTTCCTCGCGATGATCCTTGTCATCGTATATGTCGGCGCGGTCGCGGTGCTGTTCCTGTTTGTCGTGATGATGCTGGACATCGATTTCGCGCAGCTGCGCGAAGGCTTCCAGCGCTACGCGCCGATCGGTGCCATCATCGGCGGCATCCTGCTGCTCGAGTTGTTCATGGTGCTCGCCACCTGGCGCTTCGCGCCGGAAGCGGCGGCGCTGCGCATGAACCCCAACCCGCCAGGCGTGACGAACGCCGAGGCGCTGGGGCGCATCCTCTACACGGACAATATCTTCCTGTTCCAGGGCGCGGGGCTGATCCTGCTGGTCGCCATGATCGGCGCGATCGTGCTGACGCTGCGCGACCGGCCCGGCACCCGCCGACAGGACATCGCGGCGCAGGTCTCGCGCGCGGGGTCCGTCAGCGTGCGCTCCGTTCCCCAGGGGGCGGGGCTGAAGGAAATCGGCATCCTCCGCCCACCCTCGCCGGAGGAAGAGAAGCCGAAGCAGGTCGAGCACCATCACGGGGGGGGGCATCACTGAGATGGCCGTCTCGCTCGCGCATTTCCTGACCGTCTCGGCGATCCTGCTCGTGCTCGGCGTGTTCGGCATCTTTCTCAACCGGAAGAACGTCATCGTCATCCTGATGTCGGTCGAACTCATCCTGCTCGCGGTGAACCTGAACCTGGTCGCCTTCTCTGCCGCGCTTGGGGACCTGACGGGCCAGGTCTTCACCATGTTCATCCTGACGGTGGCCGCGGCCGAAGCCGCGATCGGCCTTGCCATCGTCGTCATCTATTTCCGCAACCGCGGAACGATCGAGGTCGAGGACATCTCGACCCTGAAGGGCTGAGCGATGCTCGTCGGCGCCGTCTTCTTCCCCCTGCTGGGTGCGACCATCGCTGGCTTCTTCGGCCGCTGGATCGGCGATCGCGCCGCGCAGTGGGTGACCGTGGCCTGCATGGCGCTCGCCGCCGCCTGCGGCATGACCGCCTTCGTGCAGGTGGCCCTCGGCCATGCGCCGGCGACGGTCGAAATCCTCACCTTCCTCGACGTGGGCGGGTTCGAGGTCTCCTGGGCGCTGCGCTACGACACGCTCTCGGCCGTGATGGTCGGCATGGTCACGCTGATCTCGACGCTGATCCACATCTACAGCGTCGGCTACATGCACCACGACCCGACGACGCCGCGCTTCTTCGCCTACCTGTCGCTGTTCACCTTCATGATGCTGATGCTGGTGACGGCGGACAACCTGGTGCAGCTGTTCTTTGGCTGGGAAGGCGTCGGCCTCGCGAGCTACCTGCTGATCGGCTACTGGTACGAGAAGGAGAGCGCCTGCGCCGCGGCGATGAAGGCCTTCATCGTCAACCGCGTCGGCGATCTCTTCTTCATGCTGGGCCTGGCACTGACCTTCTGGGTGTTCGGCTCGGTCGAGTTCAACGCGATCTTCGCCGCGGTCGAGCAGCACAAGGACGCGACCTTCGCCGGGCTGCCGGCCTATGAGGTCATCTGCGTCCTGCTGTTCCTCGGCGCCTGCGGCAAGTCGGCGCAGCTTGGCCTGCACACTTGGCTGCCGGACGCGATGGAGGGGCCCACGCCCGTCTCTGCGCTGATCCACGCCGCGACGATGGTGACGGCGGGCGTCTTCCTCGTTGCGCGCATGTCGCCGGTCTTCGAATGGGCGCCGGGGGCGCTCGCGCTGGTGACCGTCGTCGGCGCCTCGACGGCGCTGTTCGCGGCGACGATCGGCTGCGTGCAGAACGACATCAAGCGCATCATCGCCTATTCAACCTGCTCGCAGCTCGGCTACATGTTCTTCGCCGCCGGCGTCGGCGCCTACCAGGGCGCGATCTTCCATCTGTTCACCCACGCCTTCTTCAAGGCGCTGCTCTTCCTAGGCGCCGGCTCCGTGATCCACGCGATGAGCGAGGAGCAGGACATCCGGAAGATGGGCGGCATCTGGCGGAAGATTCCCGTCACCTACGCGGTGATGTGGATCGGTTCGCTCGCCCTGGCCGGCGTTCCGTACTTCGCGGGCTACTTCTCGAAGGACTTCGTGCTGGAGGCGGCCTACGCCGCGCATAGCGGCGTCGGCATGTACGCCTTCGTCTGCGGCCTGCTCGCGGCCTTCCTGACCGCCTTCTACTCCTGGCGCCTGATCATCCTGACCTTCCACGGCGCGCCGCGGGCGGATGCCCACACGATGGAGCATGTGCACGAAAGCCCCGCGGTCATGCTGGTGCCGCTGCTGGTGCTGGCGGTCGGCGCGGTCGTGACCGGCGTCGTCTTCTATCCGTACTTCGTCGGCCATGACTGGCAGCAGTTCTGGAACGGCGCCATCGTCAATGCCCCGCACAACCACATCATGCACGCCGTGCACGAGGTCCCGTCCTGGGTGCCGCTCGCGCCGACCGTGGTCGGGCTTTCCGGCATCGCGCTCGCCTACCTGCTCTACATGGCGATGCCGGGCGTGCCGGCGAAGCTCGCCGCGACCTTCGGCGGCGTCTACCGGTTCCTGCTGAACAAGTGGTACTTCGACGAGCTGTACGATTTCCTGTTCGTCCGGCCCGCGCTGCGTCTTGCGCGCATGCTCTGGCAGACGGCCGACGCCCGGATCATCGACGGCGTGCCGAACGGGGCCGCGGCGATCGCCTCGGACGTCGCGCAGGGGGCGGTCCGCCTGCAGACCGGCCGTGTGGCCAACTACGCCTTCGTCATGATCGCGGGCCTCGCGGTCTTCGTCACACTGCTCGCCTTCGGAGCCGCCCGATGAATGCCGCCGGCTTTCCGCTTCTCAGCCTGCTGACATTTCTGCCGCTGGCTGGCGCGGTCTTCATCCTGACGCTGCGGGGCGATGAGAAGGTTCTCGCCGCCAATGCCCGCTGGGCGGCGCTGTGGACCAGCCTGGTCGTCTTCGCCCTCTCGCTCATCCTCTGGTTCCGGTTCGACAAGGCCGACCACGGCTTCCAGTTCGTCGAGCGGCTCGACTGGCTGACCGATTTCGGCATCACCTACCACATGGGCGTGGACGGCATCTCGGTGCTGTTCATCCTGCTGTCGACGCTGCTCACGCCGATCTGCATCCTTGCCTCCTGGGACTCCGTGCAGACCCGCGTGCGGGAATACATGGTCGCCTTCCTGGTGCTCGAGACGATGATGGTCGGCATGTTCGCCGCGCTGGACTTCATCGTCTTCTACGTCTTCTTCGAAGGCGTGCTGATCCCGATGTTCCTCATCATCGGCATCTGGGGCGGCAAGCGGCGGGTCTACGCCTCCTTCAAGTTCTTCCTCTACACGCTGCTCGGCTCCGTGCTGATGCTGCTGGCGATCCTGCTGCTGTGGTATCGCGCGGGCACGACGGACATCCCGGAGCTGATGCGCCACGCCATCCCGCCGGGACTGCAGACCTGGATCTTTCTTGCCTTCTTCGCCTCCTTCGCGGTCAAGGTGCCGATGTGGCCCTTCCATACCTGGCTGCCGGATGCGCATGTGGAGGCACCGACCGCTGGCTCCGTCATCCTGGCCGGCGTGCTGCTGAAGATGGGCGCGTATGGCTTCCTCCGCTTCAGCCTGCCGATGCTCCCGCATGCCAGCGCCGACTTCGCGCCCTTCATCTACGTGCTGTCCATCGTCGCCATCGTCTACACCTCGCTGGTGGCGCTGGCGCAGGAGGACATGAAGAAGCTCATCGCATACTCCTCGGTCGCGCATATGGGCATCGTCACGCTCGGCATCTTCACCTTCTCGGTGCAGGGGCTGTCCGGCGCGCTCTTCACCATGCTCTCCCACGGCGTCGTCTCCGGCGCGCTCTTCCTCTGCGTCGGCGTGCTCTACGACCGCGTCCATTCGCGGGAGATCGCGCGCTATGGCGGGGTCGCGAAGATCATGCCCGCCTACGGGTTGGTGTTCATGCTGTTCACCATGGCCTCCGTCGCTTTGCCGGGCCTAGCAGGGTTCCCTGGGGAATTGCTGGTCATCGTCGCGGCCTGGAAGGTGAACGCCTGGGTCGCCTTCGGCGCGGCGCTGGGCATGATCCTCGGCGCCGCCTATGCGCTGTACCTCTACAAGCGCGTCGCCTTCGGTCGGATCACCAAGGATGACCTTCGCGGCCTGCTCGACATGTCGCCACGGGAACATGCGGTCTTCGCGCCGCTGGTCCTGCTCGCGGTCTGGATGGGCGTGTATCCGCAATCCTTTCTCTCCTTCTTCGAGGCCTCGGTGACGGCCCTTGTGGTGCGGCACGAGGCAGCGCTCAGCGCCGCGCGCCTGGCGGGGATGTAGAACGATGAACTGGACCCTCGCCCTGCCGGAACTCGCCCTCGCGCTGTCCGGCCTTGCCATCCTCGGCATCGGCGTGCTGCCCAAGCGCAACACGCATTTTGCCAGCGCCATTGCGGCGGTTGGCGCGCTGCTGCTCGCCGCAGCGCTGACGCTCGGCACGCCGGAAGGCACGGCCTTCGGCGGGCAGTTCGTCTCCGACGGCTTCGCGCGCTTCTCGAAGGTGCTGGTGCTGCTGGGTGCTGCGGCCGGCATCGTGCTCGCGATCGACTTCAACGCGAAGGAAGGGCTCGACCGCTTCGAGTATCCGGTCCTGCTGGTCTTCGCGACGCTCGGCATGATGGTCATGGTCTCGGCCAACGACCTGATGTCTCTCTACATCGGGCTCGAGCTCCTCTCGCTCAGCCTCTATGTCGTGGCCGCCTTCAACCGTGACGACGAACGCTCGGCCGAAGCGGGGCTGAAGTACTTCGTCCTCGGCGCGCTCGCCTCGGGCCTGCTGCTCTATGGCTCCTCGCTCGTCTACGGCTTCACCGGCACGACGAATTTCGACCGCATTGCCGATGCGCTGACCGACCCGTCCAAGGCGAGTTCGGGCCTCATCGTCGGCCTGGTCTTCGTCATGGTCGGCCTCGCCTTCAAGGTCTCGGCGGTGCCCTTCCATATGTGGACGCCCGATGTGTATGAGGGCGCGCCGACGCCGGTCACCGCCTTTTTCGCCGCGGCCCCCAAGGTCGCGGCCATCGCTCTGTTCGCGCGCGTGCTGGCAGGACCCTTCGGGGACCTGTCGGGCCAGTGGCAGCAGGTGATCGTGCTGATATCGCTGCTGTCGATGGTGCTCGGCGGATTCGCCGCGATCGGGCAGCAGAACATCAAGCGGCTGATGGCCTATTCCTCGATCGGCCATGTCGGCTACGCGCTGGTCGGCCTTGCCGCGGCGTCGGAAGCGGGGCTGCGCGGCCTTCTGGTCTACATGGCGATCTACCTGCTGATGAACCTCGGCGCCTTCGCCGTGCTCGTCGCGATGCGCCGCCAGGGCCGCGCGGTGGAGAGGGTGGACGATCTCGCCGGCCTTGCCAGGACCGACCTCGGCATGGCGGTCTGGATGGCGATCTTCATGTTCTCGATGGCCGGCATCCCGCCGCTCGCCGGCTTCTTCGGCAAGATGTTCGTCTTCAAGGCGGCGGTCGATGCGGGGCTCTGGACGCTGGCCATCGTCGGCATCCTCTCCTCCGTCGTCTCGGCCTTCTATTACCTGCGCATTGTCAAGGTGATGTTCTTCGACGAGACGGCGGGCGCGCTCGACCCGCGACCGGCGACTGTCTCCTTCGTCATGGCGGGGTCGGGCCTGTTCACCGCGCTGTTCTTCCTCTGGCCCGCGCCGCTCGTCGCCGCGGCGCAGGCCGCGGTCGCAGCCCTTCTCGGGTGATCCCTCCGCCTTTCAGGCTGGAGGCGCATGAGAGCCTGCCGAGCACCTCCGACCTGCTCGCCGCCCGCGCGGCGGCGGGGGAGGCGGAGGGCCTCGCGATCCTTGCCCACCGCCAGACCGCCGGGCGCGGCACGCAGGGGCGCGTCTGGGAAAGCCCGCCCGGCAACCTGCATGTTTCCATCCTGCTCCGCCCCGCGGCGCCGCTGGCAGAAGCCCCGCGCTGGGGCCTCATCGCCGCCGTGGCACTCGCCGACGCCTTGGCGGCGCTGCTGCCGCCGGGCGCGCCACTCACGCTGAAATGGCCGAACGACCTCCTGCTCGGCGGCGCCAAGGCGGCCGGCATCCTGGCCGAGGCGGCGGGTGAGGGGGCCGCCATCGGCTGGATCAGCCTCGGCATCGGGGTGAACCTGGTCCACGCGCCCGCCGTGCCGGGCCGCGCCACCGCCTGCCTCGCCGATGCGGGTATCGCGGCGCCAGCGCCCGAGGCCGCGGCCACCGCCCTGTTGCAGGCACTGGCGCGCTGGCGCACCGCCTATCTCGCCGGCGGCTTCGGCCCCATCCGGGACGCATGGCTGGCCCGCGGGCCGCGGCGCGGTGCGCCCCTTTCCATCACCCGGGGTGGGGCGGCATTCAGCGGGACTTTCGCGGGCCTTGCCGAGGATGGCAGCCTGCTGCTCGCGACGGCGGACGGGATCCGCGCCATCGCCTCGGGGGAGGTCGCCTGAGCCATGCTGCTCGCCATCGATGCCGGCAACACCAACGTCGTCTTCGCCGTCCATGACGGGAAGGAATGGCGCGGCCGCTGGCGGATCGCCACGCGCGCCGACCGGACATCGGACGAGTACGCGGTCTGGCTGCTGGCGCTGTTCCAGCATGTGGGGCTCAATCCGAACGACATCCATCGCTGCGTCATCGGCACCGTCGTGCCGGCCGCGCTGTACAACCTCCGCCGCGTCTGCCGGGACTGGTTCGACACCGAACCGCTGATCGCCCGCTCGACGCTCGACTGGGGCTTCGAGATCCGGGTCGACCAGCCGAGTGAGGTCGGTGCCGACCGCCTGCTGAACGCGCTGGCGAGCCACCACCACTACAAGGGCCCGCTTGTCGTCATCGACTTCGGCACGGCCACCACCTTCGACGTGGTGGACGGCGACGGTGCCTATCTCGGCGGCGTCATCGCGCCGGGCATCAACCTCTCGATCGAAGCGCTGCACAAGGCGGCCGCGCGGCTGCCGCGCATCGGCATCGGCCGGCCGCAGGCGGTGATCGGCCGATCCACCGTGCCGGCCATGCAATCGGGCATCTACTGGGGCTATGTCGGGCTGATCGAGGGCATTGTCTCCCGCATCAAGGCGGAGTACGGCAAGCCGCTGAAGGTCATCGCGACGGGCGGCCTCGCGCCGCTCTTCGCCGAAGGCACCCTTGTCATCGAGAAGACCGACCCCGACATCACTCTTGAGGGTCTGAGGCTGCTCTCCGACCGCAACCCCGTGCCCGTCTTCCACCACAGCGCGCTGCGCGACCCTCTGAGATCGGAATCCGACTGAACACGATGATGGACCCGATGGGCGACCTCGCCTTCATCCCGCTGGGCGGGACCGGCGAGATCGGCATGAACCTCAATGTGTATCGCTGCGACGGTGCGCTGCTCGCCGTCGATTGCGGCATCGGCTTCGCCGGCGCGGAGGCGCCCGAGGTCGATGTCATGGTGCCCGATGTCGCCTGGCTCGCGGAACGGCGCGACAAACTGCTGGGCCTCGTGATCACCCATGCGCATGAGGACCATATCGGCGCCGTCGTGCATCTGTGGCGCCAGATGCGCTGCCCGGTGCACGCCACCCCCTTCGCCGCCGCGGTGCTGACGCGCAAGCTGACAGAAGCGGGCATGCTGCAGGAGGTGCCGCTCGTCACGGTGCTGCCGCGCAACCGCTTCGCGCTCGGGCCCTTCGGCTGCGAATTGCTGCCCGTCGCCCATTCCATCCCCGAGGCGCAGGCGCTGGTCCTGCGCACGCGGCACGGGATCGTGCTGCACACCGGTGACTGGAAACTCGACCCCGATCCGCTGATCGGCCCAAGGACGGATGAGGCCGCCTTCGCCGCGCTGGGCGAGGAAGGCGTGCTCGCCATGGTCTGCGATTCCACCAACGCCATGGTGGAAGGCCATTCGGGAAGCGAGGCCGATGTGCGGCGCAACCTCGCGGCGCTCGTCCGCGGCCTGAAGGGGCGCGTCGCCGTCACCGGCTTCGCCTCCAACGTCGCGCGGCTTGAATCCATCGCGCTCGCCGGTCGCGCGGCGGGCCGACAGGTCTCACTGTTCGGCCGGTCGCTGCGGAACATCGAGGCCGCGGCGCGCGACTGCGGCTACCTGAAGACCATCCCCCCCTTCGTGCCGGAGGAGGAGGCAGGCTACCTGCCGGATGAGGAGATCCTGCTGATCTGCACCGGCAGCCAGGGGGAGCCGCGCTCCGCCATGTCCAAGATCGCCGAGGACACGCATCCCAACATCGCGCTCGGCGAAGGGGACACGGTCATTTTCTCCTCCCGCCGCATCCCGGGGAACGAGAAGGCGATCCAGCGCGTGCAGGACGGGCTCGCGCGGCGCGGCTGCAAGGTGATGACGGATGAGGACCACATGGTCCATGTCTCCGGCCATCCGGCGCGCGACGAGCTCAAGCGGCTCTACGCCCTGGTGAAGCCGCGCCACGCCGTGCCGGTGCATGGCGAATGGCGCCACCTGCAGGAACACGCAGCACTCGCGCGCGAATGTGGCAGCGTTCCGCACCTGGTCGAGGATGGCGACGTTCTCCGCCTGTCGGGCAATCGCCCGGAGGTCGTCGAGGGCGTGCCGACCGGGCGCCTGGCGGTCGATGGGGAACGGCTGCTGCCGATGGATGGTGCCGTCATCGCCGCGCGCCGGCGCATGCTGTTCAACGGCGTGGTCATGGCCTCGCTTGCCGTGGACGGGCAGGGCAGGGTGCTGGGCGACCCGCAGGTCTCGGCCCCCGGCCTGTTCGACAGCGGCGACATCGAGCCGGGCGCGATCGCCGGCGAACTCCGCCGCGCCGTCTCCGAGATGCCGGCGGCGCTGCGGCGGGAGGATGACGCGCTGCGCGAGGCCGCGCGCAGCGCGCTTCGCAAGGCGGTCGGACGGCGGCTTCGCAAGCGACCCACGGTCGAGGTGCACCTGCTTCGGGTCTAGCCGTTAATCGCGCCGCGCCCTCTGGAAGGACGCGCTGCGCCGATGCACATGCAGCGCATGACAGTCTTTACGGGAATCATCGTCTACCTGTTGATCTGGTGGACGGCGTTGTTTTGCGTCCTGCCCATCGGCACGCGGCCCGATGCGGAAGGCGACCCCGCCGCTGGCGGCTGGCGCGGGGCGCCGGTCGCCGCAAATCTGCCCTGGAAGCTTGTGGGAACGACCGTGCTGTCGGCCGTGCTCTGGCTCGGCGTCTGGTGGCTGGTGGAGAGCGAGTGGCTCTCCTTCCGCTCGGGCCCCTGGGCCCTTCCCGGTCAGTGATGAAGGATCAGGCAGAGTTTCGGGCGGGATGCGAAGCGACTGCGCAGTTATTGGCTGGGAGCCGCTTTTTTGATCCGCCCCAGCCGGCTTTTTCGTTGTTCGGCACCCCGCCCCACGGCATCTTCAATCCCAGGAAGAGGTTGGTTCTCTTCCTGCCGTGTGACTGGCGTTTCCTCCCTAAACTTGGGCCGCGACCTTCGGGGCGCGGCCCTTTCTTTGTCTTAACGACCCGTGCGCCTCGCTACAAGGCGAAAATGAGCAAATGGCGCCAATAGTTGAACGAAAATTTCGTGTTTCGCGGACTTCGCGCATGATTGCTTGCGATACCGCAGCGGTCCCGGACCCCTTCCGGCGTCGCGCCCGGGCCGTTAGGTTCCGCGCCCATCCGATGCCCCTCGCCACGTAAGGACCGCCCGTGCGCCTGTCCCGCGCCTTCCTGCCCACGCTGAAAGAGACCCCGGCCGAGGCGCAGATCGCCTCCCACCGCCTGATGCTGCGGGCGGGGCTGATCCGCCAGACCTCCGCCGGCATCTATGCTTGGCTGCCCGCGGGGCTGCGCGTGCTGCGCAACATCGAGCAGATCGTGCGGGAGGAGCAGGACCGCGCCGGCGCGCAGGAAATCCTGATGCCGACCATCCAGCCGGCCGAGCTCTGGCGCGAATCCGGCCGCTACGACGACTACGGCAAGGAGATGCTGCGCATCCGCGACCGGCATGAGCGCGAGATGCTGTTCGGCCCGACCAACGAGGAAATGGTCACCGACATCTTCAAGCAGTTCGCGAAATCCTACCGTGACCTGCCGCGCAACCTCTACCACATCCAGTGGAAGTTCCGCGACGAGGTGCGCCCCCGCTTCGGCGTGATGCGCGGCCGCGAATTCCTGATGAAGGACGCATATTCCTTCGACCTGACACAGGAGGCCGCGCAGCATTCCTACCGGCAGATGTTCCTCGCCTATCTGCGCACCTTCCAGCGCATGGGGCTGACCGCGGTGCCGATGCGCGCGGATACGGGGCCGATCGGCGGCGACCTCAGCCACGAATTCATCATCCTGGCCGAGACGGGCGAAAGCGCGGTCTTCTACGACGCCGCCTACGAGACCACCGACTGGGCCGGTGCCGCCGTCTCCTTCGACGATGTGGATGGCCTCAAGGCCTTCTTCGGGCGCGTCACCTCGACCTACGCCGCGACCGAGGAAATGCACGACGCCGCCGCCTGGGCCGCGGTGCCCGAGGCGCGCCGACGGGAAGGCCGAGGCATCGAGGTCGGCCACATCTTCTTTTTCGGTACCAAGTACAGCGCCGCGATGGGCCTTTCCGTCACAGGGCAGGACGGCCAGGCGGTGGTCCCCGAGATGGGTTCCTACGGCATCGGCGTCTCCCGCCTGGTGGGCGCGCTGATCGAGGCGAACCACGACGAGGCCGGCATCAAGTGGCCCGACGCCGTCGCCCCCTGGGCCGTCGCCATCCTCAACCTGCGCCCCGGCGACGCGGCGACGGATGCGATGTGCGAGGACCTCTATGCGCGGCTCGGCGATGCGGCGGTCTACGATGACCGCTCGGCGCGCGCGGGCGAGAAATTCGCGGATGCGGACCTGATGGGCTTCCCGTGGCAGGCGATTGTCGGCCCGCGTGGCGCGGCGGCCGGTCGCGTGGAACTCAAGCGCCGCGCTACGGGCGAGCGTGCGGAACTGTCGGTCGAGGACGCGATCGCGCGGATCCGCGGCGGCTGAGCCCCGCATGTTCGACGCCTTCGAGCGCGCCGTCGCCTTCCGCTACCTGCGCGCGCGCCGGGGCGAACGCTTCGGCTCGCTGATCGCGTTGTTCTCCCTGCTCGGGATCATGCTCGGCGTCGCGACGCTGATCATCGTCACCTCGGTGATGAACGGCTTCCGGCAGGACCTGATGGGGCGGATCATCGGGCTGAACGGGCATCTCGCGGTCGAGCCGGAGCGCGGGCGCGCGCTGCCCGACCCGGAGGCGATCGTCGCGCGGCTGCGCACCATCCCGGGCCTGGTGCAGGCCGCGCCCGTCGTCGAGGGCCAGGTGCTGCTCAGCACCGTGAATGGCGGCGCGAGCGGCGCGCAGCTTCGCGGGCTTTCGGCGGAGGCGCTGGCGGGTCGCGAGGTCATCCAGCGCGGCCTGCGCTTCGGCGACATGGCGGCCTTCGGGACCGAGGATGGCGCGGTGATGGGCGCGCGCCTCGCCCAGCGGCTCCGGCTCTCGGTGGGCGACCGCTTCACCCTGCTACTGCCCCAGGCGCGCGGCGGGGACTTCACTGCCGCACCGCGCCAGCGCAGCCTGATGCTGCTCGCGACCTTTGATGTCGGCATGCCGGAGGTCGACGGGCGCAGCCTCTTCGTTCCCCTCGGCACAGCGCAGGCGTTGTTCGGGCTGGAGGGCGCGGTCACCCAGGTCGAGATCCTGCTCGACGACCCGACCCGCATCGCGCCCGCGCGCGCCGCCTTGCGGAGTGCGCTCCAAGGCCAGCCGCTGCGCATCGTCGACTGGCAATCGGCCAACAGCGCGATCTACGCCGCGGTTCTGGTGGAACGGCAGGTGATGTTCCTGATCCTGACGCTGATCGTGCTCGTCGCCGCCTTCAACATCCTCTCCTCGCTGACCATGCTCGTGAAGGACAAGGGGCGGGATATCGCCATCCTCCGCACCATGGGCGCCGGGCGGGGCGCGGTACTTCGCATCTTCCTGCTGTGCGGCGCGGTCATCGGCTGCGGCGGCACGCTGGCAGGTCTCGCCCTCGGGCTCGGCATCGCGATGAACTTCGAGGGTCTGCGCGGCGTGCTGCGATCCCTCGAGGAAAGCGGCCTGTTCGGCGCGGAGCTTCGCTTCCTGATCGGCCTGCCCTCGGTGGTGGAAGCGCGCGACGTCGGCATCATCGCGGCGACCGGTTTCGGGCTCTCGCTCGCCGCGACGCTCTGGCCCTCCTGGCGCGCCGCGCGCATCGACCCGGCCGAGGCCCTGCGCCGTGGCTGAGGCCGGCATCTTCGGCGCCTTCGAGCGTGCGGTCGCCGGGCGCTACCTGCGCGCACGCAAAGGCGAACGCGCGGTCTCGCTGATCGCCGGCGCTTCGCTGCTCGGCATCGCGCTCGGTGTCGGCACGCTGATCGTCGTGCTCTCGGTGATGGGGGGCTTCCGGCAGGAACTGCTGGGGCGGATCCTCGCCCTGAACGGGCATCTCGGCGTCGTCACGGAAGGTGCGCCGCTGACCGACTACCAGGAGGCCGCGGCGCGCATCCGCGCCATCCCCGGCGTGACGCTCGCCACACCGGTCGTCGAAGGGCAGGTCCTGGTCACGACCGATGCCGGGGCCTCCGCGGGGGGGCTGCTGCGCGGCATGGCGCCGGAGGAACTGCGCGCGCGGCCGATCATCGCGGGCAACATTCGCGCCGGCAGCCTCGCCGAATTCGGCGCTAGGGACAGCATCGCGATCGGCACGGTGCTTGCGCGCCGGCTCGATGTCCGGGCCGGGGACCGCATCACGCTCGTCTCGCCGGAAGGGCGTGTGACGGTCTTCGGCACGGTGCCGCGCGTTGCCTCCTATCGCGTCGCGGCGATCTTCGAGGTCGGGATGCAGGACTATGACGGGTCCTTCATCTTCCTGCCGCTCGAGGCCGCGCAGCTTTTTCTCCAGCGCCGCGGCGTGGCGAGCCAGATCGAGGTGCATCTCACCGACCCTGCCGCCGCCTGGACCGTCGGCGGGGCGATCCGCGCGGCGCTGGCGCCGCAGCGCGTGACGCTGCTCGACTGGCAGCGGGCCAATGCCGGCTTTTTCCAGATCGTCGAGGTGCAGCGGAACGTGATGTTCCTGATCCTCGCCCTCATCATCCTCGTTGCGGCGTTCAACATCGTCTCCTCGCTGATCATGCTGGTGAAGGACAAGGGGCGGGACATCGCCATCCTGCGCAGCATGGGGGCGCGGCGCGGCGCGGTGATGCGCATTTTCCTGCTGTGTGGCGCGGCGATCGGCGGGCTTGGCACCGCGGCGGGTGTGGCGCTCGGCCTGCTGTTCTGCGCGAATATCGAGGCGATCCGCCAGGGGCTGATCAGCGTGACGGGCACGGTGATCTTCGACCCGGAGATCTACTTCCTCACCCGCATCCCGGCGGTGGTCGATCCGTGGGAGGTGGCGCAGGTCGCTGGCCTCGGCCTCGGCCTCTCGCTGGTCGCAACCCTGTTCCCGAGCTGGCGCGCTGCGCGGCTCGACCCGGTGGAGGCGCTGCGCCATGAGTGAACCGCCGCTGCGGCTGGCCGCCGTCGAGCGCCGCTACCGGACCGAGGCGGGGGAACTGCCCGTGCTGCGGGGTGCCGACCTGACGCTCGCCGCCGGGGAGATCGTCGCCCTCGTCGCGCCCTCCGGCACCGGCAAGTCCACGCTGCTGCACCTGGCCGGCTTGCTCGAGAAGCCCGATGCCGGCGAGGTCTTCGTCGAAGGCCGGGCCGCGGGGACCTTGTCGGACGATGCGCGCACGGCGATCCGCCGCGCGACGATCGGCTTCGTCTACCAGTTCCACCATCTGCTGCCGGAATTCACGGCGGAGGAGAACATTGCCCTGCCGCAAATGGCCGCCGGCGTCGCGCGTGGCGCGGCGCGGGAGAGGGCGCGCACGCTGCTCGGCGCCTTCGGCCTGACGGGGCGGGAGGATCATCGGCCGGGCAAGCTCTCCGGCGGGGAACAGCAGCGCGTCGCGATCGCGCGTGCGCTCGCGAACCGCCCTCGCGTGCTGCTCGCGGACGAGCCGACCGGCAATCTCGATGTCGGCACGGCGGACCGCGTCTTCGCCGAACTGCTCGACCAGGTGCGCCACCATGGCGTGGCGGCGCTGATCGCGACGCACAATCCGGACCTGGCGCGGCGGATGGACCGGATCGTGACGCTGCGGGAGGGGAGGGTGGTGGCGGGCTGAGCCGAAGCTATCCTGCGACCAGCAGCATCACCCCGACCGAGGCAATCGCCGCGCCGCTGGCCCGCACGACCATGTCACGCCGCGCCAGGCCGCGCGCCGCGACGAAGCCCAGCGCATGCAGCCCCGCCGAGGCGAGGAGCATGCCGAGTGTGGTCGCAAGCGGCGCACCGCCGATCTCGAGCCCATGCACCGAGCCGTGTACAAGCCCGAACAGGGCGGCGGCCGGAAAGGCGAGGCCCGCGCGCACGCGCGCGGTCAGCGCCACCATCACGCCGAGCACGACCAGCGTGCCGGCCACCGTCTGCTCAAGCGGCGGAACCGCCGCCACCATGCCGAGCCCGATGCCCACGGCCATGCCACCGAGGAAGCAGGCCGGCAGCGCCCACGGGCGCGGCAGCCCGCCCTGTGCCGCCCAGATGCCGATGGCGAGCATGGCGAAGAGGTGGTCGAGCCCGATGAGCGGGTGGGCGAGCCCGGCGCCGAAGCCTTCCGTATGCCCCCCATGCGCGAGCGCCGGCCCGGCAGCGAGCAGCGGAACGATCAGCGCGGCGGCGCGAAGGGCGAAGCGGGTCATCGGCAGGTCCTTGTTGGTCCAGCGCCATCCTGGCAAGCGCCCGGAAGGCCGACAAGCGCGGAGGATGCTATGCTCCGCCACCCCTGCGAGTCCGCGATGACAGACGCCCAATCCTTCATCCACCTGCATGTCCATTCCGCCTATTCGCTGAGCGAAGGGGCAATCAAGGCGGACAAGCTCGCCAGCCTGGCGGCCGACAACGGCATGCCGGCGGTTGCGCTGACCGATAGCGCGAACATGTTCGGCGCGCTGGAATTCGCGGAAGCCTGCGCGAAGAAGGGCGTGCAGCCGATCATGGGCTGCCGCCTGTTTCTCACGCGCGCGGCGGCCGACCCCGACCGGCCGGAACTTCATCGCCTGATGCCCGAGCCGCTCGTGGCGCTGGCCATGGACGGGGCGGGGCTCGACAACCTCCAACGGCTCTCGTCCAAGGGCTTCCTGCGGGATGATCCTTCGGGACGGCCGGCGGTCACGCTCGACCTGCTGGCCGAACATGCGGCGGGGCTGTTCCTGCTGACGGGCGGCACGCAGGGCACGATCGCCCGGCTGGTGGCGGAGGGGCGGCGCGACGCGGCGGCGCGCATCCTGGACGCCCTGCGCGAAGCCTTTCCGGATCGGCTCGCCGTGGAACTCCACCGTCACGGCCTGCCACAGGAAAGGGCGATCGAGGCCGGGCTGCTCTCCCTGGCCCAGGGGCGCGACCTGCCCATCGTCGCGGCGAACGACGTCTATTTCGCCAAGCGCGAGATGCATGAGGCGCACGACGCGTTGCTCTGCATCGCCGAGGGCCGCACCATGGCCGAGCGCGAGCGCCGGCGCGTGACACCCGAGCACTGGTTCAAGCCGGCGGCCGCCATGCGCGCCTTGTTCGCCGACCTGCCGGACGCGGCCGACAACACGCTTTCCATAGCCCGCATGTGCGCCGTGATGGCCGAGCAGAAGAAGCCCGAACTGCCGGTCTGCCCCAAGGTGAAGCCCGGCATGACCGAGGCCGAGACGGTGCGCTCCATGGCCGCCGAGGGGCTGGAACGCCGGCTCGACGCCATGCGCCCGGCGCCCGACGAGGCAACGCGCAAGACCTATCGCGACCGGCTCGACTACGAGCTCTCGGTCATCGAGAAGATGGGCTTCTCGGGCTACTTCCTGATCGTCGCGGACTTCATCCAGTGGGCCAAGGCGCAGACGCCGCCCATTCCGGTCGGGCCGGGGCGCGGATCGGGCGCAGGGTCGGTCGCCGCGTGGGCGCTGCTGATCACCGACCTCGATCCGCTGCGCTTCGGGCTGCTCTTCGAGCGCTTCCTGAACCCCGAGCGCGTGTCGATGCCGGACTTCGACATCGATTTCTGCCAGGACCGGCGCGACGAGGTGATCCGCTACGTCGTGAACGAATACGGCGCGGACCGCGTCGCGCAGATCATCACCTTCGGCAAGCTGCAGGCGAAGGCAGCCGTGCGCGACGTGGGGCGCGTGCTCGGCATGCCCTATGGCCAGGTGGACAAGATCGCGTCCCTGATTCCGTTCAACCCCGCCAAGCCGGTCGGGCTCGCCGAGGCGATCGCGGGCGAGCCGCGCCTGCAGGAGATGCGGGATTCCGACGAACAGGTGGCGCGCCTGCTCGACATCGCGCAGCAGGTCGAGGGGCTGTACCGCAATGCCTCGACCCACGCCGCTGGCGTCGTCATCGGGCGCAAGCCGCTGGTCGAGATCGTGCCGCTCTATCGCGACCCGCGCTCCGAGATGCTGGTGACGCAGTACTCGATGAAGTACGCGGAAGCAGCATCGCTGGTGAAGTTCGACTTCCTCGGCCTCAAGACGCTGACTGTGATCGAGCGTGCGCTCGCCATCCTCAAATCCCAGGGGATCGAGGTCGACATCGCGGCGATTCCGCTGGATGACCCCAAGACCTACGCCATGCTCGCGAAGGGCGACGCGGCGGGGGTGTTCCAGTTCGAAGGGCAGGGGATGCGCGACTGCCTGCGGCAGATGCGCGCGAGCCGGTTCGAGGACCTGGTCGCGGCCGTGGCGCTCTATCGTCCCGGCCCGATGGCGAACATCCCGGCCTATTGCCAGCGCAAGGCCGGCGAGCCCTGGGAATCCCCGCATCCGGCGATCCACCACATCCTGGCCGAGACCTACGGCATCATGGTCTACCAGGAACAGGTGATGCAGATCGCGCAGGACCTGGCCGGCTATTCGCTCGGTGCCGCCGACCTTCTGCGCCGCGCGATGGGCAAGAAGATCCGTGCCGAGATGGAAAAGCAGCGCGCCATCTTCTGCGAGGGGGCGACCGCCCGCGGGGTCGAGGCTGCCAAGGCCGGCGAGATCTTCGACCTGATGGAGCGCTTCGCCGACTACGGCTTCAACAAGAGCCACGCGGCGGCGTATGCGCTGGTCTCCTACCAGACGGCCTGGCTCAAGGCGAACCATCCGGTCGCCTTCCTGGCCGCGTCGATGACGCTCGACCTGTCGAACACCGACAAGCTCGCGGGCCACATGCAGGAGGCCGCGCGCGTCGGCATTCCCGTGCTGCCGCCGGACATCAACCGCTCCGGCGCCGATTTCCGGGTGGAGGAGACGGCGGAGGGCAAGCCCGCCATCCGCTTCGCGCTGGCCGCAGTGAAGCGGGTGGGGGAGGCAGCGATGAAGGACCTCGTCGCTGCCCGCGGTGGCCAGGCCTTTGCCTCGCTCGCCGAATTCGCCGCGCGGGTCGAGCCACGGCTGCTCAACAAGATGCAGATCGAGAACCTGGCCCGCGCCGGCGCTTTCGAGTGCCTTGAGAAGAACCGCGCCAAGGTGATGGCCGGGGCCGAGACGATCCTGCGCCGCGCGCAGGCGAGTGCCGAGGAGCGCGGCAGCAACCAGATCGGCCTGTTCGGGGCGGATGCGCAACGAAACGAACCGCTGCGCCTGCCGGATGTCCCGGACTGGCCGCTGCTGGAACGGCTGACGCATGAGGCCGAGGCGGTCGGCTTCCACCTCTCGGCCCATCCGCTCGACACCTACCGCAGGGCGCTTCAGCGCCTGGGCGTCACCCCCTCCGCGCAGATCCCGGACCGTGCGCGGTCCGGGTCCGCGCGGCTCAAGCTCGCCGGCACGGTGGTGAACGCGAAGGAACGCACGACCAAGACCGGCAGCCGGATGGCCTGGGTGAGGCTGTCGGACACCCAGGGATCCTTCGAGGTGACCTGCTTTTCCGAAGTGCTGAACCGGTCGCGCGACCTGCTGGTGGAAGGCAAGGCCGTGCTGGTGACGGCCGAGGCGCGGATGGAGGGCGAGGCGCTGCGCCTGACCGCGAACGACGTCGAGAGCCTGGAGAAGGCCGCGTCCGGCGTCGCGGGCGGGATCCGGCTGTGGCTCGACGAGATCTCGGCGATCGAGCCGATCCGCGTCCTGCTGGAACGCGAAGGCCGTGGGCGCGGCCGCGTGGTGCTGGTGCCACGCACCGGGCCGGGGCAGGAGGTCGAACTCGCCCTGCCAGGCGGCTTCAATGTCGGGCCGCGGTTGATGCAGGCGATGAAGGTGGTGCCCGGGGTTTCGCAGGTGGAGGAAGTTTAGGCTCCTCGCGCGTCAAGGTACGATGCTGCCGGTTGGTTTCATCAAGTTGTTGTGATATAGCAATAAGCAAGCGTGCAGTTTGTCTGCGGACTTCTGCTTGCCCTCCGCGAGACGAGGCATTGATGCGGCTGATTGCGACGCTTGGTTCTATGGGCATCATGCTGGGCCTGACCACTTGGGCCTTGCCCGCAGACGCGCAGGTGCGGCAGGCCGGCCGCGTTGCACCGGCGCAGCAGGTGCAGGTCAACTCGCTCGAACTGCACGGCAACACGCTATACGACACCGCCACGCTGCTCGCCTTCGCCGGCGGCCTCGTCCAGCAGCAGCAGGGTCAGGTCACGCTTCCTGCGCTCGCCGCGGCGATCGAGCGGCTGTACCGGGAAGACGACTATTTCCTCGCCAGCGCGACGCCGGTCTTCGACCCGGCGACCGGCCATTCGCATATCGAAATCGACGAGGGCGGGCTACGGCGGATCGAGGTGCTCGGCGTCGAGGAGCGTATCGGGCAGCGCATCGCTGACTATTTCCGCCCGATCCTGACCGGCGCGCCGCTGCGCATGGCGGATTTCGAGCGCTCCCTGATGCTCGCCGGCGACCTTTCCGGCGTCCAGTTGCGCGCCGAGTTCCGCATCGATCCGGCGAACAACCAGAATGTCCTTGTCGTCCACGCGACGGCGCGGCGCTGGCGCGTCAGCGCCATGGTGGACAACACCCCGCGGCAGCAGTCGGGCAATGCCTATCTCAGCGCCGAACTCTATTCCGGCCTGATGGCCGGCGACATGGCCCGCGTTATCGTCGGCGGCAGCGGCGAGACCGACTGGAGCGGCGCCGGCTTCAACTTTGCCGGCTTCTACCGTTTCCCCGTGGGCGATGCCGGCACCTATGTCGAGGTCTTCGGCGCGAACACCGTCTATGGCCGCGACGTGGAGGGGAACCTGACGGACCGGCGCCAGTCGCGCGGCATCAGCGCCGTCGCGCTGGTCGGCCACCCGGTGGTGCGCGACATCCATCAGTTCCTCTATGTGTTCGCCGAATACGCCTATGGGGAGATCGACTACGGCGACAGCGCCGTGGGGCGGGACCGGTCGAGCGCCGGGCGGCTGATGGCCTACTACACCAATGTCGAGGATTCCTTCGCGACGGTGAGGGCAGGGGTGTCCGCCACCCTCGGCTCGGCGGACAGCACCCGCAGCCCCTTTGTTGATTCCACCTTCTGGCATGTCCGGGCGGTCGGCGGCGTCGTGGTGCCGCTACGGCGGATCGATGACGGGCTGGCGCTGCGGATCGAGGGCTATGCGCAGGCGACCTCATCCTCCCTGCCGGAGACGGAACGGTTCTACCTCGGTGACCGGGACCGGATGCGCGGCTACAACATCGCGACGCTGACGGGCGACAGCGGTGCGATGGGCTCGGTGGAACTCAGCCGGTACTTCGCGGTGGAGGGCAGTTTGCTGCAGGCGATCATGCCGTCCGTCTTCTTCGATGCGGGCATCGTCCAGCGCAACAACGACCTCCCCGTGATGCCCAGTGGAAACGCCGCCTCACAGCGCGTCGGATATTCGAGCAAGGTCCTTGCCTCCACCGGCGTCGCGGCGCGGCTCTTCCTGGCCGAGAACTTCGTCCTGTCCGGCTGGGTCGGCCTTCCGCTGAGCGAGGATGGCCGCGATTCCTACCTGAGCCCGGCGGCCTATATCCGCCTCACAAAGACCTGGTGATCCACATGCGCAGCACGCGTCTGTCAGCCGCTCCCCTGATCCTGATCGGGCTGTGCGCTGTCGCGCCGGCGTGGGGGGCGCAACAGTTCGGGTGGTGCAACGGCACCAACAACCCGCATTGCAACAATGCACAACAGGGGCCTTTGCCGGGAACCGGCCAGACCCACCAGACGGTGCCGACGGTCACGCAGCAGCCGCCGCCGACCCAGCTTCCTCCCGTGATCCATGCGCCGATCACCCAGCAGCCGGGCCCGGTGACGACCACCCCGGTGCCGCAGCCGGTCCTTGTTCAGCCGCAGGCTGGGCCGCAGCGCGTTCCGCAGCCGATGATGGTGCCGCCCCAGACGCCGAGCCTTGTCCCGCCGCGGGTACCGCAGGCGATTCCGCAGCAGGTTCCGCAGGCGATCCCGCAGCGCGTTCCGCAGCCGATGTTGGTGCCACCGCAGACGCCGAACCTTGTCCCGTCACAGGTGCCGCAGGCGATTCCGCAGCCCATTCCGCAGTCCGTGCCGCACCCGATGCTCGTGCCGCCGCTGCCGACCTCGGGCGGGACGGGCTATCCGGTCCCCACGCTCACACCGACGGTCCAGACGCCGCCAGTGGTGCCGCAACTGGTGCCGCCGCTGCCGACCTCCGGCGGGATGGGCTATCCGGTCCCCACGCTCACACCGACGGTCCAGACGCCGCCAGTGGTGCCGCAACTGGTGCCGCCGCTGCCGACGTCCGGCGGGACGGGCTATCCGATCCCCGCGCTCACGCCGACGGTCCAGACGCCGCCAATGGTGCCGCAACTGGTGCCGCCGCTTCGGGGTGGTGGGAGGCCGCCGCAGCCCCCGACTGCCTATGCGATCCCGTTGCCGATGCTGGTCCAGCCGGTCCTCGTTCCAGCGTTGCAGCCGGGTCTCCAGCCGCCGCAGCCAGGGGGCGGTGGGACCCCGGGCACCATCCAGCGGCCCCGGCCGAACAGTTCAGGCACTCCCCAGCAGGTGCGGCCGCCTGCGCAGCCCATCGTCACCGTTTCGCGGGAACCGGCGGCGAGCAGCCCGGTGGCACCCAGCCTGGTGACGCGGAGGCCGGGGCGCCAACCGGCCCATGACGTGGCGCATTTCGATGGTGGTGCCGATGGCGGGGCGTGGAACTGCCTGGCCAGCGGCCACAGCATGCGCCGCCACATCAATGAGCGAGGCTTGCCTGCCGTGCAGGGCGCGCTGCCGAACATGGTGGTGGTGAACATGGCGTTCCGCGACGTGCCGGCCTACCACGAGGGGCATGCCGATTGCCTCGTCAGCGTCCATCGGCGCCCGCGCAGTGTCGCAACCCGCTAGGGCGCCGCGGCGGGGCTGACGGCGCGACACGACACGGCCGGTCCGGCGCCCCATCCGGGCTAGGCAGTATTTTCCATAATATACCTTATGCGGCATTCATTCAGGCCTGCGCGGGTCGCGCGGTGATGGTGTCCAGAGGCCTTTCGGCCTCTGGCGGGGTGGCCCGGAGGGGCAGCGCCCGTCCGGTCGCAACTGCGCTTGGCCTTACGCCGCGAAGCTTGGAATGAGCGGCTGCTCCGCGAGGAACGCCGCCGCCGCGCGCAGCACCAGCGCATCCGCGCAGCGCGGCCCGGCGATCTGCAGCCCGATCGGCAGCCCCTGCCCGTCCCGCCCGCAAGGCACGGACACGGCCGCGCCGTGGGACAGGTCGAAGGGGTACGAAAACTCCGCCCAGACCAGCCAGTCCCACGCATGGTCCGGCCAATGGGCCGGCCGCTGGCGCCCGACCTCGAAGGCGGCGACGGAGGCTGCGGGGGTCACGAGAAGATCCCAGCCCTGGGCGAACCACTGTCCGATCTCGGCTGCGTAGGCGATGCGCTGGCCCTGGGCCGTGATCGCCTCGCGCAGGGTCATGCCCTCGTATTCGGCCAGGCAGGCGGCGAGGCCCGGGTCCTGCTGCGCGCGTCGTTCCGGGTCGGTTTCCAGGAAGGGCAGCATGGCGATGCCCCAGAGGCCGCGTTCCAGCGCCGGCCCTTTTGGGCCCCAGGGCGGCGTGACTTCTTCCACGCGAGCGCCGGCGGCCTCGAACGCAGGCAGGGCGGCGCGGACGGCGGCGGCGACATCCGGATCGACGCGGGCATGGCCGAGGTCGGGGCTGTAGGCGATGCGCAGGCCGCGCAGGTCCGGAGCCCCAACCTCGGCGGCCCGGAATCCGCCCGGTAATGTCGTATGATCCGCGGGATGCAGCCCCGCCATCACTTCCAGCATGAGCGCAGCATCGGCGACGCTCCGGGTGATCGGCCCGGCATGAGAGAGCGACTGGTTGTTGGTAACGGGCGCATAGGGCACCAGCCCGAAGGTCGGCTTGTGACCGACGACGCCGCAGAAATGTGCCGGCAGGCGGATGGAGCCCGCGCCATCGGTCCCGAGGTGCAGCGCCCCGCACCCCGCGCCGGCCAACGCGGCTGCACCAGAAGACGAGCCCCCCGCCGTAACTCCATGTTTCCATGGATTATGCGTGTGCCCCGTCAGCGGGCTGCTGCTGACGGCAGTCCAGCCATATTCGGTCGAGGTGGTCTTGCCGAGGATGATCGCCCCGGCCGCCTTCAGCCGGGCGACGAGCGGCGCGTCATGCCCGACAGGTGTGGGATCGCTCAGGCGGGACCCGCGCCGCGTCGGCAGGCCGGCGACCGCCGTGATGTCCTTGATGGTGGCGGGTACGCCATGCAGCGGGCCGAGCGGCGCGCCGGCCATCACCGCCGCCTCCGCCTTCCGCGCAGCGGCCATGGCACCCTCGGCATCCAGCGCGGCGAAGGCGTTCAGCCGCGGCTCCCAGGCCTCGATCCGGGCGAGCACGGCGCGCGTCACCTCGACCGGGGAGGCGCGGCGCGTCCGCACCAGCTCGGCCTGCGCGGTGGCAGGAAGGGTCGCGAGGTCGGTCATGCCGCGCGCTCCTCACCCCAGGCGACGATGTCGAGGAAGGTGGACTGGTAGCAGGCGCCCTCCCCCATATCGGTCCGGCGCATGTCGCAGAGCATGTTGACCGTGCCCGACACTGCCTCGGCATCCGGCCGCTGGCCGGGCACCAGGCAAACGCCCGGCTGAACCTCGTCGCTGACCTTCAGCACCAGCCCCACCTCCCCCAGATCGTTGAAAAGCCTTACCTTCTGCCCGTCGGACAGGCCGCGCTTGGCCGCCTCAGCCGGGTGGAGGATCGCGCAGGGCGCCCCTTCCCGCTTGCGCAGGAAGGGCGAGGCCGCATAGGCCGTGTGCGCCTGGAAATAGCCCGGCGCCGTCAGCAGGCGGAGCGGCCAGCGGGCGGCGTCCGCGGCCTCGACCGGGTCTTCCTCCCAGATCGGCAGAGGCGGGATGCCCTGCTTCGCCAACGTCTCCGAATAGATCTCGAGCCGCCCGGACGGCGTGCGGAACTCCTGCGCCGCGGGCGGGGTGAATTTGTAGGGCCCCTCGAACACGCGGGCGGGATCGACCTCCCCCACCATGCCGGTCGCGCCCTTGAACAGGAGGGGGACGATGTCCTTGGGCTTCAAGGAAAAGACCGGATCGGTCAGCCCCATCCGCCGGCCGAGCTCCTGCGCCAGGTGGAAGTTCGACCGCGCCTCATGCTGCGGCAAAATGGCGGCCTCGGCGTACTGCATCCGGTAGGTGCCGTAGGAACGGTAGAAATCCTCTGTCTCCAGGTAGGTGGTCGCGGGCAGCACGATATCGGCGAAGCGCGCCGTGTCGGTCATGAAGGGGTCGTGGACGACGGTGAACAGGTCCTCCCGCGCCAAGGCCCGGCGCAAACGGGCCACGTCGGGGTTGGTCACGGCCGGGTTGTTGGCGGCGATGAACAGGGAGCGGATCGGTGGGTCGTGCATCTCCTCCAGCGCCTCGCCCAGCGCCAGGTGGTTCACCATGCGCGCGGTGGCGGGGCCGGAGGGCTTGCCCAGCACCTGGAACTGGAAGTCCATCGACGCCGCGGCGAGCAGCAGCGCCCCGCCCCCTTCCCGCCCATAGGCCCCGGTCAGCGCTGGCAGCGTTGCGACGGCCCGAAGCGCTTGGCCGCCCTTGGCGAGGCGCGTCATGCCCTCCCCGAGCCGGATCAGGGAGGTCTTCGCCGCGCCGTACATCGCGGCCAGCCGCTCGATATCGGCCTCGGCCAAGCCCGTGATCCGCGCCACGCGGGCGGGCGGGAAGCCGGGCAGGATCTCGGCCGCCCAGCGGTCGAAGCCGAGGGTATGGGCATCGACATAGGCGCGGTCGATCTTCCCGTCCCGCAGCAGGATATGGGCGATGCCGCAGGCGAGCGCGGCATCCGTGCCGATGCGAATGGGCAGGTGCCAGTCGGCCCGCGCCGCTGTCTGGCTGCGCCGCGGGTCGATGACGATAAGCTTCACCCCCGTCTTGCGCACCTTCTCGAGCAGCGCCCAGACATGGACGTTCACCGCCATCAGGTCGCAGCCCCAGGCGATGACCAGGTCCGAATGGACGATGCTTTCCGGGTCGGTACCGCCGACCGGGCCGAGCGTCATGTCCCAGGCCGTCTCGCAGCAGGTGTCGCAGACCGTCCCGGCCATGAGGCGGGACGTGCCGAGCGCATGGAACAGCCCCGAGACCAGCCGCCGGTTCATATGCCCCTGATGGGCGGAATAGGCGTAGCCGAGGATCGCCTCCGCCCCATCCGCCGCGATGATGGCCTTCCAGCGGGCCGTGATCTCGTCCAGCGCCGCATCCCATGTGATGGGCGCGAACTGCCCGCTGCCCTTGGGCCCGGTGCGGCGGAGCGGCGTGCGCAGCCGGTCGGGGGCGTGCACGACCTCGACATCGCGGGTGACCTTCGCGCAGGCGAAGCCCGCAGTGTAGGCCTCCTCCGGGTCGCCCTGGATACGCACCACCTGGCCGGCCTCGACCTCGACGACCAGGGAGCACATGTCGGGGCAGTCATGGGCGCAGACGGCGCGGTGCTTGGTCATGGCGGCGGGCTTCCTTCAGGCGCGGACAGTCTCGGCAGGGATGGCGCGCGGCGCAACGGGGCTTGCCAGCCACAGCCCGGCGCGGGACGACAGGCGCGCCACCCGTCAGGACCAGCCATGCCCGACCCGCGCGAAGCCATCGCCCATCTGATCGACATCATGGCCCGGCTGCGGCATCCGGAGACCGGCTGCCCCTGGGACCAGGTCCAGGATTTTTCTACCATCGCCCCCTACACGATCGAGGAAGCGTATGAGGTCGAGGACGCCATCGCGCGTGGTTCGCCCGCGACGCTACTCGACGAGCTGGGCGACCTGCTGTTCCAGACCGTCTACCACGCGCGCATGGCCGAGGAGCGCGGCTGGTTCGCCTTCGCCGACGTGGCCGCGGTGATCTCGGAGAAGATGGTCCGCCGCCACCCCCACGTGTTCGGGGAAGCCGAGGCGCGGACCGAGGCCGCCCAGGTCGCGGCGTGGGAGGTACAGAAGGCAGCCGAGCGCGCCGCGCGGGCCGAGACCGGGACGCTGGCCGGCATCCCGACCGGCCTGCCCGCGCTGACCCGCGCGGCCAAGCTAACGCGGCGCGCCGCCCGGGTCGGCTTCGACTGGCCCGACGCCGCGGCGGTGCTCGACAAGCTGGAGGAGGAGGCCGCTGAGCTACGTGCCGAGATGCGAAACGGTTCGGAGCCGGTCGATCGCGAAAGGGTGAAGGATGAGGTCGGTGACCTGCTCTTCGTCCTGGCGAACCTCGCGCGCAAGCTGGACCTCGACCCGGAGGACTGCCTGCGCGGGGCCAACCGAAAGTTCGAGCGACGCTTTCATTTTATCGAGCAATCACTTAAAAATGAAGGAAAAACACCTGCAGATGTCGATCTGGATCGCATGGAGGCGCTCTGGGGCGAAGCCAAGCGGAAGGCGGCCAGCAGGGATTGAGGCACCATGCTGCGTTCGCTTCTGATTGCCCTGATTTTCTGTTTTTTCTCGCTGGGCGAGGCATCGGCCCAGCCGCGCCGTACCCTGCACGACGCCGGCGCGGCAGGGCGCCTCGTGGCTGCCCCCGCCGGCATGGGGGAGGCGCTGCGCCTCCAGCGCGGTGGCCAGACCCTGTGGCAATCCCGTGACCAGCGCTTCGAGCCCTTCCGGGATGGCGCCCCCATCCCGATCGGCGGCGGGCAGAGCGCCATCGGCATCACCGGCTGGAGCGGCGGGGCCTATTGCTGCTGGACGCTGCACCTGTTCCGCCGGGGGGCGGGCGGGCTTGCGCATATCGCCTCCCTCCCCCTCGGCAAGCGCGAGCCCGATGTGCTGCGCCTGGCGCCGCCGGGGCATGACGGGATCGTCCTCGCCGATGCCGGGTTCGATTTCTGGGAGGCGCCGGCGAGCCGCGCCGCCAACCTTCACCCTTCCGTGCCGCTCCGCTGGAGCGGACGGGCGTTGGAACCGGACCGGGCCGCGATGCGCCGGCCCGTTGCCGCGGCGCTCGGCACCGCCTGCGTCGAGACCGCCGCGCCGGAGGACATGCCGCCGCCCGAGCAGCACGTCACGACGTATGCGAGCCCCGAGGCCGCGACCGCCGCGCTCCGCGCCCGGGACTGGAGCACCCGCGGTGGGGAGGCGCCTCATCCCGGCGTGGAAGCGGCGCGCCTCGCCGCCTGCCTGATCTATTCCGGCCATGCGGCCGAAGCCCGGCGCCTGCTGCGGGAAGCCTGGCCGGCCGGCGCGCCGGGCCTTTCGGAGACGGAGCGGCAACTCGCAGCGCGCCTTGCCTGCAGCCCCTTCGCCGGCGCGGTGCGCGCCATCAACGCGCCGGGCGCGCCCTTCATCGGTGCACGCTGCAACAGGAATGGCGCGGACCAGACAGCGGTCTTCGCACTCGACTGGCGGTAGCGCGCCGGAACGGGATCAGCCCGGCCGCGTCTCCGCCCGCACCGTCACGCGGCCTTCCGGCAGGGGGATGAACTCGGCCTCGTCCCCCGGCACCTTCGCGAAGCGGCCGGCTGCCCAGTCCGCCTTGGCCTGCTCCAGCCGTTCCCGGGAAGACGCGACGAAGTTCCAGTACATGTAGCGCGGCCCGTCCATCACCGCCCCGCCGAGCATCAGCAGCCGCGCGCCCAAGGGGCCGGCTTCCAGCGCCAGCGCGTCGCCGGCGCGGAAGACCAGCATCCGCCCGGCCTCGAAGACGCTGCCCGCCACGGTCACTGCCCCCTGCACGACATAGGCGCCGCGTTCCTCATGCTGTGCCGGCAGCGGCAGCCGTGCGCCCGGAGCCAGCACGGCATCGGCGTAGAACAGCGGCGAGGCGGTCTCGACCGGGGCACGCAGCCCCCAGGCTTCGCCGGCGACGAGGCGCAGCGTCACGCCGGCGTCGGAGACGAAGGGCAGTGCCTCGGCGCCGTGATGGGCGAAGGCGGGGGCGGTGTCTTCCATCCCCTTGGGAAGCGCCACCCAGGACTGGATGCCGAACATCCGACGCGGCCGGTCGCGCAACGCCGCATCCGTGCGTTCTGAATGGACGATCCCCTGCCCCGCCGTCATCCAGTTCAGTTCCCCGGGCCGGATCGGCTGGGCGGAACCGAGGCTGTCGCGATGGAAGATCTCGCCCTCGAACAGATAGGTGACGGTGGACAGCCCGATATGCGGGTGCGGGCGGACATCGAGCCCCTGCCCGGTTAGGAATTCCCCCGGCCCCATCTGGTCGAAGAAGATGAAGGGCCCGACCATCTGGCGTTCGCGGGCCGGCAGGGCGCGGCGCACCTCGAAGCCGCCGATGTCGTGCGCGCGCGGCACGATCACGGTCTCGATGCCCGGCGGGGCGGACGGGCAGGTTGGATCGGTCTCGTCGAGGGTGGACATGGGGTCGCCTCCTGGCTGTCCCACATGTCGGGCCGCCTGGTGCCGTGCGCCATGGGCCGGGCGTGATGGCGGCGATCAGCCGGGCGGATAGGCGATCGCCACCACCTCGATCTCCTCCGGCCCCGAGGGCAGGCGGAGCTTCCGCACATCGCCTACCTTCGCGCCGAGCAGCGCGCGCGCGACCGGAGCGACCCAGGAGACATCGCCGCGATCGGCATCGGCCTCGTCCACGCCGACGATACGGATCGTCACCTCGGCATCGTCGGACAGTCGCGCATAGGTGACGGTCGCGCCGAAGAAGACCTGGTCGCGCCTGGACTGCGCCGCCGGGTCGACCACCTGCACGCGGTCCAGCCGCTTGCGCAGGAAGCGCACGCGCCCGTCGATCTGCCGCAGGCGCCGCTTGCCGTACTGGTAGTCGGCATTCTCCGAGCGGTCGCCCAGCGAGGCGGCCCAGGAGACGACCTCGACCACCTTGGGCCGCTCCTCCTCCCACAGCCGGCGGATTTCCTCACGCAGCGCGGCCGCCCCGGCGGGGGTCATGTAGAAGGGCGTGCCGGGCGGAAGGCCCGGCGGGCCTTCATCCCCATCATCCTCGTCCGGATCGCTCACGGGTCGAGCAGGCTCGCGCGCAGCGCGTCCCAGGATGCGCGGTCCGGCGCGCAGATCAGCCCGCCATCCTTGTGCGTCGGCAGGTAGTCGCTGCCGTCGAAGCGCGCGGAATAACCGCCCGCTTCCCGGTGCAGCAGCCAGCCGGGCAGATGGTCCCAGGGCATCAGGCGGTTGTAGAGCTGCGCATGGGCATGCCCGCCCGCCGTCAGCCGGTATTCGTGCGCCGCGCAGCGGAAGCCGACGATGCCGGCCAGCCGCGGCAGGCGCGATGCGACTCGGCTGCGCAGGGGCTCCTTGAGATAGGTCCAGGAAATCGCGGCGACCATGCGCTCGACCGGCGCAGGCGCGGCAACGCGAAGGTCGGCCATGTGCCGGCCCTCCCCATCGGCGATCCAGGCGCCTTCCCCGCGCAGGGCGATCGCCGTGTCGTCACCGAGCGGATCGTGGATCCAGCCCGCCACGACTTCCCCGCGCACCACCGCTGCCGCCATGCAGCCGAACAACGGCGTGCCGGCGGCGAAATTGGCCGTGCCGTCCACCGGATCGACCACGAAGGCCAGGTCCGCGCCGGCAAGGCGGTCGATCACAGCGGGGTCGGCCGCGGCGGCTTCCTCCCCCACCACGACGCAGCCGGGGAACAGCCGCGCGAGGCCGGCCTCGATGATCCGCTCCGCCGCTTCGTCCGCGTCGGTGACGAGGTCGAGCGGGCCGGACTTCGCGCGCACGGCGCCCTGCGCGAGCCGGCGGAAGCGCGGCAGGATCTCCGCCCGCGCGGCGTCCCGCAGCAGCGCCGCCACATCGGCCGCGCGCGCCGCGCCGATCACCGCCC